>DNAS01000108.1:0-833 GCA_003485185.1 Phycisphaerales bacterium | reverse complement strand
TGGACAACCTGGCTCCCCACAAGACGCCGGATATTGTGGCCGCCATCGAGGCCACGGGCGCAGAAGTCTGGTTCCTGCCACCGTACAGTCCGGACCTGAACCCCATCGAGAAGATGTGGTCGAAGGTCAAGCAGTTGCTCCGCAAGGCCAAGGCGCGGACCGAACAGGCTTTGTTGGATGCCATTGCAGCGGCCCTCAAGGCCATCCTGCCGGCTGATGCTCAAGGCTGGTTCAGTTCCTGTGGATATCGCTACGAATGAACGTGAACTGCTCTAACGTCAGCACCCGGATCCGGCGTCCGTCGTAAAGCTGATCCGAAACGAAGTCCATCGACCAGCATTCGTTCTTCCGTGTCGCCGTCGGCCGGTCTTCCCGTTTGCGGCACGCCACACGCCGCCGCGGAGGCTTCTTCCGCAGGCACAACTGGTCTTCACGGTACAATCGATACACCCGCTTATGGTTCACCGGCCAACCCTCTCTGCGAAGGAGTATGTGCAACCGCTGGTAGCCATAGCCGACATGCTTCGCCGCCAACTGCCTCAGCCTCAACCGCAAAGACTCCTGCGGATCCGCCACGCTCAGGTAACGAACCGTCGAACGATTCGACCTGAGAATCGAGCAGGCCCGACGCTCGGAGATCTGGTACGCCTGCTGCGTCCGGCATTGCAGCTTCCGCCTGGCGACGGGCCTCAGAGCTTTTTTGACAAGGCGTCCTGAAGGATCTGCTTATCCAAGGTCAGGTCGGCCACCAGGCCCTTCAGCCGACGGTTCTCCTCCTCCAGTTGCTTGAGCCGCCGAATCTCTGCGACACCTAGAGCATTTCACGCTTGAAT
>DNAS01000147.1:395-3113 GCA_003485185.1 Phycisphaerales bacterium | reverse complement strand
GGTGCTGAAGGACCAGCCGATTCCGTCGCTCAGGTCGTCGTCCACGCCGGCGGCGAACGACAAGCCGTTGTCGGTCAGCGTGGCGGCGGTCAGCAGCGTCCAGGTTCCGGCCGACGGCGTCACGCCGGCGCCGAAGGCGACGTCCAGCAGCGAGGTCGAGGCGAACGTCGCGGTGCCCGTGACGCCGATCTTGCGCATGTTGCTCGCCAGGGTGATCGCGTCGTTGTCGATGACGGCAATGAGCGTGCTGCTGCTCTGCGTGTTGCCGAACGTCAGGTTTCCGCCGATCGCCATGTCCGTCCCGGCGCCCGTCTTGCTGCCGTCCAGCTTGATCTTGCCGTTGACGGGCCCGGCCGTCAGCGTGCCGGTGCCGACCGCGACGTTGGTGCCCACGGAGAACTGTGCCGCGTCCGAAAGGACCAGGATGCCGCCGGTGCTGGCGCCGGTGCTGTGGCCTCTGCCGATGTTGAGGGTGGTCCCGATGCTCACCGTTCCGCCGCTCTGGCGGAACTCCTGGGTGCCGGCGCTCTTGTAGGCGATGTCCCCTGATCCGGTCACGGTCAGGATCCCGGCGGTCATCTCGTAGAGGCCCGTGCCCGAGCCGGCCGTCAAGCCGCTTCCGAGCATGAAGTTGGTGCCCACGGTGATCGTTCCGCCGTCCTGGTGGAACTGGGCGGTGGTGCCGGTGGCGTTCGTCGAGACGTTGAACGTCGTGCTCGTCGAAATGGACCCGGCGCTGATCGTGTAGTAGCCGTGCTCGGGGGACGCGGCGCTGCTCGAATGCGTGACGACGCCGAGGTTGCCGACGCTGACCGTCCCGCTCGTCTGCGTCACCTCAGCCGTCCCCTTGAAGGCGACCGTCATGGCGCCGCTGAGTGTCAGGTTGTTGCCGATGCTCAGGTACCCGGTGTTCCCGGCGGCGTTGCCGAGCATCAGGCTGGTCGCATTGGCCGCGGCGCCGGAGATCACGACGGGACTGCCCGAACTGGAAGCGGCGTTGATGGAGAGCGTGTCCGCCGCGACCGGCGTCTGGTCGGGGTTCCAGTTGGCGGCGGTTTCCCACGCGCCGCCGGTCCCGCCGTTGGCGTCCCAGGCCAGCGCATCGCCCAGCGACACGCCCGGCAGCAAGGCCAGGACCGTCACGGCCACAACAGACAATGATGCTAGAGTTCTCTTCATGGTTCCTTTCCTTTCCTTTTCCGTTTCCCTCTGAAGTGAGTGATGCTTAAGGCGTTTCTCCTAGTCCTTCATCAGGACAAGCCCGTACAACGCTCCACCAAGCCCAACTTGGCGGAATGGAAACCTCCGAAATTCACACCGCGTCGATCAAATTTGAATCTTGCTTCTTTGCGGAAATACAACGTATCGTTGCATTCTTAATTCATTATACAGAACACTGTCGCATTGTCAATCCAGAAATTACGAATCTCTTGAATGGTCGTAAGCCTAAAAAGGGATTCCCGTTACGGTTTGGAAGCCGGAATTTCTAGGGCATGGGCGAGGTGCCGCCAGTCGATTCCCCGATGAACAGGGGCGAGTCGAAGGGCTGGATCAGCAAGGAGCCCACCCAGTCCCGTCCGCCACGGGCGAACCAGTTCAGGCAGGCGTGGATATACGGCTTGATGTTGGGATCCTTCAGGCACGTCAGCGACGGGTTGGAATACTCGGCCATATGGCCGGAATCGTCGCCGGCGCAAATGTCGATGTCCTTTCCGACGCGCCGTCCGGTGTCCTGCAGGGCCCGCATCACGCCGAAGGCTGCGGCGCTCGTAACACAAAGCAGGGCCGAGCTTTGCAGGCGATTCGCGCGGATCGCCTCGATCGCCACGCGGTAGGCCTGCTCCACCGGCGGGCCGAAAACGTGCACCGGCTCGTTGATCAGCGTCCCGCTCGCCTCGTGGGCCGCCGACCACAACTGCCAGCTCTGGATGCGATCCCGGATGATCGGGTTCATCGGCTGGGTGTTCAGGCAATCCACCCGCTGATGGCCGCGTTCCCGCAGGTGGTTCAGCAGCTTGTGAATGTCGGCCGGATTCGACAGGCGGATGCACGGCAGGCCCTTCGCGGAGGTATCCACCTCCAGCGCGACGGTCGGCGTGCCGCTCTGCCGAATGCGGTCCAGCACCTCCGGCGGAATGTTGTCGCCGATGCCGATGAAGAACACGCCGTCGAGCCCCTGCAACGCGTCGTTGATCCCCGTGTCTTCCCAGTGCGTATACGGCACGAACTTCATCTCCCAGCCGCGTTCCTGGACCATTCCGTGAATGCCGCGATGCCACAGGAACGTCAGCGAGGTCGGGTACGCCGGCGCGACCAGCCCCAGGTGCATGACCGCCTTATCGTTCTGGTCGGGCAGGATCACCCGCCCCGTCCGCTGGCGAATCAGGAACCCCCGGTCGATCAGCATGTCCAAGGCCTTGGTGACCGTCCGCGGATTGGCCTCCAGCTCCGTCACCAGTGCGGCGTGGGACGGAAAACTCCTGAGGCGATAATCGCCGTGACGAATCCGCTTCTCGAGCCTTGTTGCGATTTCGATGTATTTAGCCATAGCTCCCCGCGCATATAATTAAGACCATTATCTAGATTATACATCTTTTCAATGCACTGTCAACACACATTCCGTGCCGCTCCGGGCGGCAAATTGCACGCCTCCCCCCTCACGAAACGAGAAAAATCGGACGCCGAACCCATCGAAAAACCCCTTTATTCCCCTCGGAA
>DNAS01000147.1:0-236 GCA_003485185.1 Phycisphaerales bacterium | reverse complement strand
GGCCCTCGGAAAGCGCCACCCCACCTCGGAAAAGCGCCGGAAATCGCCCATAAAGCGCGGCCTGACGCTAAAAACTCGCGCGAAAATCCACCCCTCAGAGCTTCCGGCTGTCGTATGCCCAGTGGAGCAGCGCCTGCCGCTGCTTCCGCCGGCATGCGAGGTCTCCGCGCCGGCAGTGAAGGCGAATCTGCGCGATGTGCCGCCGCATCGCCTTCCATCGTTTGATCTGCCGGTCA
>DNAS01000079.1:1259-5770 GCA_003485185.1 Phycisphaerales bacterium | reverse complement strand
TTGCAAAGCGTGTTGCCGAATTCTCAGGAACACGGCTTGCGAGCAAGCCGTGCCACCCCGTCGCTTGAGGATTTCAGCGATTTTCAGGGGAAAAAAAGGGCGCCGGTCCCGGAAAGGACCGGCGCCTTCATTTCCGTCCGGCGCGTCGGATCGCGGCGAGGCCTCACCAGCTGAAGACGATCTCGAACCGCAGGAACGTCGCCACGTCGTTCCGGGCGTCGGCGTAGAAGTCGCCCGGTCCGAACACCTCGCCCAGCAGGTGCCCCTTGACGTGCTCGTTGATCGTGTATTTCAACAGCCAGGAGCCCACCTGCCCGCGGAAGCACCCGCTGTCGCTCAGACCGGTCGCCGTGCCCTTGGCGTAATTGTCGTCGGCGAACAGCAGCGAGCACGACGTCAGCATCTCGAGCTTCTTGGTCGGCTCGACCGACCAGGCCAGGCCCACGCGGTGCAGGTTCGAGCTGTTGTCGGCCTTGTCCTCGATCGAGTCGATGTATCCGTTGTAGATGTCGGACCACTGCGGGTAGCGCCCCCACAGCCTGTCGAAGTTCTCCGCCGGGTGCTCCCCGCCCGAGAGATACTCGTACATCAGGTGCAGGCCGTTCTTCCTCGGGTCCTTGAACAGGTAGCTCAGCTTGCTGTTCAGGCCGAACGCCGAGATGTCGTACCCGTTCTTGTTTCCGAACTGGGGCGCCGCCTCGGCATAGTATTTCCAGTGGTCGTCCAGGTCGCCCTTGACCAGCACGCCGAAGGTATACAGGTCGCCCTCGGTGGCCTTGGAATACCTGCTCCGCGCGCCGCTGTCGTGCTTCCAGATGAAGTAGCCGTCGATCTGCATCTTCGCGATCGATTTGTTGGACAGGTACAGGATCGCGCCGCGCTCGTCCTGCTCGGCGAGGTCCACGTGGTCGTCGTCGAACGGTTTGATGTAGTATCCGCTGTTGGCGTGGTTTTCGATGTAGATGAGGTTGGCCTGGGTCTTGAGGTCCTTCAGGTCGCAGACGAGCCGGGCGGCGTCAAAGAAGATCGTCCTGCTGCCGTCCAGCGGCGTGCCCTCATTCACCAGCCAGCCTTCGCCCAGGCGGATGTCCTGCCGCCCAACCGTCGCGTTCATCGGCAGGCCGAACATCTTGCTCCACTTGACGTTCAACTGGTCGAACAGGACTTCCTGGCGGATGAACTTGTCGTTCTGGGTGTCCGGCCGGCAGTAGTGCCGCGGCTCGGTCACCAGGCGCACGTTCACGTCCAGGTTCTCGATGGGCGTGATCTTGCCCCAAACGCGGGCGCGGAAGCGCTGCCAGAAGCGGTCGTGCCCGCGCGAGTCCTTGTCCAGGCTGGTGACCGCCTGGTCGTAGATCGCCCGGAGGCGCAGGTCGGCGCCCACCTCAAGCCACGGGGTCGCTTGGTGAAAGCGTTTTTTCGCCTCGCACAGGCCGCAATACTCGCCCTTGCGCTCTTCCACCTCTGTGGGGCTCTGGGCCGTCGCGGGCTTCGCCCCCGCCGCAGCCAGAAGCGCCGCCGCGATCATCCCCATACCCCGGAATCCTGTTTTCGTCACCCAATGGCTCCCTTGGTCCAGTTATCCATCCGGCTTCTCCGAGCCCTGGCTGTCCTCTGCCGAACCATTCCGGCCGGAGCGGGGAAGGATCGCAAGTCCGTTGTAAGGGATATTATTTACAAGGCTCGCAACCTCAAATCAAGCGTCGCGCCGGCGCGGTGCGGATTTTCCACTCGCCCCCGTCCGCCCCTTTTGACGGTTCCCCCTCGACCGGCGCTGATCGACATGCGACAATACGGAACCTCTATCCCCTTCTGGAAGGTGCGTGCATGAACGTGGATCAGGTCGTGGAATGGATCGCCGCCGGAGACATCGACGCGGTGGAAGGCGCCTGGCTGGAAGCGGTCGAGCAGAACGCGCCGGCGGACCAGATGACGGCCGTGCTGGAAGCGCTGGTCTCCGCCGGCAAGACGGCCGAGGCGGAAACGATGGCCGCCATGCTGCTGTCGGAGCGCGTCGAAGCCGCGGAACCCGCCGCGGCGCTGGAACTCGGGCGCGCGCTGCTGCTGGCCGTGCCGGAATCCGCCGAACTGCGCAAGCAGGCGGTGGCCCTCTACCAGCGGGCGTGGGGTTCCCGGGAACATTTCCGCGCCCTGCTGGCCGCGTCGGGGCTGACGGGCGGGCAATCGCCCCGCCGCGCCGCACGGACGCTGGACGTCTGTTTGTCCCTCCAGGCCGGGGGCTACCTCGTCAACCGCTTCGACCACCGCGCCGCCCGCGTGGAGCGCTTCGATGACGCGCTGGGCGAGTTCGTGCTCGCGATGGCGGGCGGGACTGCGCGGTTCGACCCCAAGAAACTCGCCGACGAATTCGAGCCCGCCGACCCGGCGGACTTCCGCGTGCTCTGCCAGCTCCGCGGGGAGGAACTGGGCCGCCTGATCCAGGACGACCCGGCGGGCGTGCTGATCGGCATCTGCCAGAGCCGCGGGGGGCAAATCGACGCCGACGCGCTGAAGGCCCTGCTGGTCGGCAACTACCTGGAATCCGGCAAGTGGAGTTCGTGGTGGAGCCGCGCCCGCACAGCCGCCAAGCGCTGCCCGCAATTGAGCGTGGACGGGCGCAGCCCGGTCGTCGTCAGCTATCATCCGCAGGGACGCACGCTCGAAGAGGAACTCGCCCCCGCCGCCGGCGAAGCGCGCACGCCTACGGCGCAACTGGCGGTGATTCAGCAATACCTCCGCGAATGCTCGCAGCGCAAACAGGCCGCCAACGAGACGTTCCTCGCCCCGCTGGTCGAGGCGCTGGCGAAGGAAATCACCGACTACCGCACCCGCCGACCCGCCGACGCACTGCTGGCGGCGCTGGCGATGGACGCCGCACTGTCCGCCGGCGCGCCCGCGCCCCAGGCCGCCTGCCCGACGGCTGCGGAACTCCTGGCCGAAAGCCGCGATCCCGCTGCCGCCATCGCCCACCTGCACGACGCGTCGCTCTGGCCGGCGGCGCTGGAGGCGCTGGCTGCCCGCCCCGACGCCGCCGACGGGTTCCAGAAGCTGCTGGGCGTCGCGCCGGCGTCGCAACTCGACGCGATCTGCACCCAGCTTCGCGCCGCCGGGCGAGGCGAAGCCATCGATGCCGCCGTCGCCGACGCGCTGGCCAACCCGATCGAGAACATCGCCTTGTGCGTCTGGCTGTGGAAAGGCCCGGCCGAGGCTGTCGCCGCCTGCCCGTCGAAGCTGGACCTGCTCTCCCGCCTGCTCGGCGCCCTTCAGACGGCCGAGCACGACTGGAACGTCCGATCGGCCGACCGCAAGGAGGTCTACCAGGAGGTGCGGAGCGCCCTGTCGGCGAACAACTACGCGGCATACCGACAGGCCGTCGGCGAGATGACGGAGGCCGTCGCCGCCACGATCAAACGCCGCGTCGAGCGCAGCGACGGGCTGGCAGAGACCGTTCGCGAGCAGATGCTCCAGATGCTCAAGGAGAATTTCTACAGCCTGTTCCTCAGGGCCCGCGTGGAGCCCTGGCTGGACGAGAACGTCCTCTGGACGACCGAGAAGGCGTTGCACGCCCGCGAGGCGGAATTGAAGAACCTGATGGAAGTGAAGATGCTCGAGAACTCGCGGGCAATCGGGGTAGCGGCGTCGCACGGGGACCTGAGTGAGAACAGCGAGTGGCAGTACGCCATCGAGGAGCAGCGCCGCCTGAAGGCGCAGGCCGCCCAGATGCAGGACGAACTCGCCAAGGCGCGGATCCTCCACGCCCAGGACGTGCCGGCAGAGACGGTGGGCGTCGGCTCGCGCGTCACGCTGAAGCGCCTTCCGGACGGCCCGGAGCACGTCTTTGCATTCCTCGGGCCCTGGGACAGCGACCCGTCGCGCGGCGTCTTGAGCTACCAGAGCGCGCTGGCGCTGGCGCTGATGGGCAAGCAGGCCGGCGAGATGGTCGCCCTGCGCATCGGCGAGGAAGAAGGCGAGTACCGCATCGAGCGGATCGAATCGGCCCTGGCCTGAATTCGCGATTCGCGATTCGCGAATTTCAGCGGCCAACATCAGGCATGAAGACACCCTCAAGCAGACACCGCTTGAGGGTGGCGCCCAGATTATTCATCGCCGACGGGTTGCGTGGCAGCGGACGAGTCGGAGGCGGGGTCGCTTTCCGGCGCGGCCACGTGGAAGCCCACGGAGAACCGCTGCCCGTCCTTCTCCAGCTCGACGGAGAAATCCTGCACGGCGAGGACCTTCGCCCCGTCCACGGTTCCGCCCACCGGCACGAACCGCCCGTTGATGTTGGCCAGCGGCCCTTCCGCGCGGCGGATGATCCCCGTCAGCGCGTAGTCCTGCGGATTGACGGGCGTCTTCGCCTTCTCCGGCGCGGGAGGCGCGGCGGGAGGCGGCTCGGCGGGCGCAGGCGCAGGCGGAACGAATTCCGTCACGGTCGGCGCGGGCGGCGGTACGCTCGGGGCCGGCGGCGACGCGTCGGCCGTCGGATGCAGGGACGACCAGGCATCCTCGAT
>DNAS01000079.1:390-1146 GCA_003485185.1 Phycisphaerales bacterium | reverse complement strand
GACGACCAGGCATCCTCGATGGCGTGCGAAGCGGCCCAGCGGTCAAACGCCGGCTGGGCGTCGGCGGAACTCTCGCGGGCCTGCTCGTCCGTTTGCGGATCGGCCGGCGCGGGCGCGATCTGGCGGGTCATCGCGCCGGCCTGGGCCGGCGAAGGCGCCAGCTCGCGATCCGGGCTGAGAATCCACGCCAGCAGGATGATGAGCAGCGCGCCGGCGATCGCCGCGACCCACACCCCGCGACGAATCTTCGGACCTTGCGGCGGCTGACGGCGCGGCGCAGCCGGCGCCGGACGCGCGCGGACGGGCGGCGCGGGCTTCGGGCGGAACGGCGAGGGCCCGTCGCCGGCGGCGCGGAACTCCAAGCGGTCGGCGTGGTGCGACGTCGGGGCCGTGCCCTGGAGAATCTCCTCCAGCGACGGCGCATTGGCCTTGGCGGGCGCGGCGGGCGGCGGAGGCGCTTGCTCGGATTCGGGCGCGATTCCCAGGCGGTCACGCCCGTAGTTGGCGCGTGACGGCCCGTCCGCTCGGCGGGCGCCGTTCAGACGCCCGGAAACCAGGTCTGTCGGTTTCCTGTTGTTCATCGCTCCCAATCCGCACCGCCCCTCGTCTGGATCACGGTTTGGCGTGCAATCCGCCCAGGAATCGCCGCCACCGGCTCGACTGCTCCGGCGAATCGTCGCCGTCCTCCGGGGTGGATTACTCCGCAGGATTTTCCTGCTGTTCGCCGCCCGCGGCCAGCCGTCGCAACCGTTCGCG
>DNAS01000079.1:0-191 GCA_003485185.1 Phycisphaerales bacterium | reverse complement strand
GGATAATCGCCCTCGGCCGTTACCGGCGCTGCGGGAGATTCCGCGCGCTGCGGTTCTTCCGGCGCGACGGCCTCGACGGGTTCCTCGCACGGTTCCACAGCCGGCGACTCGTCGGCCGGCGGTTCTCTTATGCTTTCTTCTTCGGCATCGGGCGGCACGGTTACGGCGGCAGGTTCGTTGTCGCCGCGGTC
>DNAS01000184.1:4717-16600 GCA_003485185.1 Phycisphaerales bacterium | reverse complement strand
TCCGCGCAGGATGCTATTCCCGTGTTCCCGGTTCCCCAGTTCCCGGTTCCGGTCTTCTTACGATCCGACGGCCAGGCGGCGGAGGCGGCGTTTGAGGGCGTGGATTTCCGTGCGGAGGGCGGCCACGCGGGCCGTGTCCTTGGCGGCGATGGCCGCGTCGCGCCCCGTCTTGAGCTTGCGGATGGTCGTCTTGATGCGGAGCTTTTCCGCGCCCTCGGCCGCGTGGTGCGTGTGGATGCCCAGCACCTTGCACATCGCCGGCAGCAGGTGGTCCTTGTGCATCGTGCTGAAGCCTTCCAGCGAGTCGTCCTTCAGCCCCTTGGCGATCTCGCGCAGCTGCGCCACCGTCATGTCCTTGAGTTGCTCGTACGTATAGTCTGCCATCGATCTGTCTCCCGCGAGGTTTGGAAATGAACGTCATTGCCCGACACACAAAATCATAGCCCGCCGGCGGAAAAAGGGCAAGGGGAACAAGGCGAGGGATTCGGGACCAGGGACTGGGAAACGGAAGTACGGAACCCGGAATCCGGAACAAGGAACCCGGTTCCGCGCGGGGTGGTTTTTCCATGTCCCCGGTTCCCCAGTTCCAGGTTCCGGTTTCCGGTCTTTTCTCAGTCCTCGGTCCTCAGTCCTCGCTGTTGCTCCGCAGGGCGCGGGGGGTCTGGCCGGTCAGGCGGCGGAAGACGTGATAGAAGTGGCTGAGGTTGCCGAACCCGCAGGCCAGCGCGACGTCGAGGATGGGGGAACTGGTTTCCTTCAGCAGCCGGACCGCTGCCCGCACGCGCACCTCGTTGAGGTACTCGACGAAGGTCTTTCCCGTGTGCCGCCGGAAGAGGGCGTGGAAGTGGCTGCGGCTGAGCCCGGCGATCTCGGCCGCCTGATCCACTGAAATCGCGCCGCGGTAGCGCGTCTCGACGAACCGGCAGACGTCCACGATGTGGTCCCGCGCCTGGGGCGGCCCGAAGACGTCGCGCAGGTGCGGCAGCACTTGGGCGTCGCGGAGGATCGCCAGGAGCATCTCCTGGATTCGCAGGCGGATGGCGCAGTGGTAGCCGGGCGCCTTGCGCTGGTTCTCGGCGAGCATGGCCTGGAACGCGCCCGTCACCGCGGCGACGCCCTCCGGCGAGAGGCGCAGGAGATTCTCGTCCCGCGCGCCGCGCTCGCAGAGGAACCGCAGCACGCCGGCGGCCACCTCGTTGGCGCCGATCTCCTGCGCGAAGACGCCCTCGGCGATGTAGAGCACGATGCCCTCGCACGGGGCGTCGGCGGAGCGGTTGGCGTAGTGGCCCTGCCCGGCCGGGAAGAAGAACAGGTCGCCCGCCTGCATGGGGAACTCCCGCCGGGGAGTGAACTGCGCGCCGACGCCCTCGGTGCAGAGATAGAACTCGTGGAAATCGTGGGCGTGCAGGTTCCGCGGCGGGGCGGGCGTCAAGGACGCCGGGAAGCAGGTGAACGGCGGCGTGCTGTCGACGGTCTGGATGGCCATGGCAGATATCCCCGGAAACGAAAAAGGGCAAAAACCGGCGTTTTATCGCAATACAGGGCGAAGAGACCGGATAATATTACACGAGAATTGGACATTGGCGGAAGAATTTTTTTGTCGGCGCGGATACACTTCCGACGACGTGTTTCCGGTGGCGACGAGGCCCGGGGCAGGGAATTTCACCATGGCAAAAGAGCGCGCGGTGGTCGTGGGCGCGGGCGGAATCTCCAACGCGTGGTTTCCGCCGTTGCGGCGGGAGAAGGTCCGCGTCGTGGCCGTCGTGGACCTGAACATCGAGGCGGCGCGGAAGCAGATCGCCCAATACGAGCTGGAGGCCGAGGCGTCCGACGACCTGAAGGCGACGCTGCGGAAGCACCGCCCGGACTTCGTGGTGGACCTGACGGTTCCCGACGCGCATTGCGCCGTGACGTGCGCGGCGCTGGCGGCGGGGTGCCACGTGATCGGCGAGAAGCCGATGGCCGGCAGCATGGCCGAGGCGCGGCGGATGGTTCGCGCGGCCGATCGCGCGGGCAGGCTGTACATGGTCAGCCAGTCGCGTCGCTGGGTGGACAAGCACTACGCGATCCGCGGCGCGATCGGCGCGGGCGCGATCGGCCGGCTGACGACGGCCAACTGCGACTTCTACATGGGCTGCCACTTCGGCGGATTCCGCGACCGGATGCCCAGCCCGCTGATTCTGGACATGGCGATCCACCACTTCGACCTGGCGCGGTTCCTGACGGGCGCGGACCCGGTGTCGGTCTACGCGCGCGAGTTCAATCCGCGCGGCTCGTGGTATCGCGGCGACGCGGCCGCCGACTGCCTCTTCGAGATGACCGGCGGGATCGTGTTCTCCTATCGCGGCTCGTGGTGCGCCGAGGGGTGCCACACGAGTTGGCAGGGGGACTGGCGTCTGATCGGCGAAAAGGGTACGCTTCTGTACGAGCGTGATGAATCGCCCCGGGGGCAGGCGGTCCGAAAGGCCGGCGGCTTCCACAGCGAGCTGAAGGACCTGAAGGTTCCCGTGCGGGCGATGAAGCACGGCGGAATGCACGGGGCGCTGCGCGAAATGCTGGCGTTCCTGCGCACGGGCAGGCGCCCGCAGACGGAATGTCACGACAACATCCAGTCGCTGGCGATGGTGTTCGCCGCGATCGAGTCTTCCCGCAAGGGCAAACGAGTTCCCGTCCGCGCGATGTGACGGGGCAACAGAAAGGAACGCAGACATGGCAGAGATCAATCGAGGCTACACCGATACGCCCGTGATTCCGGGCTCGAAGTATCACGTGCACGATCCGGACCGCCCGCAGCCGCGGGTCGTCACCCCCGGCACGGAGAGCACGCAGGCCGCGCCGGGCAAACCGCCGTCGGACGCGGTGGTGCTCTTCGACGGGCGCGACCTGTCCGGATGGGTGACCGTCAAGGACGGTTCGCCCGCCAAGTGGAAGGTGGAGAACGGATACATGGAAGTGGTGGCCGGCGGGGGCGACATCGCCAGCAAGAAACGTTTCGGCGACTGCCAGCTCCACGTGGAATGGGCCGCGCTCGCTGCCGTCTCCGGCGACAGCCAGGGACGCGGAAACAGCGGCGTGTTCCTCATGGGCCTCTACGAGATCCAGGTGCTCGACTGCTACCGGAACCCCACCTACCCCGACGGCACGACCGGCGGAATCTACGGGCAGTACCCGCCGCTGGTCAACGCCTGCCGCAAGCCCGGCGAGTGGCAGATGTACGACATCGTATGGATCGCCCCGCGATTCGACGGCGACAAGCTTGTCAGCCCCGCGCGCATCACCGTGATCCATAACGGCATCGTGCTCCACCACGCCAAGGAGCTCCAGGGCCCCACGCAGCACCGCAAGCTCGCGGCCTACGCGCCCCATGCGGCCGAGTTGCCGGTGGTGCTCCAGGACCACCGCGACGCGGTGCGCTTCCGGAACGTGTGGTGCCGGCCGCTGACCGGGTACGACCAGCAATAGGCGTGCCGCGCCGGGCCGCCCCGGCGGGTCGTCCACTCTCGACGCGCGAGGCGCGGCGGATTTCCCCTCCGCCGCGCCTTTCTTTTACCCCTATTTCCTCGCTTATTTGCGGATTTCGCGTTCTTTTCCGGGTGGTTTCGCACCCCTTTCGGGGGGCTTTTTTGCCCCTTTTTTGCCCCCTCCGGTGCGGCCGATCAGACAATTCCACAACCGCACCTCGCGCGCCTCTTACTGAGCCTCGACCGTGAGGGAGCAGTCACCGGGAGCCGCCGAGTGGAAAGCGGAAAGCGGAAAACGGAAAGCTGAAAAACAAAGAGTAGCGAGTGTCCCCGCGCCGCGCGAGTGCGTTTCCGGCCGGAAAGATTTCCGTTGCGTTTCCTGCCGTCGCGGGTAGCATGTTCCCATGCCGCCGGCCGGCTGCCGCGCCGAATCGCTCGCGACGCCGCGGATCTCCAAGCGAACAGATGTTGATGTGTCCATGTAAAAAGGCCCGACCCTGGCCCGAAAGCAGGAGACGCAGGCCGTGGACTACACCTACGCCGACATCGCGAAAATGATCGATCACTCGCTGCTGAACCCCACCCTGGACGCCGCCGCCCTGGAGGCCGGGTGCCGCCTGGCGGTCGAATACGACGTCGCCAGCGTGTGCATCCTGCCGTACTACCTCAAGCGGTGCGCGGAGATCCTCGCCGGCTCGACGGTCGTTCCGAGCACGACGATCGGCTTCCCGCACGGCGGGCACGCGACGGCCGTCAAGCTCGCCGAGGCCCGGCAGGCCCTCGCCGACGGCGGACGCGAACTGGACATGGTCGTCAACATCAGCAAGGTGCTCAGCCGCGACTGGAACTACGTGCGGGCGGACATCGCCCCGATCGTCGAGGCCGCCCACGCGGCCGGGGCCAAGGTCAAGGTGATCTTCGAGAACTGCTACCTCGCCGACGAGCACAAGATCCACCTGTGCGAGATCTGCGGGGAATTGCGGGCCGACTGGGTCAAGACCAGCACCGGATACGGCACGGGCGGGGCGACGCTGGACGATTTGAAGCTGATGCGCCGCCACGCGCCGGCCCACGTGCAGGTGAAGGCGGCCGGCGGCGTCCGCGACCTGGACACGCTGCTGGCCGTCCGTGCGATCGGCGTCACCCGTGTCGGCGCCAGCCGGACCCGGGAAATCCTCGACGAGTGCAAGCGACGCCTCGGCCTCTGAGACCGCCCCGCGCGAATGGTTTTCACAAGCCCCCGCGGTCACGCGGGGGTTCTTGCTGTTTCCCGCCGTCGCGGATAGCATGTTTCCCTGTCGCGGGGAACGACGGCCAACTTGTGCTGGACCGTGCCGAGAGACCGTTCCCGCCTCCTTTTTCCCGCGACCCGAAGTTCGCAGGTTGGAGCCCAAGATGATTCGGGATGTCAAGCCGAAGCGGGAAGTCCTGTCAGCCCTGTTCTTGGCTGCGGGGCTGATGGCCCTGTTGATAGGGGTGGCCCAGTCGCTCCCCTCGAAGTCTCAAGACGGAAAAGATGCCGGCGTTTACGGTGTGCTACAGCCGCAGATGAACCACTTGGCGCAGAACTACAAGGCGGGAGTGCGGGTGGTCACGCTGGAAATCGGCTGGAACCTCTACGAGCCCCAACAGGGCCTTTTTAGCAGCGATTACCTCCAGCAGCTGAAACGGAGACTGGCGGCTTATCGGGCCGCGGGCATGCAAGTGATGCTGGAATTGGGCATTCAGTATCCGCCGGCTTGGATTTTCCAAAAACGCAACAGCCGCTTTATCAACCAGTATGGCGATGCTTTCGCAGCCGATCCGACCGGGGGCAACTGCGGCGTCAATGCGGTTTTCAATCCGGCCATGCGCGACTTGATTGGCGCTTATGTCCGGCAGGTGTTCGCCGACCTGGGGACGGACTTCTATGCGGTGCGCCTGGGCGGCGGGCGTTACGGCGAGGTGGGGTATCCTGATAGCCGTTACGCCGGCAAGTCCAATTGTTACTGGGCATTCGACCCGCTGGCGCAGGGCAAGGTTTCCGGCCTGCCCGCAGGCATGAAACCTTGCCCCGTGCCGGGCTGGATTCCCGGCACTCCCAGCCCCGACCACGCAGCCGCCCGGGCGTTCGCAAACTGGTATATGGCATGCCTGCAAAACTACCACGATTGGCAGATTGCCCATATGCGCCGGTACTACCACGGCCCGCTGGCTATGCTCTATCCTTCCTTCGGCATCCGCCCCGGGCAATTGGATCTTGCCGTTTCCGGGGACCTCAACGGCGGCACGTCGCCGGAGAAGAACGGCGAAGTGCAGCGGGGGTTCGATTTTGCGCGCTTCGTCGCGGGCATCCGCGATCCGAAAGTGATCGTCTATGGCACGGGCATTGATTTCCCCCGTCCCGGACCCTACGTGGACGACACCAGCGACAATCCGGCCCTGTGGTGTTCCATTCACTGGCTTTCCACGCTGGCCGCAGCCCATCATCCGCCACTGGCGGTCTGGGGGGAAAACGCCGGCCACAACGACGCCGCCGACATGCAGTTGTGTTTCCGGCGTGTCCGGATGTATGGTCTGATGGGCATGATGTGGGCTTTCGATCCGGAACTGCATGACAAACATCATGCGTCCATCGAGGACTATGCCCGGCTCATCGCTCAGGAAAAGCTGCGGGGCGGGAAAAACAACAAACGCTAGGGCGCGTGGCAAAACCACGCGCGCGAACGGTTTTCACAAACCGCCGCGGTCAAGCGGGAATGTGTAACAAGCCCCCGCTGTAAAGCGGGGGTTCTTGCTGTTTTGTTTTCCCAGCGCCGCGCGGGAGCTTTTCCGGCGGACACGTTTCCATTGCGTTTCCCGCCGTCGTGGATAGCATGATTCCATGCGGCGGGGAACGACAGCCAATCGGGCGGGCCTGTGACGAAAAGGTTCCTGCCCCTTTTCTGTCCCCTCGGCCAATTGTCTCCCAAGTTTGAACCGAGACCGCTTGAGGCTGTGCCCGATGAAGGTCATTTACAAGATAACTTATCCCAACGGCAAGATATACGTGGGCAAAGATCTAACGGGTACCTTGACCTACTTTGGTAGCGTCAATTCCGCTTTGGTAGAGGCCGACTTTACGCTGGAGCAACAGAGAGATTTCACGATTCGGAAACAGATTCTGTGGCAGTCCGCGGATGCATCAGACACGGAGGTTAACGAGAAGGAAGTCGAGTTCATCCGCAAGCTACGAGCAAATGAGCCTTCGGTCGGATACAACCGTTGGCCTGCTTCAGGTGAGTGGTAGGGCGCGTGGCTTGTCCACGCGCGCGGAGGGGGGCTCGCCACTCTTTGTTTTCAGCTTTCCGCTTTCCGCTTTTAGCTTCGGCCTCCCTGGCACGGCAGGCGTGCCGTGGCCTGTCGGCTGGCCTTCGGCCTTTCCCCCCGGCGGATCCCGGTGACCGCTCCCTCACGGTCGCGGCTCTGTAAGAGGCGCCAGACTCGCCACTCTTCACTCACCACTCTGCACTCCCCACTCAGTCCTCGGTCCTCAGTCCTTCCTCTCCACATCAAAAATCTTCCCCGGGTTGAGGATGTTGTTGGGGTCCATCGCGCGTTTGACCGCCCTGGCCATGTCCAGGTACGACTCGCTGACGAACAGCGGCATGTACTTCTTGCGCTTGTGGCCGATGCCGTGCTCGCCGCTGAGCTTTCCGCCCAGCGAGGCCGTCAGGGCGTACAGCTCGGTGAGCACCTTCGGCGCCAGCTCGTTCCACTGCGCCTCGGTGGTCTCGGCCGGCGGGCTGATGCGCGTGTGGATGTTCCCGTCGCCGGCGTGTCCGTAGCAGGGAGCGTGCACGCCGTACTTGGCGGCGAGCCGCCCCACGCCGGTCACCAGTTGCGGGATGGCCGCTGGGGGAACCACCAGGTCCTCGTTGGCCTGGAGCTTCGAGAGCAGCGCGAACGCCTCGGCGATGTTGCGGCGCACCTTCCAGATGCGCTCGCTGGTGGTGTAGTTGTCGGCGACGTACACTTCCGTCGCCCCGGCCTGGAGGCACAGTTCGCCGATGGCCTCGTATTCCGTTTCCACCTGCCCGGCGTCGGGCCCGTCGACGGTGATCAGCAGCATCGCGCCAGCCTGGCGGTAGGGGAGGCTCTCGTTGAGGTACTCGCAGGCGGCCTGGACGCTCGTGCGGTCCATGAACTCGATGGCCGTCGGAATGATTCCGCTCTCGGTCTGGATTTTGGGCACGGCCGCGATGGCGGCCTCGGCCGTCTCGAACAGCGCCAGCAGGTCCACGTTCGCCTTCGGCAGCGGAAGCAGCTTGAGCGTGATCTTCGTGAACACGCCGAGCGTGCCCTCGCTTCCGACCATCAGTCCGATGAAGTTGTACCCGGTGACGTCCTTGAGCAGCTTTCCGCCGAGCTGGACGATCTCGCCGGTGGGGGTGACCATCTCCAGACCGAGCACGTAGCGCCCCGTGACGCCGTACTTGACGGCCTTTCCGCCGCCGGCGTTCTCGGCCACGTTCCCGCCGACGTAGCACGTCTCGAGGCTCATGGGGTAGCCCGCGTAGAACAGCCCGTAGGAGCGGAGGTGCTCGTTGATCTCGGCCGTCACCACGCCCGGTTCGACGACGATCATGAGGTTCTCGCGGTCGAGCTCCACGATGCGGTTCATCCGGTCGCACAGCAGGACGATTCCGCCGTGGAGCGGCACGGCGCCGCCGGACAGCCCGCTGCCCGCGCCGCGCGGCGTGACGGCGATCCGCTCGCGGTTGGCGAGCTTGAGGATGGCGGCGATCTGCTCGGCCGAGTCCGGTCGCACGACGGCCTCGGGCATGTGCGCGTAGCGGCGGTCGGGCACCTCGTCGTGCGAGTAGGGCTCGAGCTTCTCGGCGTCGCCGAAGAGGACGAAGCGGTCTCCGACGATCCGCCGCAACTCGTCCGCGATGGCGGGCGTCACCGGATTGTAGGTCGTTTCAACCATGAGTATCCTGCTCCGTATCTTCACTGTCCGCGGAATTCATTGTGCGTTACGGCAGATTTTCCACCCTCAAGCTTCGCTTGAGGGTGGCACCCGACGCCCGTCGCACCGCTGATTTGAAATCATAATCTGTGATTTCAAGTCGGCCGAGGTTGTCACAAATTATGACCACCTCTTTCGTCTCCTTATTTCGATTCTTCGCCGCCCGGTTTGCCTTGCGCCGCGCGGAGCTTCGCGGTCAGCGCCGGCGCGACGTCGAACAGGCTGCCCACGATCCCGAAATCCGCCACGTGAAAGATCTGCGCGTCGGGGTCGGTGTTGACGGCGACGATCGTCTCTGCCGTCTGCATGCCCGCCAGGTGCTGGATGCTGCCCGAGACGCCCAGCGCGACGTACAGGCGCGGCGTGACGGTCTTGCCCGACAGTCCGATCTGGTGGGGGTAGCTCAGCCAGCCGCGGTCCACCACGTCGCGCGTCGCGCCGAGGGCGGCGCCCAGGGCGTCGGCGAGCTTCCGCGCGACGGGCAGGTTGTCGGCCTTCTTGATTCCGCGTCCGACGGCCACCACCGCGTCGGCGTCCTGGAGGCCGTGCTCGTCGGCGCTGGGCACGAAGTCCACGCGCCGCACGCGCGACGGGGGCAGGTCAGCCGGGGCAGCCAGGCGTTCGATTTGCCCCTTGCGCCCGGGCGCGCGGTCGGCGGGACGGGTGCTCCGCGGGCGCACCGTCGCCATCTGCGGGCGGTGGCGCGGCGTCTTGATCGTCGCCAAAATGTTTCCGCCGATGGCGGGGCGGGTCTGGAGCAGGTTGCCCGTGCCCGCCTCGATGTCCAGCTCAGTGCAGTCGGCCGTCAGGCCCGCGTGCGCGAGAATCGCCACGTACGGCATCAGGGTGCGACCGGTCGTCGTCGCGCCGGCGATGACGATTTCCGGGCGCCGGTCCGCCAGCAGCTTCAGCAGGCACGCGGCGTACGGCTCCACCAGGAAGTGCTCCAGTCGCGGCGATTCCATCGCGATCACGCGGTCCGCCCCGCGATCGATGAGTTCGGAAAGGTCCGCGGCGTCGATGCGGTTGCCGAAGATCACGGCCGCAAGCTCGCAGCCGCGCTTGTCCGCCAGCGCCCGCCCGCGCGTCAGAAGCTCGTGACTGATCCGCTGCACCCGCCCGCCTTGCTGCTCGGCCAGTATCCACACTCCGCTATGCCGCATCTGCCTCTCCTGCCCTCAACCCAATCCGAAATTTGTGCTTCGGATTTCGTGCTTTGTCAGATGAGTTCCCTGGTCTGGAGGAATTCCACCACGCGATCGGCGGCCGTGGCGACGGACGTCTCGTCGGCGGCGAGAAGTTTTTCGCATTTCCGCGCGACGCTCGGACGGAAGATTTTCACCACGCGCGTGGGCGAGCCCTCCAGGCCCAGCTTGGAAGGCTCCACGTCCAGGTCGCCCGCCGTCCACACCGGCACGTCCGCGCGCTTGGCCTTCTGCTTGCCCCGCAGCGTCGGCAGGCGCGGATCGGAAATCTCCTTGACCACCGTCAGCACGCAGGGCAGGTCCGCCTCGAGCACCTCGTAGCCGTCCTCGACAAGCCGGTGCATCCGGCATCGCCCGTCGGCGACGGACTCGATGCGGCTGACGTAGCTGACCACCGGAAGTCCGAGGAACGCCGCGATGCCCGGGCCCACCTGCCCCGTGTCGCCGTCGGTGGCGCGCTCGCCGCAGAGCACGAGGTCGAACTCGCCCATCCGGCGGACGGCCGCCGACAGCACGTAGCTCGTCGCCCACGTGTCGCTGCCGGCGAACGCCTTGTCGCTGAGCAGGACGGCCGAGTCGCACCCCATCGCCATCGCCTCGCGGAGCGCGGTCATCGCCTTCGGCGGGCCCATCGACACGGCCGTCACCTCGCCCCCGTGGGCCTCGCGCAGGCGGATGGCCGCCTCGATCGCGTACAAGTCCAGCGGATTGATGATCGCCTCGACGCCCTCGCGGATCATCGTGCCCGTCGCCTCGTCCATCCGGACGGCATTGGTCTCCGGCACCTGCTTGATCGGAACCACGATTCTCATGATCGCTCCCTCAGATGCGTGAATCACTCTTTGTAGCCGCTAGGCGGGAGGCAATCAAGGCCCTGTCTTCCGTCAGTCTTCCGGCAATCTGCTGGCCTATGGGGAGAATTCTGCTATACTTCCCCGCCTGAGCAAAGGAGTGATCATGAAAGCTGCGGTTCTGACGGCGACGAGGACGATGGAAATCCGCGACGTGCCCGCCCCGAAGCTGGAGCACGCCGAAGACGTGCTGCTGCGCGTCGAGACGGTGGGCGTGTGCGGCTCGGACATGCACTACTACCGCGACGGACGGATCGGCGCGCAGGTGGTGGAGTTTCCGTGGATCGTCGGGCACGAATGCGCCGCGACGGTGCTGAAGGTCGGACAGGCCGTCAAGACCCTCCGCCCGGGCGACCGGGTGGCCGTTGATCCGCTCCTGTGGTGCACCACCTGCGACCAGTGCCGCGCCGGGCGGATCAACACCTGCCGCAAACAGAAATTCCTCGGCTGCCCCGGACAGGCCGCCGGCGCCATGACCGAGCAGATCATCATGCCCGCGCGAAGCTGCGTGCCGATCCCCGACGCCATGACGTTCGAGCAGGCGGTGCTCACCGAACCGTTCGCCATCGGTCTGCACGCGGTGAAGCTGGCGGCGGCGCGGGGGCGCCTGGGCAAGGCCGCCATCCTCGGCACCGGGCCCATCGGCCTGTGCGTCCTGGCGGCGATGAAGCATCTCGCGCCCGACTGCCCCGCGTATGTCACCGAGCTGCTGTCCGAGCGCCGCGCGCTGGCCGACCGCATGGGCGCCGACTGGACCGGCGACGGGAAGAACGGCGAAGGCGCCGCCGAGATCGCCCGCCGCGAACCGCTCGGCGTGGACGCTGTCTTCGAGTGCGCCGGAAAGCAGGAAACCATCGACGAGGGTGGCGTCCTGCTCACCCCCGGCGGCGTGATGGCCGTCGCGGGAATCCCGGTGGACAGCCGCGTCAGCTTCGACATGAACTTCTACCGCCGCAAGGAACTCTGCATCCAGAACGTCCGCCGCCAGAACGAATGTGTCCAGGAGGCCATCGACCTCGTCGCCCGCGGCGAAGTGGACCTGGACCCCCTGGTGACGCACCGGTTCACGCTCGATCAGTCGCAGGAGGCGTACGATCTGGTGGCCGACTACCGCGACGGCATCGTCAAGGCGATGATCCGAGTGGCCGCCGAGTCCTGATCGCGCCTACAATGGCGTGAAAGGGGCACGCCATGAAAAGCATCCTGCATATTGTCGCCAGCCCGCGCGGGGACGAGTCGTTCTCCGTCCGCGTGGGGCGGCGGTTCCTCCAATCGCTCCGGGGCGTCGCCGTGGAGACGCTCGACCTGTTCCGCGCCGACCTGCCGCCGTTTGACGCGCCGTACGCAGCCGCCAAGTACGCCGTCCTCGGCGGCGT
>DNAS01000184.1:926-4590 GCA_003485185.1 Phycisphaerales bacterium | reverse complement strand
CGCCGTCCTCGGCGGCGCGACGCCCGCCGACGACGCCCAGCGCGCCTGGAAGCGAGTCATCGAGATCGCCGACCACTTCAAGTCGTTCGACGGCTACGTGTTCTCCGCGGGCATGTGGAACTTCGGAATCCCGTATCGCCTCAAGCACTACCTGGACCTGATCGTCCAGCCGGGGCTGACGTTCTCCTACTCGCCGCAGAAGGGCTACGAGGGCCTGGTCACGGGCAGGCCGGCGATCCTCGTCCTGGCGCGGGGGGCTGACTACTCCCCCGGAAGCGGCGCCGAGGCCATGGACATGCAGCGCCCGTACCTGGAGACGATCCTGCGGTTCATCGGGTTCGCCGACATCCGCACGATCATCGTCCAGCCGACGCTGGGCGACGGGCGCGCCCTGGACGCCGCGCTGGCCGAGGCAGACCGCCTCGCCCGCGAATTCCGGTAGGGGATTTTTCCCCCGTCGCGGGCGCCGTGGTTTGCAAAGCAACCACGGTTGTCAAACAAGAGAGCGGGATTTCGGGATTCCGGGGTTTCCACGGAGTTTTTGAATTCAAAACCTCCTTAGAATCCCATGAATCCGTGGAATCCCGCTCTGATTTTCCATCTGCCGCGCCGCGCAACGTGCCTCTCGGCGCAAGACAAAGGCGTGGCGGTTCCCCCATTCCGCCACGCCTTTTCGGTTGTCGCGCGGGCGCTACTCGGCCGCCTTCCACCCGCTGTAGGCCACCTCGAAGAACAACTCGTCGCCGGGCAGGGCGAGGATCTTCTCCAGGCGGAAGAGCTTTCCGTTGATGGGCAGCTCGACCTTCATCGGCGTGGCGCCGGCCGCCATCGCCTCACGCGCCACCCGCTCGTCGAACTGCTTCTGCATGCCCTGCGCCTGCTGCGCCGCGTTGGCGCGGATCACGGCCGCGCCCGGACCCGTCGACAGCGAGGCGAACTCCGTCACCAGGCGCATCGGGCCGGTGAAGCCGCTCTTCTCGCCGAAAAGCCCCTCGGGCACGGTGTACTTGCCCTCAGCCGGCAGGTAGTAGTTGAACATCACGTGCATGACCGGCACGGTCAGCGACGGAAGCGTGACCTTCAGGCGCCCCTGCGGCGGGGCGGTCTTCTCCGGCGTCTGGACGTAGACGATCTCGACGGGGAAGGCCGTCATCTCCCGCGAGCCGGTGCTGCTGCGGATCAGCGGAATCAGCACGTTTCCGTCCTTGTCCTTCGCGGGCGAGGCGGCGTTGCCCGCCACCGCCACCGACCAGATCTCCGCGTCGGCGGGCATCTTCACCCGCAGGAACTGGTTGCGATTGTTCCGCACCGAGTAGACGAGGTTTGTGATCCGCCGCCCGTCGTTGAGCTGCATGGCCGTCAGCAGCGCGCTGTCCACGATCGTCGCCAGCACCGACACTTCCTCGTGGCGGCGGATCGTCAGCGGAACGGTGAACTTCTCGCCCACGTAGCGGTAGGCCAGCAGGATCGGCTGGTTGGTCATCGCCACGATGTCCGAGGGGAGCTGGCGGACGTCGATGGCTGTCGCGCCGGTCGCCTCGCCCGCGGCGATTTCCACGTTCGCCAGCGCGATCACGCCCACGTAGCCCCGCTCGCGCTCCACGCCGACCGTCCGCAGCACCGGAGCCGCGGCCGAGTCCTTCGCGGGCTGCTCGTATGTGATATACAGGCTGTACGCCCCGATTGCCTCGCCTCGCAGGACGACCGTCAGTTCGCCCGCGTCGCTGATGCGCCAGTCGGAGACGCTCTGCCCGCTGACCGTCAGCACGCTGGCGCCTTTCGGCGCCGTCAGCTTCAGCTCACGCACGCCCGCGTGCAGGATGTTGTAGTTGACCATCTCCTGGCAGAGCAGCATCCCGTCGCCGACGGCCACCAGCGTGCGCGTCTCGGCGTAGAGCTTGGGGTCGGCCTTTTCGACCTTCGGCAGGGCCCGCTCCCAGGAGACGGCCACGTTGGGCCCGGCGGGAATGGCGGCGGCCACCGTCGTTTTGCCCGCCGCCGTCTTGGCCAGTTGCGACTGCGCCGACGCCACCTTCACGTCCACATTCTCGCGGTCCAGCGTCATCTCCAGCAGACTCGAACCCGCCAGCGGGCGCGAGAACGACACCGTGTTGATGCCGCCGGCCTTGTTGACCTTCACCGTGAACGTCAGCGTCGCTTCGATGACGCCGGTCTTCTCCGTCAGCAGCTCGTACTGCCCGCTGGCGGCGCTGAGGTACACCCCGTCGGCCGGCTGGAACGCGTACTTCGTCAGCGCCACCTCGTTGGGCAGGATGACGATGCGCTTCCAGCCCTTCTCTCGCAGGATGTTGAGCTTGAGCTTCAGCGTGAACTCCGCCGACTCGTCGCCCAGCGCGCCGGTGTAGTCGGCCGACGCGACGATGTAGTCCGTCGGCGGGGGGGCCGTCTTGTCCGCCGCGCGACGCTCCACCGACCACTTCAGAAGCTCCTTGAACTCGTTCCACGGAAGGTCGATGGACGTCCCCGGCTGGATGCCCTTGACCTCCACGTTCAGCAGGTCCTGCACTTCCTTCCACGGAACGGTGATGACGTTGCTCTTTTTCGTCGGGTCGTAGCCGGTGATGCGGACGAATTCGTCCCAGCTGAGCGTCACCATGCCCTTGCCCTCGCCGAGCTTGGGAACCTTCTGCGCCTCCTGCGCCGTGGCTGCCCCGGCGAGGCCCCACAGGACCGCCGCTACCGTCAGAATCGCAACAAGACGTTTCATTGTGCGTCTCCTTTCCATTCGTATTCGACCGTGATCCCCATCGGGTCGGTCGGTTTGACCAGCGTCTTCTCGAACTTGACCAGCCGCCCCGTGCGGGGCGGATCGATGTTCTGCGGAACGTCGGCGAAGCGGACCAGCTCGGGCTTCTCCGTCCAGTGGCGCATTTCGCCGGCCCGGACTGCCGTCAGGTAGTCGCCGTTGTCGATCAGCACGTACTGCTCGTGCGGAAGGGCGATGGCGTTGCCTCCCACGTCGAAGGTGTTGGAATCGCCAGCCGCGTAGGACAGGTTGGCCGTCATCCGGTTGGCCAGCAGGGCGTCGGAGCCCACGATCGTATCCTGCCGGCGCTCGCCCGGCACGCCCGCCAGCAGGCCGTTGCGGGCGTCGATCTCCCGCAGCGTGAGGAACTGGGCCTCGTCGATCACCGCGTAGCGCACTCCGTTCGCGCCCTCGATGAACCGCGCCCCGGCCGCCGCTGCGTCCGTCGCGCCGGCGTTGAGATTGAAGCTGCCCAGTGCCACCTTCTGCCCGAGGTTCGTTGCCAGCCGCCCCGCCAGTTCGTCGGCGGAAAACGTCACATATACCTGCTGGCCGTTGAACTGCACGATCCGCGGCGCCTCGAGCGCCCATTTGTAGTTGTTCTCGATGAACTCGCGCAGCCGCGCGTCGTTCCGCAGCCCGTCGTGGTCGGAGTCCGCCGGCTGCGCCAGGCCGTACCCCCATCCGCTGTCGAGAATCCCCTCGGCGTGCTGGCGGACGATGCTGGAGGCGTTTCGGTCCACGTTGGCGCCGCGCGCCTGGCGGAGATTGTCCAGCAGGACCTGGACGGCCCGCTGCTGGGCCTCGTCGCCCGTGACGACGAGTTGGCCGTTGGTTTCCCGGATCATCCCGCTGCTGCTGATCACTTCCGCGCCGGCGGCTGGGGCGGTCGAAGAC
>DNAS01000184.1:334-806 GCA_003485185.1 Phycisphaerales bacterium | reverse complement strand
AGGCGGTCGAAGACACACCGAGCGTCTCGCGGACGCCACGCAGCAGGTTGCCCTTTTCGTCCGTCGGGGCCAGGCCGGAAACGCCCGGCGGACTGACGACCAGGTCTCGCACGTCGTAGACGCGACTGAACCGCTCGCCGCCGGCCAGGCCGCCCTGCGCTCCGCCTCCGCGGGTCAAGTCCCTCTGGTCCTTCGATTGTTGCAAAGAGAGGTCGGGAGGGGAGAACACGTCCCAGCCGGTTGTCTCTCCTGCCGGCGCGGGCAGAATCTCCGCCGGCGCGTTGACGAGTTTCTGACTTTTCAACGCCTCCAGGGAATCGCGCCGCATTTCCTCCAGCTTCCGCGTCTGCTCCAGCATCCGCCAGGTGTCGTCGGGCGAGGGCCCGGCCGGCGAGAGACCCTCGCCGGAGGCGATTTTCTCGCCCAGTTCTCGCCTCCTGGCCTCGTAGTCCTCGAAATTGCTGGTCGGCCC
>DNAS01000184.1:0-217 GCA_003485185.1 Phycisphaerales bacterium | reverse complement strand
GAATTGCTGGTCGGCCCCCGGCGCGACTCTTTGTCTTGCTCCGCCGTCGTGGCGATGCGCGCCCGCAGCCGCCAGTCATCTTCATCCGCTGGTTTCCGGGGCGCGCGGCCAGCGGTGCCGAAGAACATCGGCTTCGGCCCGGTCGTGGTTCCTGATCCGGACATCACAACACTGGGCTGGGGCGGTTCCTCGGGCACCGGCGTCGTCGGGGCGACGG
>DNAS01000016.1:13644-14195 GCA_003485185.1 Phycisphaerales bacterium | reverse complement strand
CGTCCGAACGTGAAATGCTCTAAAGTCGATCATGGTTCACCCCAGTTTCTTTATTTCTTAAGTCTACAACGAACAACCCGGAAAACCAGCCCTCACCCGCAAGGTCCGATAATATATGTTATGTGACATTTCAAAGGGGGGTTTTCGCGGAATTGGCGGGGAAAACGGCCTTGGGACGTTCCGGCGTGGGTTTCGGCCCGTCGGAGCCCTTCTGGGAAGACGGCTGGAGCCTCCAGGCCGCCCCAAGCCGGGTTATCGCGGTCCGACCCGACCCCGGACCGCCCCCCGGCGCGGCAACTCGGCTACGAGGCGCAGGCCGAGGTCGGCCACCATCCGGGCGTCCTCGTCGGCGCCGCGTCCCGCCGTTGTCAGATAGCGCCCGGTCATGATGCTCGTCGCCCCGGCGTAGAAAATCCAGCTCTGCACGTCGCGGAGGTTCTTCTCGCGCCCGCCGGCGACCTTCAGGTCCGTCTCCGGCATGGCCAGGCGGAACAGCGCGATGACAGCGAGGATCTCCAGCGGCTTCATCGGCTCGCGGTCGGCCAGCGCCT
>DNAS01000016.1:12768-13544 GCA_003485185.1 Phycisphaerales bacterium | reverse complement strand
GCAGGAAGTTCAGCGGCACGACGTCTGGGCCGACCTCGTCGCGGATCGTCACGGCCAGGTCCACGCGGTCGACGGCGGTTTCGCCCATTCCGAACAGCCCGCCGCAGCAGACGCTCATGCCGGCCTGCCGTGCGGCGCGGAGCGTCCGCAGCCGGGAGTCGTAATCGTGCGTGGTGACGACGTTCGGGAAGAACCGTCGCGAGGTTTCGAGGTTGTGGTGATACCGCGTGATGCCGGCCTTCGCGAGCCTTCGGGCCTGCTCGTCGTTCAGTTCGCCCAGTGAGGCGCACACGTGGAGCGACTGGCCGTGGGCGTGTCCGATTTGCCGGGCGGCCTCGATCACATCGTCGAGGTCCCCCCCTGCCGGCGCCCTTCCGGAATTGACAATGCCCAAATTCGGCACGCGGTTTCGCGCCGCCTCGTCGGCGGCATGGAGAATCTCGTCCATCGGCGTGCGGCGGAACGGCGTGACGTCGGGCGCGCCGCGCGCGGACTGGGCGCACCACTTGCAGTCTTCGGGGCAGGCGCCGAGTTTCCCGGGCACGATCGAGCAGGCGCGAACGCAGTCGCCGAAGCGGTCCGCGCGGACGCGGTTCGCCCAGTACAGCAGGTCGTGGGGATACCGCTCGCCCAGCGCCGCCAGTTCCAGCAGCTCGGCGCGTTTCAGGCGCTCGCCGACGAGCGCCCATTGCGAGATTTCCTCGATGCGTGGATTCACGTCCGGATGCGTTTCTTCGCGCCTCGGGGTGCCATCTCAAGCGATGTTTGCTTGAGGG
>DNAS01000016.1:0-12660 GCA_003485185.1 Phycisphaerales bacterium | reverse complement strand
CAAGCGATGTTTGCTTGAGGGTGAATGCACGGACAAGCACACAGCGCTTGTCCGTGGCACCCGACTGTGGCACCCGCCCGCCCGATCGGAGCGGCGAGTTATTCCTCGAACGCCTTGGCGAGGTCCACCGTCTGGATCAGCTTGACGTCGTTGGACGCGGCGTGCGCGTAGTAGACGTTGAGCTTCCGCGCGGCGATGTCGACGATGTAGACCAGGTCGGTCGAACCGGACCACATGCCGTTGACCATGATGTAATCGCCCTGCTTTCCGGCGCTGGTGCCGGCCTGGGCGTCGCGGGTGGTGAAGGTGGCCAGCAGCATGGCCGCGAGGACCACCGCCGTCGCCAGCAGAAGCACGATCGTGAGATTCTGTGGATTTTTCAGCATGGTTGGGGTCTCCCGGGGCTTTCGCTTAGAACTCGCTGGGCTTTCGGCCGAAGTCGTCGATGAGCCTGCGGCCCCGCATCGGGACCAGCTCCTTCTTCGTCTTGTCGAACTTCCAGACGACCAGGCGCCGCGTCCGCAGATCGATGACCCAGACGGCGTCCCACTCGGTGCCCAGCAAGGCGGTCTGCACGATGTAATCGGTGCCGCCGCGGAGGACCTGCGCGTCGGCCGTGGGGTTCTGCGTGACCACCAGGGCCAGGGCGAGGGCCAGATTCACCCCCACCAGTGCCACGAGCAATGCGGTTTTCATGATCTGTCTCCCACTGAAGTACGATCCTGCCGCCCGGTACAGACACCTGTACGCGGGCAACGATAGCTTCTTTGTTCGCGGGTCAATCCAGGTGCGTCCGCCGGGAGTTCTTGAACCCCACGACGAGGACCCCCGCCAAGCACACTGCGGTATACAGCACCGCCAACCAGGGGGAAGTTTCCTCGAGTTCCGGCACGCGGTGTCCGTCGCTGGCCGCCCAAACGGTCAGCGGGCCGGCCATCGCCGCCGCGGACCACGCCACCACTTGACGAATTCGCTTTGCGCTCATGCCGGAATTATACAACCCCCCGCGCGGTTTGCAACGGCAGGCGAAAATAGGCGACAGGCTTCAGACCTCAGGCTTCAGGCCAATTGTCAATTGACAATCGACAATTGGCAATTTCTCGCCACTCACCACTCTTCGTCTTCCCGGGTTCCCTGTTCCCCAGTCCCCGGTCCCTTTTTCTCAGAGCAGTTCGGCGATGTCTCGTGCGGCGCGGGAAAACTGATCGGCCGGGGCGGCGAGCGTCTGCCATCGCTGGCTGCGCGGGCGGGCCAGCGCGACGTACTCGGCCAGCGGGATCGCGCGGAAGGCGTAGTGGCGGTCGCGGAAGCAATGGACGTCCTCGAAGGGCGCTCGCTGCGGCGGGCCCTGCAACCAGTACGCGAAGACCAGCGCCGCGCGGAAGTCGGCGCCGAAGACCTTTTCCCACTCGGCGAGTCCCTCGACGTCCTCGCGGGTGACCCAGTTCTCCCACGCGCGGGACGCGCCGCGCTTGCGCCCGGGCACGGCGTCGGGGAACTTCCGCCCTTTCACGTCGGTCAGGAGGTTCGGCCCGGACTGGCTGTAGACGAGGAAATCGAAGCTCTTGATCTTCGCGGCCCCGAAGATGGCCTTGCGCGTCTCGTCGACGGCGACGTAGGGCCAGCCCCGCGCCCGCAGGTAGTCCTCGAACGCCGCCTCGTAGTGTATGCTGCGGTCGGCCATGAAGCCCCCTGCCGGAAAATCTCGAATTTCGAATCGCGAATCGCGAATGAAACGAACTCGCCTCGTCGTCGGACGGGGCAAGACGTCATCGTTATTCCCACTTCTTGGGATCGTCTAGAAACTGGTCTGTCGGCACATCTGCCTGATTGCCTGTGGCCAGATCCTTGATCGCAACGCGGCCGTGTCGCACCAGAATCGCCTTGCTCGCCCCGTGCCGATTCGCATCCTTCAACTGCTTGCCGATATTTCCGCGTTTTTCGCTGGAATAACCTGCGGAGATATCTTTTCGTCGCAGGGCCCCCACCACTCTCAGAACCTCGCCCAGCAGGTTATCTCCGGCGTCGATGACCCAGAACTTCACGATGCCTCGGCGCACCTCTTCCTTGATCTTCCCCTTTTCCTTCAGCAGGATGCCGAGGACGACGTCGCCCATGCCGAAGCCGGTAGCGCCGACCTTCGGGCCGCCGAGCACCTCCAGCAGGTTGTCGTACCGCCCGCCGCCGGCCAGGGCGCGCAGGCTGCTCGACGCGTCGAACACCTCGTAGACGATCCCCGTGTAGTACGCCAGCCCGCGCACGACGTGGAAGTCGCGCACGCAATACTCGGCCACGCCCATCTGCTCCAGGTGCGTAAACAGCGCGTCCACCTGCGCCAGGTGGGGAAAACACTGGTCGTTCGTCAGGCCGATGCTCGTGAGAGGCGGGCCGCGATCCGGCTCATGCAGACTGTCAAACTCGTCGAAGATGCGCATCTGCGCCTTGGTGACGCCTTCCTTCTCGCACAGCGCGCCGAAAGCCTCCGGCGGAACCTTGGGGCGCTTGTCGATGAGCAGCAGGAACGTCTCCAGCTTCTCCTCGGCCACGCCGCCCGCGCGGAGGTGCGCCAGCACGACCGGCCGGCTGCCGATGCGCACCTTCACGTCTTCCGGCGTCAGGCCGATCTCGCGCAGGAAGTCCACACACGCGAAGATGCACTCGGCGTCGGCCAGCACGGAGTCATCGCCGATGATGTCGATGTTCCACTGGAAGAACTCGCGCAGTCGCCCTTTCTGCGGGTTCTCCGCGCGGCAGAGGCGCGGGATGCTGAACCACTTGATGGGTCGCGGCAGCGTGTGGATCTTTGCGTTGACCATCCGCGCCAGCGACGGCGTGATTTCCGGCCGGATGGCCAGGCTGCGCCCGCCGCGGTCGGTGAAGTTGAACAGTTGCTCGGCGATCTCCTGTCCGCTCTTGATGGTGAACAGGTCGAGGTACTCGAAGATGGGCGCGTCGTACTCCTCGAATCCGTTGCGGAGGCTCACGCGCCGCCAGGCGTCGGCGATCCAGTTCCGCACGCGCATGTCCTCGGGGTAAAAGTCGCGCGTGCCCTTGACATTCTGGAATTTAGTGCCCACTTTTTCGCCCATTTCCGGTCAATCTGCCGGTTTCCGTGTTCTTTTCCGCGCCTTTTGCGCCCTTTTTTCGTGCCTTTCGAGGGCCCTTTTCCGGGCCGCGTCGAACTTCCGGGCCCCGAGCGTTTTCCGGGCGTATCGCTCCATTTGCTCGGGCGTCTCGAACAGTTTCTCGTACTCGTAGTCGCCGGAGGTGTGATCGCAACTCTCGTGCGAGTACTCCCGGCAGATCAGCGGCCGGTTCTCGTAAATTTTGCACCGCCCGTCGCGCGTCAGGTTCCGGCATCGGTTGGCGACGGCAAGGAACCAGTCGCCGTCGTCGATGTGGGCGCTGACGCCCTCGTGGCAGAGGTACCACCGGACATTCTCGAATTCCGCGTAGGAATCCGGCTCATCGATCTGGAAGCAGAAATACGTGCAGCACTTGCCGGCGCACGCTCGGCACTGTTTACTCATCGGGCGTCTCCGTCTACGTCACTTACATGCCAGGCGCGCGATTATAGACAAAACTTGATGCAATGCAAACCCAGTCGCGCGCCGGCCGGGCCGGGACGCCCGTCACGCTACTCCAGATGGTGGAAGACCATCGACTGCACTTCGACGCCGGCGATGGCGTTGAGCCCGTCGGCCAGCGCCTGGATCTCCGCGTCGGGCGCGACGATCTCCAGCAGCAGCAGGCCCTGCGGCGCGTCGCGCTTCTCGATCTCGTGCAGGCCGAGGCGGGTCTTGATGTGCTTTCCGTACTTCGTCAGGAGTTTCTGGACTTCGACAGCCTCGGTGAGGCGGTCGGTGACGTGCACGCCGAGGATTGTGTGCGGAGCCTGCATGGGCGATTCTCCCGAAAAGAAGTTGACGGCTTGGGAGCGCGCCGCCGCGCCCCGCACTCATTCATACCTGCCGGCGCGCTCGGGTTCAACCCCCCGCCGCCGTGGACTCGTATCCGTTCAAGAGAAAAAACATACGCAAGGGCGCCGTGCTCACCCCGCAACCGCAACGGCAAGGTCAGATATTATGCAAGAAATGCTCGCAGTACTGCGGCAAGTCGATCTACGTTTCTGGTCTGGCATTCCCACACTGTCAACACTCGCCACCCCAAGTTGCGCAACCGACGGCGGACTTGACGATCACGATTTCGATTTCTTGCGAACTTGGCTTGCCAATATTGGCGTCGTGTTTGAGGCGACCGGCCAGCCACCTTGCACTTGTGGTCGTGCCAGAAACATCCGTTTATAAAAATGACCTTTTTGCGGGATGGGAAAACTATGTCCGGCGACCCTGGTAAGCCAGCGACATGAAGGCGGAAACGAAAGCCAAGGGAATGCGCCAAGCGACGAACGACCATCTCAGGCCCGGTGTCCTTGCCTCGAATTTTTGACATCAAACGACTACGAGCTTCTCGTGATATCGTGTCCATCTTCTGACTTCGCACCGGAACGATGGGGCTTACCGTTTGAGCGGGTGATCAATCCGTGATCTCGTCGCAGAAGTGTCGAGCCACAAAGAACAACCACTCTAGTTGACTTCGTTGCAGTACGCTTACGTTAAAATCATCTGGAACGCACCCGACGGAAACAATGCCTAAAAGATCGGAGATCGCGTATCGCCCCGGAACCGCCCCGGAGGAATCCGTGGGCTTGATACATGCCCGGATCATCGCAGTACAAAGCTCGACAAAGCAGGTTGGCCCTCCGAGGTAGGACCACCAATCTAAGCCAACCCTCACAGCTACGGTCACTACTATGCCTTTCTTCCTGAAAGCACAATCCCATCGGTTGTCGGATCGCACGAGGATCGACCCCGCAGGCACCTTTTCGCAGATATTCCTCAGTATGTGCCAGTCTTTTTTGTTCGACTGCTTCTTCGTCCCGTACAAGACGCCGTAAGAGAAATCCACCTTCCTGACTCGAGCTTTCGACGCCCACTCTGCACCGTGATTGACGACGGCGTCGGCAAAGTTCTCACTCATCTCGTCGTTCAAGCAACGAGGGCCGCTCTTTAGCGTTGCGACTTGAAGCGTATCGCCAGTCATGCACCTTCCATCCAATGCCGAATCCGAGGTGTGCATCCCGCTCTCAACGATTTCCCAGCCGTAGACCGGCAAGGCAACGGCCTCAACCATCTTCCCCGCGGAAGTTTCCATTGACGAGAACTGTTTGGCAGGCAGGATATCTCTCTCAATCTCTTGAATTCGGCTGTATCCATGCTGAAGTGAGTGGATGAGCAACACAAAAGGGTTTGTGCAGAACGCCGAGAAATCGGCATCCTTGGCAGGCAAGGACTGGACGTGTATGGCGATCCTGCGGCGGAACTCTGTTTCCATGGCCAGGATTCGCCTTGTCGCCTTACGATCGGAGTCGATTTCCCGCAACAAATCGAGCAATTGCCTTTTGCTTATGACTGTCGGTTCCGGACGCGGCAAACCTTGATGACCTCTTGCCATGTTGCTTCCCTGCTTCCCCGGTCAGTTGATGATGCGCACTTTGCGTTTGGTCTTTGGGGCGGCGTAGGATGCCTCGCCGTTCTCTTCGCCGTCTTCCCACACAAACGTTTCGCCCGACTTATACCATTGCCGCGTCCGGACATGGGACTGGATATAAACCACTCGGTAAGCTTGCGGGCGTTGGGGGTAGGGTTCCCATTTGCGACGTGCAAGCTCGTCCAAAGATTGCGAAATCACATCACCGGCCACTTGTCCGAGACGGGTCGGAACGGCATTTCCTACCTGTGCATACTGTTCCGATACTTTGCCGGCGAATTCCCATTCGTCAGGAAACTCCTGTATACGCGCGTATTCGCGGATCGAAAGCGCTCGTGTTTCCGTGGGATGGCACAGTGATGTACTCGCGTGGTTCGGCATCGTTACGAGCGTAGGGCATGGCAAGTCAAAAGTCAGGCGACGCCACCATCCTGACCGCCCGCCTTTCGCAATCCACGCACGGCCCATGGATTCCTGCTGAACTTCTCGAGGTAAGCTACGCCAGTTCGATCCGGGCGGAACCATGGCCAGGTATTTTTTCTTCCGTGGGCTGAAATCCATTACAACCGGATGTTCATCCTGTAATCCACCAATAGCATCACGAAGGGTCTTCCACGGTTTACGTCCCCCGGGTTCCCCACAAAAAAGCGTCGGGCTCTCGTCTGATTCGTCGCTTGGGCCGTGGGTCGGATCGGGGAAGTCAGCCACGGCGTTGTACTTATTGCCGATGAAAAGGGCTCTTTCGCGTATCTGCGGCGCGCCGTAATTGACCGCGTTAACCTCGAAGCAATCCATATGATATGCGGCTTCGGGGATGTGCTGTAAGTCATTGGAAAACATCCGTACGACCGAACCGGGTTCTTCCTCTGAGCGGAGTGCGGATCCGCCTTTTTCTGGTCGCTTTGAAATGGGGCGATGTTTAATGGCCGCGGATAATAACCCCCGCACGTTCTCCATGAGGAAGAATCGGGGTTTCATGAATTCGACATATCGTAAAAACTGCCACAACAGCGTCCCTCGCGGATCTTGGACTGTCCCTCGGCGACCTGCCGTGCTGAAGGATTGGCAAGGTGGCCCCCCTACAAGAAGATCGACCTCTCCAGGGGCAAGACCTGTCGCCTCTAATACCTTCTCCGGTTCAATTCCGGCAATATCGCCTTCAAAAACTTGCAGGTCAGGTGAAAGGCGGCCGGCTCTTTGATTCTTCCTAATCGTCTCACAAAAAGTCGGTTCTTTCTCGATGCATGCTACAACGCGAAATCTTCCAGTGGCTTCAAGACCGAGATCCAGTCCCATTCCACCGGAGAAAAGCGAAATGACTTTGTACCTATGGCGACCCATACAATAAGCAGTTTACCGGCGGGGAGAGACCTCTGCAACATTTCAGACATGCCACCGATCTTTTCCTTTCCGACAAACGCTGCTGTAAGCCTATTCATCTGTTCGCTGGGTAATCGTTGCACTCCCCGTCGCACAAGAGCGCAGGGGCGATTCCGGCGGGAAGGTCTTGAAATCGCCGGTGAAATCCGTAGCATGAGCGGTTCCGGACGCGCCCGCAGGGCCGCAAACGCCTTTCGCGGGCGCGAAACGGGCCGGACCATTACCCGCACGGGGCCTTGCCCCGCTGCCCTGAGAAGGAAAAGGAGCACGCAACGATGCCGGAAGCAAAGGCGGACCTCGGTCTGATCGGGCTGGCCGTCATGGGCCAGAACCTCGTCCTGAACATGAACGATCACGGCTTCACCGTCGCGGTCTTCAACCGCACGGTCAGCAAGGTCGACGACTTCCTCAACGGCCAGGCCAAGGGCACGAACATCATCGGCACGCACTCCATCGAGGAGTTCGCCGCCTCGCTGAAGCGCCCCCGCCGGGCCATGCTGCTGGTCAAGGCCGGACAGGCCGTCGACGACTTCATCGAGCTGCTGCTGCCCCACCTCGAACCCGGCGACATCCTCATCGACGGCGGAAACAGCAACTTCCACGACACCATCCGCCGCACCCAGTACGTCGAGAGCAAGGGCCTGCTCTACATCGGAACGGGCGTCTCCGGCGGCGAGGAAGGCGCCCGCCACGGGCCCAGCATCATGCCCGGCGGCAGCCCCGACGCCTGGCCGCACGTCAAGGCGATCTTCCAGGCGGTGTCCGCCAAGGCCGTCGATTCCGCCACCGGAAACACCGAGGCCTGCTGCGACTGGGTCGGAGAGAACGGCGCCGGACACTTCGTCAAGATGGTCCACAACGGCATCGAGTACGGCGACATGCAGCTCATCTGCGAGGCCTACTCGCTGATGCAGGCGGCGGGGATGACCGCGCCGGAAATGTCGCAGGTCTTCGCCGAATGGAACCGCGGCGAACTGGACAGCTACCTCATCGAGATCACCCGCGACATCCTCGCCAAGACCGACGACGAAACGGGCAAGCCGCTGGTGGACGTGATTCTGGACACGGCCGGGCAGAAAGGCACCGGAAAGTGGACGGGCATTACCGCGCTGGACCTGGGCCAGCCCCTGACGCTGATCGGCGAGGCGGTCTTCGCCCGCTGCCTGTCGGCGATGAAGGACGAGCGTGTCGCGGCCTCGACAAAGCTCAAGGGTCCCAAACCCCGCTTCTCCGGCGACCGCGCGAAGTTCGTCGAGGATATCCGCCAGGCGCTCTACGCCAGCAAGATCGTCAGCTACGCGCAGGGCTACCAGTTGATGGCCGCCGCCGCCGAGGAATTCGGCTGGAACCTCAACTACGGCGGGATCGCCCTGATGTGGCGCGGCGGGTGCATCATCCGCAGCCAGTTCCTGGGCAAGATCCGCGACGCGTATTCGAAGCGCAAGGCCCCGGCAAACCTGCTGCTGGACCCGTACTTCAAGTCGGCCGTCCGCAAGGCGCAGAGCGGCTGGCGGCGGACCGTGCAGAAGGCCGTCAAGATGGGCATTCCTGTCCCGGCGTTCAGCAGCGCCCTGTCGTACTACGACGGGTACCGCAGCGAGCGACTGCCCGCCAACCTGCTCCAGGCGCAGCGGGATTACTTCGGCGCGCACACGTACGAGCGCCTGGACAAGCCCCGCGGCGAGTTCTTCCACACCAACTGGACGGGCACCGGCGGCTCGACGACCGCCAGCACGTACACCGCGTAAGAGCCTATCCTGATCACTGCAAGGAGCCGCGGAGTGATTAGGATAGGCTCTAGGGGCACGAAATGACAACGGTTGACAAGCTCAAGCAGGCCGTGGCGCTGGACGTCTATGACGCGAGCGTCACGCAGGTGGGCGACCTGACGTATTTCCTCGCGCGGCGCGACGGGGCGAAGTTCGTCGGCTCCGTGGGCGACGGCGAGATTTCCGGCGAGCCGGTCGGACAGATCGGCGGCGTGCCCGTGCTCGTCGGACCGACCGACCACGGGAACGCCCGCGCCGTCCGCAAGGTTCTGCCCTGGACGGCCCCGCGCTGCCTCGGATTGGCCACCAGCGTGGGCCTGGGCGACCGGCTGGGCCTGGCCACGCCCGGGCACATCCGCGCCGTCCGCGGGACCGGACTGGCGCCGATCCTGGCCCAGCAGTCCATCCGCGAGATGACCCGCACCCAGCGCACGCCCGACGAGGTCATGGACGCCGCCACCTGGGGCGTCCTCCAGGAGGGCTTCCGCGAGCCCTTCGGCGCCGACGCCGACCACCTCCAGCAGCCCGGGGACATCGACCAGACGGCCGCCGCCGGGTTCCAGATGTTCACCATCGACCCCGGCCGGCACGTCGAAAACCAGGCCGACGAGTTCCCCGTGAACCTGCTGGCCGACTACCTGGACAAGATGGACTTCGCCGCACTGGAAATCTCCCCAGCGGACCTGAAAAGCGCGTACGTGGGCAAGACGTTCGCCCTCGCCGGCGGCGGGAGCGTGAGTTTCGACGAGATCGCCTTCCTGCGCGCGATGGTCAAGTACGGCGCCGCCGTCGCGCACACGGCGGCCATGTATCGGCGCTTGAGCCAGGCCGCCCGCGGCGAGTTCGAACTGGAGGTCTCGGTCGACGAGACCGACTCCCCCACCACCCCGGCGGAGCATTACTTCTTCGCCAACGAGTTGAAGCGTCTGGGCGTCCGCTGGGTGTCGATGGGGCCGCGATTCGTCGGGCGCTTTGAAAAAGGCGTGGACTACATCGGAAACCCGAACGCTTTCCGCGAGAGCTTCGCGGCGCACGCAGCCGTCATGCGGACCCTCGGACCGTACAAGATCAGCATCCACAGCGGGTCGGACAAGTTCAGCATCTATCCGATCGTCGCGGAGTTGACGGGCGGGCTGGTGCACCTCAAGACGGCCGGCACCAGCTACCTCGAGGCGCTGCGGGCGCTGGCGCAGGTTTCGCCCGCGTTGTTCCGGGAAATTCTGGACTTCGCCCGCGGGCGGTACGACGAGGACAAGGCAACGTACCACGTTTCGGGTACGGTCCAAAAGGTCCCGCCCGCCGACTCGCTGAAGGATTCGGACCTGCCGGCTTTGCTGGACCAGTTCGACGCGCGGCAGGTGCTGCACTGCACGTTCGGGTCGGTTCTGACGGCCGACGGCGGCGCGAAGTTCCGCCGCCGGATGTTCGAGGCCCTCGGGCGCGACGAGGAGGCGCACTACGCGGCGCTGGCGAAGCATCTCGGCCGGCACGTGGCGCCCTTCGTCCAACGTTGATGCCGCCGGGGAAAAAACACAAAAACCGTCGGGTGCCACCCTCAAGCGATGTTTGCTTGAGGGTGTCCGCACGGTCAAGCACACAACGCTTGGCCGTGGCATCCATGAAAGAAAAGGAAAACGATGAGCGCACAGGACAAGCTGTTTGACGTTTCGGGCAAGCGCGTCGCCGTCACGGGCGGCGCGGGCATTCTCTGCGGGGAGATGGCCAAGGCGCTGGCGGCGCGCGGCGCGAAGGTCGCCCTGCTGGACTTCAACCTCGACGGCGCGAAAAAACTCGCCGACGTAATCCGCGCCGCCGGCGGACAGGCCGTCGCCGTGCATTGCAACGTGCTGGAGAAGGACTCCGTCGAGAAGGCCTTCCAGGAAACCGTCGGCGCCCTGGGCGGCGTGGACGTGCTCGTCAACGGCGCCGGCGGGAACAAGAAGGACGCCACCTGCGCGCCCCCCACCGCGTTCTTCGACCTGCCGGCCGACGCCATCCGATGGGTCTTCGACCTCAACTGCCTGGGCACCATCCTGCCCAGCCAGGTCTTCGGGCGGCACTTCGCCGAGAAATCCGAGGGCGTCATCATCAACGTCTCGTCGATGAACGCCTTCCGCCCCCTGACCAACATCGCGGCCTATTCCGGCGCCAAGGCGGCCGTCAGCAACTTCACCCAGTGGCTGGCCGTCTACATGTGCCAGCGCCACTCCACGAAAATCCGCGTCAACGCCATCGCCCCGGGATTCTTCCTGACCGACCAGAACCGCTTCCTGCTGACCAACCAGGACGGATCGGCCACCCCGCGCGGAAACACGATCATCACCCACACCCCCATGGGCCGCTACGGCGAACCGGGCGAACTCGTCGGGGCGCTGGTCTGGCTGATCTCCGACGCGTCGAAATTCGTCACCGGGATCGTCGTCCCCATCGACGGCGGATTCAGCGCGTTCTCAGGTGTGTAGTGCAGAGTGGACAGTGATGAGTGCAGAGTTTTATCCGCGTTTATCACTGTTCATCCCTGCCGGTTTTGAAACGAATGGTCCCTTGTCCATTGAAAATCAGGAGCGTGTGATGTCGGAACATGTCAAGACGTTGAAGGGTTTCGCGAAGACCAAGGACTTTTTCATCGGCATCGACTCGGACGGCTGCGCGTTCGACACGATGGAGATCAAGCACAAGGAGTGCTTCATCCCGAACATCATCAACTCCTGGGGCCTCCAGCCGGTATCGAAGTTCGCGCGGGCGGCAGCCGAGTTCGTCAACCTGTACAGCCAGTGGCGCGGCATCAACCGCTTCCCGGCGCTGACGATGACGTTCGACCTGCTTTCCGAGTGGGACGAGGTGCTCGAACGCGGATACAAGAGCCCCGAGTGCCAGTCGCTGCGGGACTGGATTGAGACGGAGACGGCGCTGGGCAACCCGGCGCTGAAGAAGAAGGTCGAGCAGACGCGCGACCCGGTGCTCACGCGGGCGCTGGAGTGGTCGACGGCCGTCAACAAGGACGTGGAGAAGATCGTCCGCAACTGCCCGCCGTTCCCGCACGTCCGCGAGAGCCTTCAGAAGATCCAGCCGAAGGCGGACGTGATGGTGGTCTCGGCCACCCCGGGCGAGGCGCTGCGGCGCGAGTGGGAAGAGCACGACATCGCGGGATTCGTCGGTCTGATCGCCGGGCAGGAGCTGGGCAGCAAGAAGGAGCACATCCAGCACGCCGCCGCCGGCCGCTACGAACCGGCGCGGATGCTGATGATCGGCGACGCCCTGGGCGACATGAAGGCCGCAAAGGCCAACAACGCCCTGTTCTTCCCCATCAACCCCGGACACGAGGCGGACTCGTGGAAGCGGTTCTTCGAGGAGGCCGCGGACCGGTTCTTCGCCGGCTCCTACGCGGGCGAATACGAAAAGAAACTCATCGAGAAGTTCATGACCTACCTGCCCAGCACCCCGCCTTGGAAGAAATGCTGCTGCTCGCGCGGCGGATGCTGCGAATAATCGCACCGCGTAATCCAACAACGAAAACAGCCCACGGAATACATTCCGTGGGCTGTTTTGTTTTTCCTTGCGATGCGCCGTCTCGGGAAGAACCTGAGCGGGATTTCGGGATTCCCGGGATTCCACGGATTTTTTTGTTTGCGAAAATCTCCGGAATCCGCCGAATCCGTGAAATCCCGCTCTCTCTTTCCTCCTGCGCGGGTCACTTCATCCCGAACATCTTTTCCTTCAGGTCCAGGTAGTAGAGGTAGTCTTCCGGCTTGACGTTCGGCGGGCAGCGGTGGTCGCAGAACGGAATGTACCCGCCCCGCTCCACCAGCGGCACGAGCGTGTCCAGGTAGGCCCGGATCGCCTTGGGACCCTTGCCCATCTGGATCTTGTCCACGCCGCCCATGATCCGAAGGTCCTTGCCGTATTCGTTGAGCAGCTCGGACGGGTGCGCGCAGCCGTTGACCTCGAACGGGAACAGGCA
>DNAS01000086.1:46114-48470 GCA_003485185.1 Phycisphaerales bacterium | reverse complement strand
CGCTGCGCCTGGGGGCGCAGGCGGCCGGCGCCGACGAGGGGCTCTGCGCCCTGTTCCGCGAATACTCGCGGGCGCTGGGAATCGCCTACCAGCTTCGCGACGACCTTTCCGACGCCTCCGACGGCGACCTGCCCGCGCGCAGGCCCACCATCCTGCTGGCGCTGGCGTGCGAGCAGTCGGCCGGCGCCATGCCCGACTCGTGGAACTTCGCCGCGCGGGCCGACCTGCGCGACCGGGCCCGGGCGCTGCTGGACGATTTCCGCACCCGGACCGTCGCCGCGCTGGTGCCCCTCCGTAACGCGGCGCTCAAGGGCCTGCTGCGCCGCGTCGTCGCAGGAATCTTCGACGTCCCCGGCGGGAAGGAACAAAACGCTTGACCCTCCGGCAGGCAGAACTGCGCGCCGCGGCGCGGGCGAAGGAATTGCTTCCCGACGCGCCGGCCGTCGCGCGGTTCGTCGCCGGCCAACTGTCCGACGCCGGCGGATTCGCCGGGCGCGACGGGCAGGCCGATTTGTACTTCACGCACTTCGCCCTGGCGTGCCTGGGCGCGCTGGGGACCGCGCCCCCCTCCGCCGTGGCAGCCTGGCTGGAAACTTTCGGCAACGGCGACGATCTGGACTTCGTCCATCGCTGCGCCCTGGTTCGCTGCCGGGCGCACTTGGATCTGCCGGCGTCCGTCGCGCAGCGGCGGGCGATGCTCGACGCCCTGAACCGCCATCGCAGCGCCGACGGCGGGTTCGACCTTGCCGTCCGCGCCCCGCGCGGCTCGGCCTACGCCTGCTACCTGGCGCTGGGGGCGCACCAGGATCTTGGCGCGGACCTGCACGATCCCCGCGGGCTGGCGCGGTGCCTGGCGGCCCTGCGGACGCCCGACGGCGGATACGCCAACTGGCCCGACTCGCCGGCGGGTTCCGTGCCCGCGACGGCCGCCGCATTGCTCGTGCTGCACGCGATATCCGAACCGGCGGACCGCGCCGCACGAAACTGGCTCGCCGCCCAGGCTTCCGAGGACGGAGGCTTCCGCGCCGCGCCGGTTGCCCCGACGGCCGACCTGCTCTCCACAGCCGTCGCGCTGCACGCGCTGGCCGAGACGGGCGGCGTGCCGTCCGCCTGCCGCGAGCCCGCCCTCGCGTTCGCCTTGGGCCTGCGCCAACCCAGCGGGAGCTTCCGCGGCCATCCCCTCGACGACCGGTCCGACTGCGAATACACCTTCTACGCCCTGCTGGCGCTGGGACAGTTGGCCGGGGCGACGGGGGACGAACCGTGACCGCCGATCCGCGAATCCGCGCGACGCTGGATGAAACCCGCCGGCGCCTGCTGGCGGCCAGAACCGCCGGCGGCGCGTGGCGCGGGGAACTGTCCAGCAGCGCGCTTGCCACCGCGACGGCCGTCGCGGCGCTGGCGACGATCGATCCCCGCGCCCACGCCGCGCCGCTGGCGCGCGGCGTCCGATGGCTCGTCGAACACGCCAACGCCGACGGCGGATGGGGAGACACCCCGCAATCGCGGAGCAACCTCCCGACGACGACGCTGGTCTGGTCGGCCCTGGCGATGTCTCCCGACGGCGAGAAACCTTCCGCGCTGCTCGCGCGGTGCGAGGCGTACCTTGCCGAACGCTGCGGGGGCCTGTCGCCCGGTTCCGTCGCCCGCGCGATCGTCTCGCAGTACGGGCAGGACCGCACCTTCTCGGCGCCGATCCTGGCGATGTGCGCTTTGGCCGGCCGGCTGGGCAATCGCCCGCGGGACGCCTGGGCGCTGGTGCCGCAACTTCCGTTCGAACTGGGCATCCTCCCGCACGACCTGCTGCGGGCGGCGCGACTTCCGGTGGTCAGCTACGCCCTGCCCGCCCTGATCGCCGTCGGACAGGCGCGGGACCGTTTCCGCCCCGTCGCCTGCCCCCTGACGCGGGCCGTCCGACGGCTGGTCGCGCGGGCCAGCCTGAACCGCCTGGAGCGTCTTCAGCCGCCGGGGGGCGGGTTCCTGGAGGCCGTCCCGCTGACGAGTTTCGTGGCGATGTGCCTGGCCGCGATGGACCTGCGAAACCACCCCGTCGTGGCGCGATCCGTCGCATTCCTTCTGGCGGCGCAGCGGGCGGACGGAAGCTGGCCCATCGACACCGACCTGGCCGGGTGGGTGACGTCGCTGTCCGTCCGCGCCCTGGGGCCCGACGGCCTGGCGGCGCTCGATCCGTCCGAGCGCAACGCCCTGCGCTCCTGGCTGCTGCGTTGCCAGCTGCGGGCGCGGCACGTCTTCACCGGCGCGTCGCCCGGCGGGTGGGCGTGGACCGACCAGCCCGGCGGCGTGCCCGACGCGGACGACACGGCCGGGGCACTGCTCGCCCTGCACGCCCTGGACG
>DNAS01000086.1:45353-46004 GCA_003485185.1 Phycisphaerales bacterium | reverse complement strand
ATCCTGGACGACGGCGGCGACGCGACGGCCCGCGCCGCCCGCGCGGGCGTCGGCTGGCTGGCGGACCTCCAGAACCGCGACGGCGGAGTGCCGACGTTCTGCCGAGGATGGGGAAGGCTTCCCTTCGACCGCTCCTCGCCGGACCTGACCGCCCACGCCCTGCTGGCCTGGCATCGCTGGCGGGCAGTCGGCGATTCGACGTTGCGGCGGCGGACCGCGCGGGCCATCGCGCGGGCGGCGGACTATCTCGTTCACTCGCAGCGGGCGGACGGCGCCTGGATTCCCCTGTGGTTCGGAAACGAATTCGCGGAAGACCAGGTCAATCCCGTCTACGGGACTGGGCGCGTGCTGGCAGCCCTGGCGGAATTGCCGGAAGGGCGCGGGCCTCGCCTGGCCGCCGCGACGGCCGCCGGCGCGAGGTTCCTGCTCGCCTGCCGCCAAACCGACGGCGCCTGGGGCGCCGAAGCGGGCGTCGCGCCGTCGGTGGAAGAGACGGCCGTGGCGACCGACGCCCTGGCGAAGCTGCTTGCCTGCGGTCGTCCCGCCGGGATGGACGCGGAACTCCGCGCCGCCGTCGCCGGCGGGCTGGGCTGGCTGGCGGAGCGGACCGAGGGCGGCACGCGATTTGACGCGTCACCCATCGGCCTGTAC
>DNAS01000086.1:20414-45188 GCA_003485185.1 Phycisphaerales bacterium | reverse complement strand
CCTGTGGTACTCCGAGGCGCTCTACCCGGTGATCTTCACCGCCTCCGCGCTGGCGCGGGGCCTGCGGGCGGGCTTGTAGCGACGCGCGGGCGGGGCTACGATGAATCCATGCAGAGGGACCGCGCGGCCATGAAACGTCGGGGACAATCCGAACCCGCTCCTGCCTGCCGACGGCTGGGCGCAGCGGCGGCGCTGCTGGCCTTGACGGCCGTCGCCTGCCGAAAGGAGATTCCGCCTCCGCCGGCGGGGGGGCCCGCTTCGCGTCCCGCGCCGACGACCGCGCCAGCCGACGACTGGCCAATGTTCCGCGGCGGGCCAGCACAGACAGGCCAGGCCGCCGGCCCGCTGCCCGACGCGATGGAACCGCTCTGGCGCTTCCCGGCGCCCGACGCGGTCAAATCCTCCCCGGTCGTCGCGGACGGGCGCGTCTACTTCGGCTGCGACGACGGAAACGTCTACTGCCTCGACCTGCTTACGGGCGAAAAGCTCTGGGCCTCACCCCTGGGCGACGCCGTCGCCGCGACGCCCCTGCTGCGCGACGGCCGGCTGTACGTCGGCTGCGCCGATCAGCATTTCTACTGTCTCGACGCGCGTGGCGGACGCGTGCTCTGGAAACGCAAAACCGGCGGACAGATTGTCGGGGCAGCCAACGCCTGGCGGTCCGACAGCAGAGGCGGGGAACTGCTGCTCGTCGGCAGCTACGACAACCAGCTCCACGCCTACACGCCCGACGGCGACAAAGCATGGACGGTCGCCACGGACAATTTCATCAACGGCGCGCCGGCGGTTGCGGGCGGGCAGGCGATCTTCGGCGGCTGCGACGGAAAAATCCACGTCGTCGAGCTGCCCTCCGGGCGGCAGACGCGACAGATCGACACCGGCGCGTACATTGCCGCGTCGGCGGTTTTGTCCGACGGCAGGGCCATCGTGGGCAACTACGCCGGGCGGCTGACCTGCGCGGACATCCGCACCGGCGAGATTCTCTGGACGTACGAGCGGAAGGAGCGCCCGTTCTTTTCCTCCCCGGCCGTGGGAGGCGGGCGCGTGGTCGTCGGCGGGCGCGACGGGCGGGTGCACTGCCTCGACGAACGCTCGGGCGAGCCCGTCTGGACGTTCGCCGCGGGCGGCAACGTGGACAGCTCGCCGGTGATCGCCGGCGGACGGGTGCTCGTCGGCGGCGACGCGGGACGCCTGTTCCTGCTCGACCTCGCCGATGGGCGCAAGATCTGGTCGTACGATCTGGGCGGGTCGATCAGCGGATCACCAGCCGTCGTCGGCGGATGGGCGATCGTCGTCTGCGACGACGGAAACGTATACGCCTTCGTCCCCGCGCCGAACCGATTGACAGAGGGAGACAGGCCGTGAATCCACAAGACACGTCGATCCTGGAGATGACGGACGTCGTCAAACGCTACCCCGACGCGGTGGGCGCGGAAGGCCCGGCCGTGCTGGACGGCCTGACGCTTTCGGTGCGGGCGGGCGAGTCGCTGGCGATCGTCGGGCCGTCCGGCTCGGGCAAGAGCACGCTGCTGAACCTTGCCGGGGCGCTGGACCGCCCCACCGCCGGCAGCGTTCGCTTGGACGGGCGCGAGCTGGGGCAACTGTCCGGCACGGCGCTGGCGGTGGTTCGCAGCCGGCACGTGGGCTTCATCTTCCAGATGCACCACCTCCTGCCGCAATGCACTGTTCTGGAGAACGTGCTGATTCCCACCCTGGCAGCCGGCGCCGACCGCTCCGGCGCGACCCGGCGCGCGGGCGACCTGCTGGCCCGCGTGGGCCTGGCCGGACTGGCCCATCGACTGCCCGGAACGCTCTCGGGCGGCGAGCGCCAGCGCGTCGCCGTCGCGCGGGCGCTGATCAACCGCCCGCGGGTCCTGCTGGCCGACGAGCCCACCGGCTCGCTCGACCGGGCTTCGGCCGACGCGCTGGCCGATCTGCTGACGGACCTCAACCGCGCCGACGCCCTGACGCTGATCGTCGTGACGCACTCCGAAGCCCTGGCGCGGCGGATGGGGCGCGTGCTGCATCTGTCCGCCGGACGCCTGGATGGCAAGGGCGGCGGCGCATGACGGCGGGACGGCTCATCCTCCGCACGGTCTGGCACTACCGCGCCGCGAGCCTGTCCGTCGCGGCTGGGGCGGCGGTGACGGCTGTCGTGCTGGTCGGCGCGCTGACCGTGGGAGACTCCGTCCGCCACACCCTGCGCCACATCACCCTCCAGCGCCTGGGCGAAACGGAACTCGTCCTCAACGGCGAGCGGCTCATCCGCGCCGCGCTGGCCGACGAATTGGCGGCGAGCCTGCGAACGAATGTCGCGCCGGCGCTGATGCTCCGCGGCGTCGCCTCGCGACAGGCCGACGGGCGCGGCGCCGACGACGTTCGCGTGATCGGCGCCGACGCGCGGTTCTGGTCCCTCGCTGGCAGGGCGGACCCGCTCGCGGGGCGCGCCGATGCTGCCGCCGTCAACACGCACCTGGCGCGGCGTCTCGGCTGCGGAGTGGGCGACCGGCTCGTGCTGCGCGTGGAGCGCCCCGCCCTCATGCCGCGCGAGGCGCCGCTGTCGGTTACGGCCGACGTCGCGCAGGCCATAACGGTGACGGTGGCTGCCGTCGTCGACGACGAGAACCTGGGGCGGTTCAGCCTGCTGGCGGGGCAGCTTCCGCCCGACAACGTTTTTCTTCCGCTGGCGGCGCTGGCGGAACGCATCGCCCGGCCGGGGCGGGCGAACACGCTGCTGGTTGCACGTCGAGCCGGCGGCGGACCGACGCCCGCCGAGGCCCGCGCGGCGCTGGCGGCCGCCTGGCAACTCGCCGACGCGGACCTGGAACTCCGCGCCCTGCCGCAGGCCGGGGCGGCGGAGCTTCGCACGGGGCAGATCTTCCTGGACGCGCCGGTTTCCGCAGCCGTCCGCGCGGCCGGGGAAACACCACTCGGCGTACTGACATACTTCGTCAATGAGCTGCGCGTTGGCGACCGCGCCGCGCCGTACTCGATGGTCGCCGCGCTGGGCCCGCTGGCCGCCGCTCGCGACGCGCCGCCCCTGCCGCCGGGCCTGCGCGACGACCAGGCCGTGATCAACCGCTGGCTCGCCGACGACCTCGGTGCCGCCCCCGGCGACGCGCTCGAGATGCGCTACTTCGCGCTCACGCCCGCCGGCCGGCTGGTCGAGCAGTCGGCGCGGTTCACCGTCGCCGCGGTCGTGCCCCTCAATGGCCCCGCCGCCGACGCGACGCTCATGCCCGCGTTCCCCGGACTGGCCGAGCACGAAAACTGCCGCGACTGGTCCCCCGGCGTGCCGGTCGACCTGGCCCGGATCCGCCCGAAGGACCAGGACTACTGGACCGCCCACCGCGGCACGCCCAAGGCGTTCGTCACTCTCCGCGCCGGGCAAGCACTCTGGGCGAACCGTTTCGGCGACCTGACGGCCGTGCGCTGGCCGCTCGCCGACGCAGACCCGCAACGCCTGGCCGAGGCACTGCGGGCGAAGCTCGACCCGGCCGCGATGGGCCTGCGCTTCGCGCCCGTCCGTCAGCAGGCGCTGGCCGCTGGGGAGCAGGCGATCGACTTCGGGCAACTGTTTTTGGGGCTCAGCGCCTTCCTGATCGTCTCGGCCGTGCTGCTGACGGCGCTGCTGTTCGCGCTGGGCGTTCGCCGTCGCCGCCGGCAGATCGGCACGCTGTTGGCGCTGGGGTACTGGCCGGGCACGGTGCGCCGGCTGCTGCTGGCCGAGGGATTCGTTTTGGCGGCTGTCGGCGCGCTGGTCGGAGCCGGCTGCGGACTGGCCTACACCCGCGCGGTGCTGGGCGCGCTGGCGACGGTCTGGTCCGGCGCGGTGGCCGGGGCCGCCGTCCGCTTCCACGCGTCGTCCGCCAGCGTGGCGCTGGGAACGGGCGGCGCGATCGGGGCGTCGGTGCTGGCGATCTGGTTGACGCTGCGGCGCGAGGCGCGCAAGCCCGTGGCGGAACTGCTGGCCGGCGAGGGCGACGCGTCGCCCGCCCCGCCGCGCCGCGCCGCGCTGCTGTTGCTGGCGGCGTGCCTGTGCGGGCTGGCGGCGGGGGGAATCCTCGTCTCCGTCGGCACGGGGCGGACCCAGGCGGCAGCAGAGGCGTTTTTCGCAGCCGGGGCGCTGCTGCTCGTGGCCTTGCTGACGCTGACGGGCTGGTGGCTGGGCAGGCTGCTCCGCAAGCGATCCGCAACCACAATGACGCTGGCGGGCCTGGCCGCCCACAACGCCGCCCGCCGGCGGGCGCGAAGCCTCGCCGTCGTCGCCCTGCTGGCGTGCGGGTGCTTCCTCGTCGTCGCCGTCGGCGCCAACCGCCGGGACGTCCGCAGCGGCGCGCTCGGCAGGGCCTCGGGAACCGGCGGATTCTCGCTCTGGGGCGAATCGGCGCTGCCGGTCTACGCCGACCTGTCCGACCAAAGCACGCTGTCCGACCTCGCGCCGGACGCGCCGCTGGAAAACGTCTCCGTCGTTCCCCTGCGCGTCCGCGAGGGCGACGATGCGAGCTGCCTGAACCTCAACCGCGCCCAGACGCCCGCGATCCTCGGCGTGCGCCCGGCGGAGCTGGCCGATCGCAACGCATTCACTTTCGTCAAATTGCTCGATGGCACGCCTTCGGCCCGCGCCTGGTTGTGCCTGGACAGCGAGCTGCCCGACGGGCAGATTCCCGCCGTCGCCGACGAGACGACGGTTACGTACGGGCTGGGCAAAAAGCTCGGCGACACGCTGGAATTCACCGACGATGCGGGCGCGACGCGCCGGTTACGCATCGAGGCCGTGCTGGCCGGGTCCATCCTCCAGGGCAGCCTGCTGATCTCCGAGACGAACTTCCGCCGGGCGTTCCCCGACCGCGGCGGATTCCGCGCGTTCCTGGTGGACGCCCCGCCCGAGCGCCGCCAGGCCGCCGCCGAGGCGCTCCGCGCCGCGCTAGTCGACGCGGGCCTGCGGTTCACGCCCGCGCCCGACCGGCTGGCCGCGTTCCAGACCGTTGAGAACACCTACCTGGCGATCTTCCAGGCGCTGGGAGGCCTGGGGCTGATCCTCGGCAGCGCCGGGCTGGCCGTCGTGGTGGCGCGTAATGTCACCGAGCGGCGCGCGGAGCTGGCCCTGCTGCGGGCGGTGGGCTTGCCCCGCAGCCGGCTCGTGGCGCTGGTCTTCTGGGAGCACGCGGGACTGGTGGCGCTGGGCCTGGCCTGCGGCACGACGGCGGCGCTGCTGGCCGTCGCGCCCGCGCTGGCTTCCCCGGCAGTGCAGGTTCCCTACCGCTCGCTGGGCCTGACGCTGACGGGCATCGCCGTCAGCGGACTGCTGTGGACGCTGCTGGCGGCGTGGGGCGCGCTGCGCGGACCGCTGTTGGGGGCGCTGCGGGAAGAGTGACAAAAGCAGTAAAAAAACCGCGTAAACGAGAGGAGTTGTAAAAAAATCCCCGCTTGCCGCGGGGATTGGTTTTTATCGGATCACTTCGCCGGTTGTGTGGCGGCGGGCGGTTTGGCGACCAGGCGGACCTTGCAGGCCTGCTGGGCGGTGAAGGACCGTCCGGTGAGGTAGTCGGTGAATTCCACGCGGATGGTCAGCTCGTCGTGCGCGGGGGGGGCGTCTTTCCACGGGCAGTCGAAGCTGAAGTGGTAGGTCATGAAGCCGCTGGACCACTGCTTTCCGACCTTCTCGACGTCCCAGGCGTATTCACCGACGAGATTGTTCTTGGGATCCGCGGCGAGGTCGAAGACCTGGACCTTGACAGTTCCGGCGGCCTTGATGACGCTTCCGTCCCGGTCGATCGGACGGAGGTAAACCTTCACGCCGTCGTCGCCCTCGACGCTGTCGAAATCGGCCCCGCCGGTGTAGCGCCCCAGCTCGATGCGCTCGACGTGAAAGAGGGTCTGGAGGCGTTTTTCGCCGAGGGCCTGGAGCGTTTCGATCTGCTTGCGCTGGGCGATGATCTCGGCCTGGAGCCCTTCGTTGCGGTCGGCGACCTGGCGTGCGGTTTCGAGGGCGGCCTTGTGGTCGGCTTCGAGCTTGTTGAGGCGCTCGTTGGAGACGATGCTGCATCCGCCGCACAGCCAGGCGGCGGCCAGGCACGCGGCGATCCGGAAAACCATGCGGGAGTTCATGGTTATTCCTCCTGGGGGGGTTCGGCCGGCTTGGCGGGTTGGTCCGGCATGTGCTCCAGCACCTGGTCCACGCAGCCGTATTCCACCGCCTGGTGGGCGTCCAGCCACTTGTTCCGCTCGCAGTCGCGCTCGATCTGCTCGACGGACTGGCGGGTGTGCTGGGCGAGGATTTCGTAGAGGCGCTTGCGGAGGCGGAGGATTTCCTGCGCCTCGATGTCCAGCTCGGTGGCGGGTCCGGTGAGCACGCCGGAGATCAGGGGCTGGTGGACGAGCACGCGGCTGTTGGGCAGGGTAAAGCGTTTTCCGGCGGTTCCGCCCGCCAGCAGGACGGCACCCATGGAGGCGGCCAGCCCCACGCAATAGGTCGCCACGTCGGGGCGGACGAACTGCATGGTGTCGTAGATCGCCAGCCCGGCCGAAACGCTTCCGCCGGGGGAGTTGACGTAGATGCTGATGTCCGAGTGCGGGTCCTCGCTGGACAGGAACAGCAGCTGGGCGATGACGACGTTGGCGACGTCGTCGTCGATGGGCCCGCCGACGAAGACCACGCGGTCCTTGAGCAGGCGGCTGTAAATGTCGTACGCCCGCTCCCCTCGGCCTGTCTTTTCCACTACGATCGGTACCAGGTGCTGGTTCAGTGCCATGGTTCGGTCCCTGCGGCTGGCGCTACTTGGGCTTGCTCTTTTTCTCGGGGGTCTCGACGATCTCATCGACGATGCCGTATTCCTTGGCCTCGGTGGGGCTCATGAAGCGGTCCCGCTCGGTCTCGGTCTCGATCTGCTCGACGCTTCGCCCGGTGTGCTTGCTGAGAAGTTCGTTGAGCATCCGCTTGGCCTTGAGGATTTCCTCGGCCTGGATTTTGATGTCGCTGGCCTGCCCGGTGACTCCGCCCCAGGGCTGGTGGACCATGATCTTGCTGTGCGGGAGGGCGTAGCGTTTTCCCTTGCTACCGGCTGCGAGGATCATGGCGGCGCCGCTGGCGGCCTGCCCGACGCAATAGGTAGACACGTCGCAGGACAGGAACTGCATGGTGTCGTAGATCGCCAGGGTGTCGTCCACCGACCCACCGGGGGAGTTGATGTAGAGGTGGATTTCGCGGTCGGGGCTCTTGGCCTGGAGCTCCAACAGGCGCATGATCAGCCCGCCGGCGGTGTTCGGGCCGATCTCGCCCCAGAGGAAGACGATTCGCTCTTCCGCGAGGCGTTCTTCGAGCGTCATTTCCCGCCGGGCCGCGTAATCGCGATAGGCGGTGGTGTTCTGGACGTCAGGCCTCTGCCTCATGGTGCCATGCTCCCTGTCTTACTCGTCGGCCGGCGCCTCGGACTGGTCCTTGGAAGCCTTCCGGGTCGATTTCTTCGCTGTCTTCTTTTCGGCCTTGGCGGCGGGCTTCTTTGCTGCTTTTTCGGATTCCGCCTGTTCCGGCTCCACTTCGCTCATCTTCGCGTCGGAGAGGATCTTCTCCAGCGCCTTCTCCTCGCGGATCGAAACGGCCACCTGCTCGATGGACCCGTCGCTCTCCAATTCCTGGCGAAGGCGCTCGGGGCGGCGCCCGTAGCTGGAGGCCATCTGCGCCACCCGCGCGTTGATCTCCGCGTCGGGGACTTCCACCTTTTCCTGCTCGGCCACCTTGCCCAGGATGAACTGGAGCTTCAGCTCGCGCTGGGCCTGTTCCTCGGCGGCGGTCTGGAGCTCCGTGAGGCGCTCGTCGATCCGCTCGCGCGGAATGCCCATCTGGAGCATGTCCACGTACTGCCTCTGGAGCACGCGGGCGGCGTGGCGCTTGGCGACGTTCTCGGGCAGGTCGAACTTGACGGCCTCCAGCAGGTGCTGGCAGACCTGGTCGCGCATCGACCGCTGCGACTCCATCTCCAGGCGCTGCTTGAGGCGCGAGGCGATGAACTCCCGCAGTTCCTTGAGCGACTCGAATCCCTGCGCGGTGGCGAATTCCTCGTTCATCTCGGGCAGCTCGCGACGGCGGACCTGGCTGATCTCGACGGCAACGGTCAACTCCTTGCCGCGCCACGACTCCTGCGGATGCGCCTCAGGCGCCTTGACGGTCAGTTCGACCTTCTCGCCGGCCTTCTTGCCCGCCAGCGCCTTGCCCAGATCCACCAGCGGCAGGCCTTCCACCTGTCCCGGCGCCACCCGCAGCGTCAGCCCGTGGCGCTCCACCGGCTCGATGCCCTCGCCGCGGATCGTCGCGCCGGCCGTCACCACGTCGCCCTCGGCGGCGGCGCCGTCGGTGTCCTCGAAGCGGGCCCGGCTCTGGCGGATTTCGTCCAGGTACTCGTCCACGCGCTGGTCGGTCACTTCCAGCTTGGGGCGCTTGACCTCGATGCCCTTGAGGTCCGGCAGGTCGAATTCCGGCTGGATTTCCACCTCGAAGCTGAACGACATCTCGCCCTTTTCCGGCAGCTCGATGGCGTCCAGGTCCAGGTCCGGCTCGCCGATGGTCTTGAGGCTCGCGGTCTCCAGCGCGGCGCCCAGCGACTCGCCGATCAGCGAGTTGCGGACGTCCTGCGAGACTTCCCGCCCGAAGCGTTTCTCGATCAGGCGGCGCGGCGCATGCCCCACGCGGAAGCCCGGCACCTGCGCGCTCTTGCCGAGTTCGCCGAACATCTCGTTGAATTTCGCGTCGATCCGCTCGCGCGGAACCGTGACGGTCACCTTCTTCTTCAGCGTGCCGGCGTCCTGGACGTCCACCTTGTTTTCGGGGAGGTTGTCGGCCTGGGGCTCCTGGCCGGTCTGGTTTTCCGCCTGCTCGTTGAGATCCTTCTTTTCGTCTGCCATGGTGCGTAAAGCTCCCAATTTTGCCGGCCCGCGACCAGGCGCGCCACCGCGGCGCACCCCCGGCGGACCGGAACCGCCTCGCCCGCCGGCGTTGGGGTCATGGGAGCGGCCGGCTGGGCAGGACAGGGCACTGTATGCGAACCGCCCGCCCGCGTCAATGGAAACTCCTCCGCCGAAGGCCAAGGATTGCGGCGGGCAAACCGCCGCGCTATACTCTCGCCTGCGCCCGCGGAATGGCGCATCCTTCTTTTTGGAGTGCCCATCGTGCCTACGAGCCAACTGCTGATCCCCGTGCGGAACTGCGTGTCGAAAAAGGGGCGATTCACCTTGCCGGCCAGGCCGGTGCTGGCCGGCCCGCGCCGAGCGGACGCCCTGCCATTGGGACAACTTGCCGGAGACCTTGGCCGCCTGGGCCTGTCGCCGCGCGTGGTCCTCGATGCGGGCACGGCTGCCCACGTGCGAATCCGCCGCGCGCCCGGACTGGGGCGCGAGGCCTACCGCCTGGACGTCTCGGGCGAGGAGATCGAGATTTCCGCCTCCGACGACGCCGGGGCGTACTATGCCGTTCAGACGCTGCGCGGGCTTCTGCGCCGGCACGGACGGCGGCTGGCCGCCTGCCGGATCGACGACGCGCCGGACCTGGCCCGACGCGGCGTGTATCTCGATTGCAGCCGGGGAAAAGTCCCCACCCTTGAAACCCTCAAGCAACTCGTCGAACGGCTCGCCGCGTGGAAGATCAACGAATTCCAGCTGTATGTCGAGAACGTCTTCACCTTCCGCCGTCACCCGGCCATCGGGCGCGGTTACAGCCCATTCACGCCCGAGGAGTTCCTGGACCTCCAAGCGCACTGCAAGAGCCACCACGTTCGGTTCGTAGGCTCGCTGTCGAGTTTCGGGCACATGGAGAAGATTCTCCGCCTGCCGCCCTACCGCCACTTGGCGGAACTGCCGGGGCACATGGGCTATCCGGGCGGAACGACGCTCTGCCCGGGCAACCCGGGCTCAATCCGCCTGGTGGCGGACCTGTATGACGAGTTCCTTCCGCTGCTGGAGGCGGAGGATTTCAACGTCTGCTGTGACGAGACGTGGGAGCTGGGGCGGGGGCGCAGCGCCGCCCGCGCGGCCAAGGTGGGTACCGGGCGGGTGTACCTGGAGTTCCTGCTGAAGATCCACGCGCTGTGCCAAAAACACGGAAAGCGGATGAACGCCTGGGCGGACATCGTGCTGGCCCACCCGGAGCTGCTGGACGGGCTGCCCCGTGACGTGGTGATGCTCAACTGGGACTATGACGCACCGGGCAACCTGATTCGCCGCTCGCACGAGATTCTCGATGCGGGTCTGCCCATGATGGCTTGCCCGGGCACGAGCAGCTGGCAGAGCCACGGCACGCGCCTGCCCAACGCCATGCAGAACGTCGCGAACTTCGCGCGCGAGGCTCATCGTCGCGGCGCCGAGGGCTTGCTCAACACCGACTGGGGCGATTACGGGCACCGCAACCTGCTGGGCGCGAGCCTGCACGGCATGGCCCACGGCGGGGCGCACAGCTGGTGCGGGCGGAAGGTGGACGACCCATCGTTCACCGACCGCTTCTGCCGGGATGTCCTGGGTGACGCACGCCTGGCGCCCTGGGTCCGCGCCCTGGGCGACAGCCGGATCTCGCGCCGGCTCTACTTCATCCTGGGCGAGCGGCTGGTTCCGTCGCGCGGGCGATGGGGCTGGCAGGATCCCGGCGAGCGGATCCCGCTGTCCAAGTCGTGGATCGATCCCGCCCCGCCGGAAGACCTGCGCCGGACGCTCCAGATCGTGCCGGAAGAATCCCGCTGGCCGGCGCCGGCAAAAAGGCTCGCGCGGTTCGAGGCGCTGGCGGTGCGGGAGCTGGCGCTGGCGGCCACCATGGACCGTCTGTCCGCCCGCCGCGCGACACTGGCGAAAAGCCTCCGCGCCGGCGAGCCTGTCACTGCGAGGCAACTGCGCGAGCTGTCGGCGGACACCGAGCGGATGGCCCGCGAGTTCGAGCGGTTCTGGTTGGCGCGAAACAAGCCTTCCCGCCTGCGGTACAACCTGGCGATGTTCCGCCAAGGCGCCCGGGAGGCCGTCGAGATCGCCCGCCGTTGACGCCGTTCGCCCCCCGCTGAACTGGTCTTGACGAGACGAATCGGGTATAGTTCCCCCCTCACGCGCCCGGGAAGGTTCCCGGGCGGTTTCAGTCGCCCGGCTGACGGGCCGGTGCAGGAGAATCACTACCGTGTTCGACAACGACCGCTGCGGGATCAACGACTGGGAAAATCCGCTGCTGACGGGCATCCACCGCGCACCGGCGCACAACACGCTGGCCCCGTACGACAAGCAGAGCGAGGCCGTCGCCGCCCAATGGCGCCGCTCGCCCTATGTGCGATTCCTCGACGGCACGTGGAAGTTCCATCTCGCCGCCACCCCCCAGGCCGTGCCGGCCGAGTTCGTCCGCGACGGGTTCGACCCGTCCGGATGGGCTGACATCGCCGTGCCCGGAAACTGGACCATGCAGGGGTGGGACAAGCCCATCTACACCAACGTGAAGATGCCCATCCTCACCCAGCCGCCGAACGTCCCGGCCGACGACAACCCCACCGGCTGCTACCACACCACGTTCGAGCTTCCGGCCGACTGGGCGGGGCGCGAAATCTTCCTCGCCTTCGACGGCGTCGAATCGGCCTTCTACGTCCACCTCAACGGGAAAATGGTCGGGTTCTCCAAGGATTCCCGCACGCCCGCCGAGTTCGACGTCACGCCTTTCGTCCGCCCCGGCGTCAACGCGCTGGCCGTCACCGTCATCCGCTGGTCCGACGGCAGCTGGTTGGAAGACCAGGACCACTGGTGGCAGGCGGGCATCTACCGCAGCGTCCGCCTGACGGCCGTGCCGAAAGTCCACATCCGCGACTTCTTCGCGCGGACGGAACTGGACGAGAATTTCCGCAACGCCGTCCTGCACGTGACGGCCAAGGTGGACTCCTACGCCGGGAAGGTGGACTACCCGAACTACACGGTGGAGGCGAGCCTCTACGACGCGAGCGGCCGGGCGGTGTTCAAGGCGCCGGTGTCCGCGAAGGTCAGCGAACCGCGGTGGGACTGCCCCCAGGCCCGCCTGGCGTGCAAGGTGACCAACCCGCGGAAGTGGTCGGCCGAGGAGCCCAACCTTTACACGCTGGTGGTGGCGATGAAAGACCCGGCCGGGAAGGTGCTGGAATACGAGAGCTGCCGCGTCGGGTTCCGGTCGGTGCGGGTCGCCGGGCGGGAACTGCTGGTGAACGGCCAGCCCGTGCTGCTCAAGGGCGTCAACCGCCACGACCACGACGACGTCCGCGGAAAGACGGTTTCTGAGGAATCCATGCTGGCGGACATCCGCCTGATGAAGCAGTTCAACATCAACGCCGTCCGCACCTGCCACTACCCCAACGACGCGCGGTTCTACGAGTTGTGCGACGAATACGGCCTGTACCTCATTGACGAGGCGAACATCGAGTGCCACGCGGTGACGAACCGCCTGGCCGACGACCCGCAGTGGGCGCCGGCGTTCCTGGACCGCGTGGTGCGCATGGTGGAGCGCGACAAGAACCATCCGTGCGTGATCCTCTGGTCGCTGGGCAACGAGAGCGGAAACGGTTCGAACCATCGCGCCGCGGCGGGGTGGATCCGTGACGTCGATCCCACGCGCCCGCTGCATTACGAAGGCGCCGTCCGCCCGGGCAAGGACAATCGCATCGTCACGGACATCATCTGCCCGATGTATCCGTCAATCGACCATCTCCTCCAGTGGGCCAAGCGCCCCGACCGAAAGTCCGACCCCGCTCCCTCGCTGCCGGGCGACGGAAAGGAATACCGTCCTTACATCATGTGCGAGTACGCCCACTCGATGGGCAACTCCACCGGAAACCTCAAGGAGTACTGGGACGCCATCGAAAGCCACCACGGCCTACAGGGCGGATTCATCTGGGACTGGGTGGACCAGGGAATCCGTAAAACCGACGAGAAGGGCCAGGCTTATTGGGCGTTCGGCGGCGATTTCGGCGACGAGATCAACGACCGCAATTTCTGCATCAACGGGCTGATCTGGCCGGATCGCAAGCCCCATCCGGCAATGTGGGAATACAAGAAGGTCATCCAGCCGGCAGGCTTCAAGGCGGAAAACCTGCGGACGGGGCGCATCCGCGTGACCAACAAGAACTACTTCGTGAGCCTCAAGCACCTCGCCGGGGCCTGGCGGATCGAGGCCGACGGGGTGGTCCAGGCCCGAGGCAAACTCCCCCGCCTGGACGTGCCCCCGCAGCGGAGCAAGGTCGTCGCGCTGAAGCTGCCCTCCGTCAAACCGCCCGTCGGCGCGGAGTGCCTGCTGACGGTGGAACTGTCCCTGGCAAAAGATTCTCCCTGGGCGGGCAAGGGGCACGTCGTGGCGTGGGAGCAGTTCAAGCTGCCCGTCCGCGCCCCTGCCGTCAAGGCGGGCAAGGTCTCGCCGGCTGGGTCGATGGAAATGAAGCAGACGGAAGGAAGCGTCACGATTTCCGGCGAGGGATTCGCCCTGGAGTTCGACAAGTCCGCCGGACGGATCGCCTCCCTGACGGCGGACGGGCGCGAGCTGCTTCTCGCCGGGCCGCTGGAGAACTTCTGGCGCGCCCCGACCGACAACGACGGCATCAAACTCTATCCGGGCAACGGCGGACCGCACAAAGCGCTCACCAAGTGGCAGCAGGCGGGCCTGGACCGCCTGGTCCGCAGCATCGGAAAGGTGACCGTCCGCCCCGGCGGCGCGGGCGAGGCGCGCATCGAGGTGGCCGCCGCCCTCCAGGCCGAGGGCGTGAAGTACGGCTTCCGCTGCCGGAACCTCTACACGATCCTGCCCGGCGGCGAGGTGATCCTGTCCACCCGCGTGCAGGCCGACCGGCGCTTGCCCGACCTGCCCCGCGTGGGCATGTCCATGACGCTCCCGGTGACCTTGGAAACCGTGGAATACCTCGGCCGGGGCCCGCACGAGAACTACCTCGACCGCAACGTCGGCGCCGCGATCGGGCGGTACCGCACGACGGTGGACGCCATGTATGTCCCCTACATCCTGCCACAGGAGAACGGAAACCGCACCGACGTCCGCTGGGCGGCGCTGACCGACGCGCGCGGCGCGGGCCTGCTGGTGTGCGGCCGGCCGACGCTGGAGTTTACCGCGACGTACTACGACATCGAGAACCTCTCCCGCGCCGTCCACACCTGCGACCTGGTGCGCCGGAAGGAAATCTTCCTGCACGTGGACCTGCGACAGCGGGGCATGGGCGGGGCAAGCTGCGGGCCCGACACCTTGCCGCAATATCGCGTCGAGCCGGGAGTCTACGAGTGGGGCTTCCGCCTCCGCCCGCTGCGGGCAGGAACGGACGCGGGCGAATTGGCGCGTCTGCCGGCGCCTCGCGCGTAGTGTCGGATCGAAATCAAAAAAGCCCACGGGTTTCCGCCCGTGGGTTTTTTTTCCGGATCGTCGCCTATCCCGGGAAGATGATGTATTTGTACTGCGGAACCTTGTGGAGGATCGCGTAGTATCCCGCTCCGACGCCCATCCACAAAAGCCCGCCCAGCAGGTCGCCGGCGATGACGCCGACCATCAGCGGCTGAAGCTGCCGATACTTCCGCCCGCCGCCCAGTTTCGTCACCACCACCTTGATCAACCAGCCCAGCAGGAACGAGGAACTGAAGTTCTGAAGGGGGTAGAAGCCCCACACCAGGAACAGCACGGGGTGGATCGGCCACCAGGTGAATCGCAGGCGAAGATAACTGAACACCAGCACCAGGCCCAGGCCCACTCCGCCCCAGAGCAGGAAGCTCGTCTCCGGGCTGGCGTTGCGAATCCGCTGCCACGTCGTCATCGCCATCGAACGGTCCAACTCGCCCTCGACACGGAGCTTGTCCATCTGGCGGGCCGTCGCGTCGAACGCGAACTTGGGTACGTTGTTCGTTGCCCAGCCGTCGGTGGCCGTGATCCCCCGCGCGTAATTGCTGCCCAGCACCACCGGGATCGCCAGGGAAAGCCCCACCACGAACACCACGGCCATCACCCATCCCATGCGTCCGGGGCGGACCTGGGAGGTGTCGCACATCTTCAGACCGTTGACCACGAACGGCATGAGGCACTCGCGCGGATCGATCGTCAGCATCGAACAGATCACGCCCGCGACCAGGAGCGCCTTGGGTCCCAGCGCCGTCCAGCCGAACAGCCCCACCAGCACGCCCACCGGCTGCCAGTGAGGCTGGCAGAAGAACAATCCCGTCTCGGCGTTGATGCGGGCCATCACCAGGAACGTCATCAGCACCAGCAGGACGACGAGGATCGCGAACGGAAGGTCGAGTTCCATCCATCCGGTCATCACGGCCACCGCGCCAGCGGCGCAAAGCAGCAGGATCCGCATCGCCCAGGCGGCATAGCGTTCCACCCCCTCCTGGCGGCGGAAGGTGAACGCCTGCTTGACCGTCTGCCAGTAATAGCGGCGACCGGTATACAGCAGAATGAGCGCCACGCCCAGGTAGCTGCCGAACAACTGGTATCGCGTCGGGCCGCCGGTAAAGTAATCGGCGCTGGTGTCCACGCCGGCCACGATCAGCGCCGCCATCAACGGCACGTAGAGGATCTGCGTCAGCCCCAGGCTGAAACTCACGTCCGACGCCAGGAAGAACGCGAACGCCGCGACGGTCGGATAGAGCTTCGGGTTGAACAGCCCCCAGGCGCCGGCAGCCCGCCCGAGGGCAGGCCATTTCTGCGCGATCTGCGGCATCTCGACCTGGAGGGGAATCTTCACGCCCTGGGTGGGGAACCAGGTCGCCAGGCCGTTGACCACGTGAATGAGGAAGATGACCGCCAGCCCGATCCAGAACAGCCGGTTGCGGAACATCGGTCCGACAATCCGGTCGGGTTCCTGGGCGGTCAGCGAGGTGGCGAAATCGGCGATCGGATATCGCAATCGCTCCCGCGACGCCCATTGCCGGTGGACCACCAGGCTCAGGCAGATCACCCCGACCGCCATCAGCACGAGCAGCGGAGTCCACGTCCCCAGCGGCTGGGCCCACTGCTTCCACGGAACCACCGTCGTGTCGAAGAGCGGGCGATCGCGACTTGACAGCGCCCCGCTGAGGAATCCGTCCATCACCTGCTTGTCGTACCGCCCGCCCGCGGGAAGCATCCGCGGCGGCACCATCTCCAGCACCCCGTTCTTCTGCCAGCTCGCGGATGTCTGGTTGTGATGGATCGGCATCGCCAGGGCCGTCGTGAAGGTTCGCATCAGCCCGCTGCCCGGGATGCTGCACGCCACCAGCATCATCGCCACGATGATCGCCAGTTCCGCCGGACGCAGGCGAATGCTCCGGTGCAGCAGCGCCAGCAGCGGATTGATCAGCGCCGCGATCAGGATCAGCAGGCCGAAAACGAAAATCGGCAGGTGGTTCCCGACCAGGTACGTCAGGCGCAGGGGCGAGTCGTTGAGATACCCGAACGCCGCAATGAACATCGCGCATGCGAAGCCGATCAGGCCGGTAATCAATATGCGAAAAGTCATCTCTCGCTCCAGAGGGACAGTCCCAGCCGCTGACGGCGCCTTGCTCGAAGCGGCGCGGGCCTAGTTCTTACCATGTCAACGCCGGCCTGTCCACCGTAGATCGGGACGGACCTTCGGCGTCGCCAGGCGGTTCCCGACGTTCTTGGCGCGGTGGGCGGCACGGGCCTATACTCCGTTTTCCGCCCGCAAGGAGCCCCGCCGTGACGAACGATGCCGAAACGCCGAAACTCGTTCCCGTCGCCGACGGCTTTTTCGTCCGCCAGGAAATCGACAACATTGCCTGGGTCGACCTGGGCGGATACGCCGTCGTCGTCGACGCCCTGGAACATCCCGAGAAGGAAGATGAGGTTTTTTCCGCCCTCGCCCGCACCCTTGGCGACGTGCCCGTCCGCTACGTCCTCAACACGCACACGCACTACGACCACGTGGCGCTGAATCCGGCGTTCCAGCGGTACTTCGGGGCCGAGATCATCAACCAGCAGATCGCCCCGCTCGGGCCCGAGGGGCGCTGGTTCCGGGGAAGTCGGCGGAGCCTGCACATGCTCCCGGCGCCCGGCTGCCACACCGAGGAGGACTGCGTACTCTGGTTGCCGGAGGACCGCGCGCTGTTCGTGGGCGACCTGTTCGGCTGGGGGCTGATCCCCCTGACGCGGGCCCTGCGGAACGAGACGGCGGTGCTGCTGCTGGAGACGTACGACCGCCTGCTCGCCTACGACGCGGCGGTGGTCGTTCCCGGGCACGGGCCGCTGATCACTTCAGGGGAGTTGCGGCGCTGGACGGAGTATTTTCGCTGGTTGGTTGCCGAGACGGCCCGGCTGGTTGTCGAGGGCGCCGACGACGACGGGATTCGCCGCCAGCTCGCCCCGCCGCAAGACATGCGCGGCTGGTGGCGGTTCCTGGCCTGGAAACACGAGGACAGCGTCTCGAAGGTGCTCCGCGCCGTCCGCCGCGGTCTGCTGACGGTCGCCGCGATTCAGCGCGGCGGCTCGTAATACGCCATGCAGACGATCCGGCGGAGATAGAGCGGGCGCTCGTCGGCGAACTCGACGGGCGGGACGTTCTCGGTGCGGTCCTCGCGGACGTTGGGCACGGCCGTCATCTCCCCGCAACGGGTCCGCCCGGCGTCGTCCATGACCCAGACCGTCCGCCCGAGATAAGGTCGGAGCATTTCGGCCGCGTAAAACGGCAGGAGCGGCTCGCCCTGATAGATCAGGCGGAACCCCTCGGGCATCTGTTCCGGAAGGCCGGAAGGTTTTTCGCTCATGTCCGGATGGTATCCGCCGGCGGGCAGGCGGGCAAGCGGCGCGGCGGCGCGACAGTTTCGCCGTCAGGGCCTTGCAAGGCGAACCCGCCGGGCGTATAAGAGTCTCGATATTCGACGAGCGAATCCGCCCGGGGAGGGTTCTCCCGTCCCGGCGGCGGGGCGCCACTTCAATGGAAGGAACCGCGACATGAAGGTGATCGCACAGACGGCGGCCTTGCAGGAGGCGTTAACCCTTACCGGAAGCATCGTGGCGACGCGCACGCCCAAGCCGGTGCTGCAATGCGTGAAGCTGGTCGCCGCCAACGGCGTGCTGACGCTGATGGCGACCGACCTCGAGGCGGGCTGCCGCTACCACGTGACGGCGGTGCAGGTCGAGGAGGAAGGCGAGGCGCTCGTGCCCGCCGACCGCCTCAACGGCATCGTCCGCGAGTCCGACGAGCAGAGCCTGACGATCGAGACGGAAAAGGAGACCTGCCACATCCGCGGCGCGGGCAGCCACTTCAAGATTTTCGGCTACGACCCGGCGGAGTATCCCGCGGTGGCGGACTTCGAGGGCGCGGGCGATTTCGAGATTCCCGCCGCGACGCTGGCTGCGATGATCGGAAAGACGCTCTTCGCCACCAGCAAGACGCACAGCCACTACGCCATCAGCGGCGTGTTGTGGGAAGCGAGCGGAAAAAAGCTCCAGATGGTCGCCACCGACGGGCACCGGCTGGCGCAGGCCAAAGGCGCGACCAAGAAATCCGCCGCGCGGGAGATCAGCGCGATCGTGCCGGCCAAGCTCATGAGCCTCGTCCAGCGCATCGCCACCGGCGCCGAGGAAGTGCTGGACGTCAAGGTGCAGGAAAACCAGATTCTCATCCGCACCGCGCGGGCGGTGCTGGTCAGTTCGCTGGTGCAGGGGAACTTCCCGAAATACACCGACGTGATCCCCAAGGAAAGCAACCGCAAGGCGACGATCGAGACGGGACGGTTCGAGCACCGTCTGCGCCAAGCGGCGCTGCTGACCAACGAGGAGTCCAAGGGCGTGCGTCTGAGTTTCGCCGCCTCGCAGGTCACCCTCACCAGCCGGGCGCCCGAGACGGGCGAGGCCGAGGTGACCTGTCCGGTCGCCCTCGACGGCGAGCCGATCGAGATCGCCTTCAACCCGACGTTCCTCGTCGATGCGATGCGCGTGGTGGACAGCGCCGAGGTCACGCTGGAGATGAATGCCTCCAACAAACCCGCGGTGCTCCGCGCCGGAAGCGATTTCCTGTATGTGCTGATGCCCGTGGACCTTGGATGATCGCGGGGTTTCCCCGTCGCCAACGGGTGCGTTTTCCCTCATGATTTTCCCTTGCCCCGGGCGATGCAATAGGTAGGCTTTGGACCCTGTGCGGTCCGCGCGGTCCGACGCAGAGGAGACAGCGCGGAAGGCAACCAGGAGCCGTGTCATGGATGACGCACAACTGCGAACGGTTTGGCAGCAGCGGCAGTTCGCCGACCCGATCGCGCCCCTCGGCGAGCCCTTGGCGCTGTTCATGAAGCACCACCTCGCCCGGCGTGTCAAGCAGCTCAGCCGGCTGGCGGAAATCTGGGACGAGATCATCCCCGACTCCATCGCCGAGCACACCGCGCTGGAAGGCTTCCACCGGGGCACGCTGACGGTGATCATCGATTCCGCCTCGCACCGCTTCCAGCTCCAGACGCTCCTGCTGGGCGGCCTGCTCAAGGAACTCCAGTCGCGCTTCTCCGGCGCGCTGAACAAGGTCCGCCTCGAGCCGGGGCAGTTCCAGTCGATCGACCTGGCCGGGACGCCGCGCTACCTGTACTGACGTGAATTCAGCTTCCGGCCGTCCCTCCCTGTTGCCGTGCCGCCGCCCACGCGGTAGTCTTGCGGCATGGACATCGGCGGATGGGCAGGCAGAATGGTCGTCATGTTCGGGGCGATTCCGCTCCTGTTCTTTACCTTTCTGCTCGTGGCGGGGTTGGTGATTTTCCTGATCGCGCTGGTCCGATTCCAGATCTGGCGGTTGCGCCAGCGGCGGGCCTATGCCCAGGCTCTCGCCGCTAAGACGCAGCCCAACGGGGAGCCCTACCCCCCTGCCGGGCGGGGCCTGTGCGACCGTTGCGGGCAGGCGTTCGACAAGGTTTACCATCTTCGTTCCGGGCAGCGCCTCTGCCCGGCGTGCTACTCAGGCGGCGCACCGTAGAACGGGCGCCGGGACTTTCAGGGAGACGCCATGTCGTCCGACGACCCGATGGAGAAGAAAATATACGCCCTCGGCAGTGGGCAGGCGCGGAGCCTGCGCGACCTGCTGGACTATTTCGCGACGCGCGGGACGATGCGCGTCAGCGACCTGCACCTGAAGGTGGGCGTGCCGCCGGTCTATCGCGTGGACGGGCTCCTCCGCCCCATCGAGGGCCCGCCCCTCGACGCCCCGACGGCAGAGGCGCTCGTCAGCAGCTTCCTGACCGAGATGGAAATCCGGAAACTGCGCGAGACCGGCTCGGTGGAAACCAGCTGCATGACCGACAAGCTCCAGTTCCGCGTGAACTGTTTCCGCGACAACGACGGGTTCGCCGCGGCCGTGCGGGCGCTGGAAAACCGCATCCCCGCGGTGGAGAAGATCGGTTTTCCCAACGACGTGTGGCGCGACATTTTGGGCATGCAGCAGGGTCTGGTGCTCCTGACGGGCATCACCGGCGCGGGCAAGAGCACGACGATCGCGTCGCTGATCGACCGGATCGCGCGGGACAGCGCCTGCCGCATCATCACGCTGGAAGACCCCATCGAGTATCGCCTGCGCAGCCAGAAGGGCGTCGTCTCGCAGCGCGAGGTGGGGCGCAACGTTCGCAGTTTCGAGGCGGGCCTGCGCGACTGCCTGCGCGAAGACCCGGATGTGATCTTCGTCGGCGAGATGCGCGACCAGGAATCGACCATGTGGACGCTGACGGCGGCGGAGACCGGACACCTGGTCTTCAGCACGCTGCACACGCGAGACGCGCGCGGGTCGGTCACGCGCGTGCTGGACATGTTTCCGCCCAGCCGGCAGGACGAGATCGCCAGCCAGCTCTCGCTGGGCCTGCGCTACGTCATCTCGCAGAAGCTCCTGCCCCGGCGCGACGGGCAGGGGCGCGTCGTGGCGATGGAGATCCTCAACAACACCTACGCGGTGGCGAACCTCATCCGCCTGGGCAAGCTCGAGCAGCTCTATACGTTCCTCCAGACCCGCACGCGCGACGTGCCCGAGGAACGCATGGTCACCATGGAGCGCTCGCTGGCGACGCTGGTCCGCCAGGGGGTCGTCTCGCCCCTGGAGGCGGAAAAATGGGCCAACGACCGCGCCGCCTTCCTCGACGAGATGAAAAACGTCCCCAACGAGTGATGGATGGGGCTCCCCCGGCGGTTCTCTATGACCGCTCCCTCACGGTCGTGGCCCTGTTGTTTCCCTCTCACCCCCTTCGCGCGATTGCGGCTTGCCGTTCGGCGTGGTTTAATGGCGCCTTGATGAACCGCCTGCGGCGCATCCTCCACTGGGCCTCGCTCGGCGCGATCGCCGCGCTGCTGTGCCTGTGCGCCGTCGGGGCGTTCCTGGGCTCAGCGCGGGCGACGGCGCTGTTCAACTCCCTCCCGCTGGCGGCGGGATGGTTTTTGCTGGCGGCGATGCTCGTGGCGGGGCTCCTCTTGAACCTGGGAGGTAAAGGACGGGCATTTAAAAGAAGCTCCTTTCTGTCGTCCCTGAGCAGGCTGATCCTGATAGGCAACCGATCCCTCAGAAGGCGATCGCTATGATGATGAAGCTCATCCTTCTCCTGGCCCCTGGCGGCCCTTGCTGCCCCTTCGTCCAGATCCGCCCCGGACGAGGCGGGCGGAGTCGTAGTCGCCGTCCTTTCCGGGGACGTCTTTGAAGTTCTGATCATCAGGGCTGACCCCAGGACAGGATCCGGGACCGAGACGGTGAAACTCGCCGCTATAAACCTCTCAGATGACGGATCCGAGGCGGGAGAGGCCGCCGAGGAGTTTATAGTGGCGGGGAGCAGGGGTAGAGAAAACCCCGGTNNCTGGCGATTCATCTCGGCTGCCTGCTGGTGATCTGCGGCGGGCTGTGGGGCTCGCGCAACGCCCACCGCCTCCGCCAGGCGCCGCGCCGGGGACAGATGGCCGTGCTCGAAGGCTCGTCGTCGGCCGTCCTGCTGACCGATGCGCCCGAGCCCGTCCGCCTGCCCTTCTCCGTTTGCCTCGTACGCTGCTGGCAGGAGTATTACCCGCCCGCCGAGACGCGCTGGACGTTCTTCTCCGTCCAGGCCGACCCCGATGCCGAGGAAGGCTACCGCGCCGCCGAGTTCGACGCCCCCGACGGGCGCGAGGTTCCCCTGCCCGGCACCGACGCCCGCGTGCAGGTGCTCCAGTACGTCCTTCCGCCCGGCGGGGCGCTGGACGCTCACGGCCGGGCCGCGCCGCCCACCGTCAAGCTGCGCCTCGCCCGCGGCGAGCGATGGACCGTCAAGCTGCTCGTCGCACACGACGAATGCCCTTACGAGCAGCTCGAACTGACCGACCTGTACGACGACGAGGTGGACTGGCTGCGGGCTGGCGCGCCCGTGCTGGTCCTCCAGCGCCCCGAGCAGCAGGTGCGCGATTACAAGGGCGTACTGGCCGTCCTGCGCGACGGGCGCGAGGTTGCCCGAAAGACCATCGAAGTCAACGACCCGCTGCACTACGACGGATACCACTTCTACCTGGCGGAACTTGGGCAGGCGCATGGCCGGCCGTACGCCGTGCTGAACGTCGTCAGCGACGCGGGCCTGGTGGTCGTGCTGGCGGGTTTCGCGCTGCTGCTGGGGGGCGTCGTCTGGCGGATGTGGGTGCGCCTGGGCCCGCGCGGCGGCGCGAACGCGCCGGAGGGCACGCCATGATCGCCGCGCTGGCGCTCAAACCGACGCCACTGGGCGCGCTGATGCTGACGGCGCTGGCGCTGCACGTGCTGGCCCTGCCGGCCTGGGCAGTCCGCAGGGCGATGGGACAGGCCGTCTTTGCCGCAGGATTCGTCGCCGCCGCAGCCGCCGTCGTCCTCCGCACCGTGCAGACCGGCCAGCCGCCCATGCAGAACCTCTTCGAGGTCTTCCTGCTGCTGGGGGCGATGATGTTCCCGCTGTCGCTGCTGGGCCGGCGGGCGCTGGGCGTCGGCGCCGAGGCGCTCGACGCCGCGCTGGCGGCTGCGGTGCTTTTCCCGCCCGCGCTGGTCTTCAGCGCCGCGGCCCAGCCGCTTCCGCCCGCGCTGCAAAGCCCGCTGTTCGTTCCGCACGTCGCGGCGTACCTGCTGGCGTACGTGATTCTCGCCAAGGCCGGGGCGCTGGCCGCGGCACTGGTGGTCGCGGGCGACCGGACGGGCGAGGGAAAACTCGTCAGCCGGGCGCAGGCCGTCCGCACGCTCGTCCGCGCCGCCCTCCCGCTGCTGACGGCGGGATTGCTGCTCGGCGCCGTCTGGGGGAAACTCGCCTGGGGCGACTGGTGGAACTGGGACCCCAAGGAGCTCTGGTCGCTGGCGAGCTGGCTGGCGTTCGTGGCATACCTGCACGTGCCGCCCGGAGTGGCGGCGCGGCGGCCTCGGCTCATCGGCGCGATCGTCGTGCTCGGCGCGGCGCTGATCCTTATCACGCTGTTGTGGGCGAACCTCGCGCAACGCTTCGCGGGATTGCACAGCTACGCCTGACCACTCCGGCGCTCCCTCCCGCCGTCCTTTCGCAACTCACGGCCCGCGCGAGAGCCGCGTCTCCGACGGGTTGACGCGGAAATGCTTCTTGAACGCGCGGGAGAAATAGAACGGGCAGTCATAGCCCGCCCGCGCCGCCACCTGGCCGACGGGCAGGTCCGTGGACAGCAGCAGCTCCCGCGCGACGTTCATCCGCCTGCGGAGCATGTAGGCGTGCGGCGACAGCCCGAACGCCCGTGTGAAGCGGCGGTGGAAGTACGTCGGCGCGAGGGCGACGGCGGCTGCGATTTCCGCCAGCGAGGGATTCCGCGCCCCGTGGCGGTCCATGAACCGCACGGCCGGGGCGAGTCGGTCGCGCAGGGCAGCCGACGGGTCGGACACGGGCTGCGGGGTCTGCTCGAGCAGGTCGGCCGCCAGGCACAGCAGCATCGCGTGCAGGCGGAACTCGCCCGGCGGCGAGGCGGGAACGCCGTCGGACAGGCCCAGCAGGACGCTCCGCCAAGCCTCCGCCACCCGCGCCGGCCAGGCAACAAACGGCGCCGCGCGGCGCAACGCCGCGTCCAGCGCCGGCGAGTCCGCGACGAAGTGCAGCCAGTAGACGTCCATTTTCGGCGCGGCGCGGAACCGCCCGAGGGCGTATCCGCTGAGGAAATAGAGTTTCCCGGCCGCCAGGCGACGCTCGCGCCCGCCCAGTTCCATTCGCGCCGACCCGGAGACGGGGTAGTAGACCTTGTAACAGGGGTGCGGGCCGTCGGCGTCCGGCCCCCATCGCCGGTCGCACCGGTGAAACCCCCCGTCCTGGATCCGCAGGTCCGTCGCGTTCATGGGGTGCCTCGGAGAATGGTTAAGATTGTATATGCCTATGGCGAAAGAATCCATTCCTATCCCTTGCGATTCGCGATACTGTGCATAAGTTCGTACAAGCACGAAAGGATCCTCGCATGAGCGTTTCCGCCCGGGACCGGGAAATCCTCCGCACGCTGGCGGGGCAACTGGCCGAGGCCGTCGCCGCCGGGTCGTACCGCCGGACGGCGGAACTCTGGCGCCGCCTGAACACCCTCGACAGCGTCCGGCCGATGGTCTGGATCAACGAAATCTGCTGGCACGAGATGAACGTCAACGACGAGCTGACGTGCCGCTGCGAGGACCCGTTCCTGCGCGGGCGCGAGGAGGCGATGCGCCGCACGCTCTACCAGTGGCGGCACCTGCCGGCCGACATGGTGGTGGACGATTTCCTCCCCTGCCCTGTCGCGTTCACGGAGAGCGATTACGGCATCCGGATGAAGGCGGTGCCCTCGACGCAGGCGCACGGGGCGCGGGACTACCTGTCGGTCATCCGCGAGGAGAGCGACGT
>DNAS01000086.1:19306-20276 GCA_003485185.1 Phycisphaerales bacterium | reverse complement strand
CGACGTCGAGAAGATCCGCCTGCCGAGCGTCTCGGCCGAGCCGGACGAGACCGCCCGCCGCATGGAGCTTCTGGGCGGGCTCGTGGGCGACCTGCTGCCGGTGCGCCGCTGGGGAATCGCCAGCCCGCCCCGCTCCACCTGGGACGTGCTGATCGAGTTCTACGGCATCCAGGAACTGTACGAGGATATGTTCGACCGCCCGCAACTGGTCCACAAGGCCATCGACCGCATGACGCAGGCCGTCCTCCACCGCCACGAGCAGTACGAGGCGCTCGGCCTGCTGGAGCTGAACAACGTCAACTGCCGCGTGGGCACCGGCGGGCTGGGCTACACCGGCGAGCTGCCGGCAGCGGATTTCGACGGCACGCACGTCCGCATGAAGGACTGCTGGGGCGGACAGATGGCGCAGATTTTCTCCGAGGTCTCGCCCGCGATGCACGACGAGTTCGCCCTGCAATACGAGCTGCGCCTGATGGAGCGGTTCGGGCTGAACTACTACGGCTGCTGCGAGCCGTTGCACAAGAAGGTGCACCTGCTGCACCGGATTCCGCGATTGCGGAAGGTGTCGATGAGCCCGTTCGTGAATTGGCGCGAAGGGGCGGAGGCGATCGGGCGGCGCTACGTCTATTCGGCCAAGCCCAACCCCGCCGTGCTCGCGTCGGACCGGTGGGACGGCGAGCGGGCGCGGCGCGACCTGCGCGAGATCCTCCAGGCGACGAAGGGCTGCCACGTCGAGATCATCCTGAAGGACATCCACACCGTCCGCAACCAGCCGCAACGACTGTGGGAATGGGCGCGGATCGCCATGGAGGAAGTGCGGTCCTTCGCGGGATGACGAAAAGATTCTCGTATCCAGGAACCAGGGAACACGGAACCCGTGCGGCGGCTGTGCCTTCCCTGGTTCCCCGATTCCTTGTTCCGGATTCCTTTTCCCCAGCGGCTCTCAATGACCGCTCCCTGACGGTCGCGG
>DNAS01000086.1:18669-19167 GCA_003485185.1 Phycisphaerales bacterium | reverse complement strand
GCGGCTCTGTAAGAGCCCGAGGCGACATCTTCACTATTGCCTATTGCCTTCCTGGCTCTTCTTTCCCCGGCGGCGGAAGATCAGGCGGATGGGCACTTCGGCGAAGGGCAGGCGCTCGCGGAACTGGTTGAGCAGGAACCGCACGTAGTTTCCCTGGAAGCTCCGCACGTCGTTGACGAAGCAGACGATCGTGGGCGGTTCGACGGCGATCTGCGAGGCGTAGAGGATTTTCGGCGGCTTGGTGCCGCGCGGGTGGCTGGGCCCGCGCAGGGCGACGATCTCGGCCAGGATCGCGTTCAGCTCGCCCGTGCCGACGCGCGTGCGGGACTGCTCGAAAAGTTCCTCCGCCAGGCGGACCGTCTCGCGGACGTTGAGGTTCTCGGTGGCGGTCGTCAGGCTCACCGGCGCGAACGAAAGCTCCGGGAACGTTTTGCCCAGGTACTCGACGTACTTCTCGCCGTCGGCCTTGCCCGCCGCCAGGTCCCACTTGTTGACCAC
>DNAS01000086.1:18284-18505 GCA_003485185.1 Phycisphaerales bacterium | reverse complement strand
GCCAGGTCCCACTTGTTGACCACGAGCACGACGGGCTTGAGCTGCTCGGCGATCTCGCCCGCCAGCGCCTTATCCACCTGCGAGACGGGCACGGACGCGTCGATCAGCATGGCCACCACGTCGGCCCGGCGGATGGAGCGCATGGCGCGGTGGTGGCTGTAGTACTCGATGTCGCCGTCGAGCTTTCGGGTCTTGCGGACGCCGGCGGTGTCGATGACGAC
>DNAS01000086.1:17900-18146 GCA_003485185.1 Phycisphaerales bacterium | reverse complement strand
ACGCCGGCGGTGTCGATGACGACAAACTCGCGCCCGTCGAGCTTGACGCGCACGTCGACGCTGTCGCGCGTGGTGCCGGGGGTTTCCGAGACGATGACGCGCTGCTCGCCCGCGAGGGCGTTGATGAAGCTGCTCTTGCCCGCGTTGCGCTTTCCGACGACGGCCAGTTGCATCACGGGCTTCGTCTCGGGCTCCGCCCGCTCGCCGACGGCCTGCGCGATCCGCTCCAGCAGCTCGCGCCGCCCG
>DNAS01000086.1:17338-17765 GCA_003485185.1 Phycisphaerales bacterium | reverse complement strand
GCCGACGTCTGGACCGGCGGACCGAAGCCCAGGGAGAACAGCTCGCCGGTTTCCAGCGGCACGGCCAGGTCGTCCACCTTGTTGGCCACCAGCACGACGGGCTTGAGCTGCTTCCGCAATCGCTCGGCGACCAGGCGGTCCAGCGGCTGGACCCCCTCGCGCGCGTCCACGATGAACAGGACCATCGCGGCAGAGTCGATCGCGAAGGCGATCTGCGCCTCGATGCGGTCGGTGAGCTTGTCGATGTCCTCGACGCCCATTCCGCCGGTGTCCACCAGCTCGACGTACCGGGCCTGCTCGCCCTCGCCCAGCGGCAGCGGCGCGCCGATGCGGTCGCGCGTGACTCCGGGCGTGGCGTCGACGATGGCGATGCGCCGCCCCACCAGGCAGTTCAGCAGGCTGCTCTTGCCGACGTTCGGCCGGCCCA
>DNAS01000086.1:16860-17204 GCA_003485185.1 Phycisphaerales bacterium | reverse complement strand
TTGCCGACGTTCGGCCGGCCCACGATGGCGACAATCGGGAGACTCATAGGGGCGGTATGATACCAGAACCCCGCGGCCGGGGGGCGACGATTTGCCCCGCCGCCTCGCCTTGCGCGTCCGCCCGCGTTACAATGCCCGCGCGGGAAGGAGCAATCACATGATGGGCTGGTTCGTCTTCGGTCTGATCCTGGGTCTGCTGGTCGGCGCGGGCGTGACGCTCGCCGTCTGCCACCTGCGCGGGCGGTCGGCCGACCGGCAGATGCGAGAAGCCTTCACCACGCTGGCGAGCGAAGCCCTCGACGCCAACTCGCGCCGACTCGCCGAGCAGGCGGGGGGAGGGCTCG
>DNAS01000086.1:7764-16755 GCA_003485185.1 Phycisphaerales bacterium | reverse complement strand
GAGCAGGCGGGCGGAGTGCTCGACGGAAAGAAGCAGCTCATCGACCAGTCGGTTGCGGCCGTCAACGACCGCCTGACCCGCCTGGGCGACTTCCTCCAGCGGCTCGAGGCCGAACGCAAGCAGGACCTCGGGCGGCTGAGCAGTTCCGTCGGCTCGCTGGCCGCCACCACCGGCGAACTGCACAAGATGCTCGCCAGCACCCAGCGCCGCGGCGCCTGGGGCGAGCGGATGGCCGAGGACGTCCTGCGCCTGGCGGGGCTGGCCGAGGGCGTCAACTACACCAAGCAGTCCGCCGCCGAGGCCGAGTCGGGCCGGCCGGACTTCACCTTCTTCCTCCCCAGCGACCTGAAGGTCAACATGGACGTCAAGTTCCCGCTGGAGAGCTACAAGGCCTACGTCGACGCCGAGACCGACGACGCCCGCGCCGCCGCCCTGCGCCAACTCACGACGGCCGTCCGCGGGCACATCAAGGCCGTCGCGACGCGCGGGTACATCGACCCCAAGGCCCCCACCGTCGATTACGTCCTGCTGTTCATCCCCTCCGAGCAGATCTACTCGCTCGTGCTGGAGGCCCAGCGCGACCTGCTCGACGAGGCGCTGCGCCAGAAGATCGTCCTGGCCAGCCCGCTGACCCTCTACGCCATGCTCGCGGTCATCCGCCAGGCGGCCGAGAACGCCAACCTCACCCGCACCGCCGACGAGGTCATCACGCTGCTGGGGCAGTTCAACAAGCAGTGGCAGGCGTACAAAGAACAGCTCGGCAAACTCGGCCGGGCCCTCGAAACCACCACCCGCGCGTACGAAGACCTCAACACCACCCGCGCCAACCAGCTCCAAAGGCCGCTGGACAAGATCGAAGACCTCCGCCAGTCCCGGAATCTGCCGGAAGAGTAGGGCGAAGGCCGAAGGGGGAAGGCCGGAGACCGGAGATCGAGAAACGGCGAATCCGTTCTCAGAACGTGTATGAAAACCGTTGTGTTTGTGTCGCGGGCATCTTGCCCGCGAGTGCCGCGGCCATCTCGGCCGCGGAATCGGCGGTTTTTGCGAGGGCAAGATGCCCTCGCGACGCGCGGGCGGGACGCCCGCGACACGTTTTCATACACGTTCTCAGGGATTGGGGATGTTCCACACTTCGACATGATCGACGCGGGTGCTTTCAGGAATCCCCGCATCCCCAACCGCGCAGCATTCCAGCATGGAAATCAAACCATCGTCGATGAACAGGATGAACACGCACGATTCGCCGCCGAAGGTCCCCTCGGCGTCATAGACATATAATTAGAATTCTTCGATAGATATGCTGGCACCGTGCAGGCCAACGTTGGCACGACCTTACGGTGGTATCTTGACAGTGTTCGCAAAGATAATAGGTTCGTTTGCCCCACCCAGGCGCATCTTGCCCTTTAGCTCATAGGTTCCAGGCCGGAACGTCCCGCTGAGGTCCGGCAACCCCTGCCCCGGACGCCCGTAAAGATCAGGGCCTCGCTCTTCTTGTCCCGCCTTCGGGCGGAACCATAGGTCCGTCCAAGAGATTACATGTTGGCTTCCGTCCAATTTCTTCACCTCGACCGGCAGCCTGGACGTGCCAAGGTTCGGCCCAATATCCAACTCAAGTTCTGGGAAAATGATCGGAAAATCGCCTTCGTTCAACACCGTGAGGTCCATTTTCGTCACTTGGTGTTTCCCCGTGTTGTGCCACGGGCGAGATTCAAGGCGAATTGCCTCAACGCGCACCTTCGGTGGACTGATGTCGACAACCTTTCTCGCTACCACGCTCTCAGGTCGAAAGGTCTTGACCACAATTGTATAGGTTCCAGCGCAGCCAATGTTGTGGCGCACGATCTCGCTGTTATCCAGCATCTGCTCCTCGGTGCAGATGTGGCTGTGGACTTTTCCGGTCGGGTCGGTGACGAGGACGCCCAGCCTTGCGCATTTGCCTGTCACTTCCACATTGAGCCATGGCCAATGGCTCCAATTGTCGCTTTCGAGAGAAACCTTCAGGCCAAAGCCGTTCGACTTTGTTGAACTATCAGGGCTGTCACCGGCCTTCTTGTCACACCCGACAAGTGGGAGTCCCAATACAAGGCACGCCAAAAAGCAGCGCATGATGATCTCCTTTCGGCTGTACCGTCTATATTCGGACGGCGTATTCGTGTCTCGCTCTTCCGATCGCACTCTCCAATTACGCTGTGAAAATCGCTTTCATCACAGACATCACGTCCTTATTCGGACCACCAGCCAAGGTCGGATTCCGATACCTTTATGTGACTTCTTGAGTGACGGACGTTGCACGACGATCATGTGTCGCGGCTTCGCCGTCTCAAACCATCGGCGGCACCTGCTAAATCGGTGTCGGTTTTCGGAACACTGTTCACAGACAAAATCCTCCAAATTCACGAGCCAGTCTTACGCTTCCAGCAGATGCTCCCAACGACGGCCAAGGCTAAGCCAACAACGGACAGCATACCTGCCGATATGACCTGCCAGCCCGCCAAACTCCTGATGAACTTATCGCCTGAGAACCGCAGCGTATAGTCAGGCACAAAGGTTTTGTGTCCCCACATGTCCGCTGTCATCCAAATCTTCTCGTGCCAAATTCCCTGGCGGAACTCGATCAGGAATACAAGAAATCCGATAACAGCGAAGACACCGAAAGCAATTTGCCCGTACCGTACGAGTTGCTGAATTCTTGCGATATCTTTCCGCCACTTGTGACACCGGGGACAAAGTACCGCCTTTCGGGCGATTGGCTCGGCGCACCATTCGCAGACCCTTGTCGGTTCCACTTTCGACGGGTTTTCCGGACTTTGCGGTTCTGCTGATAGGTCGGGGGAATGTAGAGCGGCATCCGGACCGGCAGACCGAGTGACAACCGGCGTCTTTATCCCCGGCTTCCCGGGATCGTCAGACGGATGGACGCCGACACAGGGAGTTGCATCTGCCCGCATGCTTTGCGAAACCGATGATACCTGACGTATGGAAAACACGGTTCCGCAGGCCTTGCATCGAGCCTTTTTTCCAAACGTTGAATCCGGAACACTGAAACCCTTCCCGCATCCGGGACATGTGGTCTGAATCATGGTGCCCTTTCTTGAATCGGTGTTGATCGTGAGGAAACCGCGATCAGGAACCTTTTTTTTGTTTGGACTGTCGCGGTGACCGTGGCTTGGAGAGGTCGCCCGGCCGGGAGTTTCGCCCGTGTTTCCCCATCTGATTCCCACCATGGCGATAGGGTAGGAGAACGGATGGGGGGTGTCAAGGGGAGTGGGAAATTGTCAATTGACCATTGTCGATTGACAATCGGAGAGCCAAGCCCCCGGCTGAAAAGCGTTGACAGGGGGCGGGGGCAATTCTTACACTTCCAAATCCTTATGCTGGGCCTGCCCGTGCGCAGGCCGCTCACGGAAGGATTCCCCCCGCCGATCCCGGCGGGCGGAAGGATGGACCTCCCCCCGCGGCCGAGGCGGGGGCGGTGTCGGATGGCGGCGGCTGGCAGCCCGTAACCGCCGTGCCGACAACGGGATGCGGCCGGCGAAACGAGTTTTTCCATACGATCCACAGGGAACCACACCCTCTTTTAAGAACTGGAGATTCGATAATGGCCAAGAAGCAGAAGTTCGTGTATTTCTTCGGCGGCGGAAAGGCCGAAGGCAAGGCTGCGATGAAGCAACTCCTTGGCGGCAAGGGCGCGAACCTGGCGGAGATGTCCAGCCTGGGCCTGCCGGTGCCCCCCGGATTCACCATCACCACCGAGGTCTGCGACCTGTTCTACAAGCTCGGGCGCAAGTACCCTGCCGACCTGGAGCGCCAGGTCAGCGAGAACATCGCCAAGCTGGAGAAGCTCACGGGCAAGACGTTCGGACACGGGTCCAACCCGCTGCTGGTGTCGGTGCGCAGCGGCGCCGCGGCCAGCATGCCCGGAATGATGGACACGGTGCTGAACCTCGGCCTGAACGACGAGACGCTCCAGGCGCTGATCACGCTGACGGGCAACGAGCGGTTCGGGTGGGACGCCTACCGGCGCTTCATGCAGATGTTCGGCGACGTGGTGCTGGGCCTGGAGCATCACGACTTCGAGCACGCCATCCAGTCCGTCAAGGACCGTCGCGGCGTGAAGCTCGACACCCAGCTGGACGTCGCGGGGCTGAAGGAAGTCGTCGCCGAGTACAAGAAGGTCTACGAAAAGGGCGGAAAGAGCTTCCCGCAGGACGCGCGGGCGCAGCTCAACGCCTCCGTCGACGCGGTGTTCGGCTCGTGGAACAACCCCCGCGCCATCAAGTACCGCCAGCTCAACGACATTCGCGGGCTGCTGGGCACGGCCGTCAACGTCCAGACCATGGTCTTCGGAAACATGGGCGAGGACAGCGGAACGGGCGTCTGCTTCACCCGCAACCCCTCGACCGGAGAGAACAAGTTCTACGGCGAGTACCTGATGAACGCCCAGGGCGAGGACGTGGTGGCCGGCATCCGCACGCCGGAGTCCATCGAGCACCTGGCGGCCGTCGATAAGAAGTCCTACACCCAGCTCGTCGCCATCCGCAAGAAGCTCGAGACGCACTACCGCGACATGCAGGACATGGAGTTCACCATCGAGAAGGGCACGCTGTACATGCTCCAGACCCGCAACGGAAAGCGGACGGCGGCCGCGGCGGTGAAGGTGGCCGTCGATTTGATGAAGGCGGGGCTCATCACCGAGCAGGAGGCCGTCCTCCGCGTGGAGCCCAAGAGCCTCGACCAGTTGCTGCACCCGATGTTCGACGTCAAGGCGGAAGCGGCGGCGGACAAGATCGCCTCCGGGCTGCCCGCCAGCCCGGGCGCCGCGACGGGACAGATCGTCTTCAACGCCGACGACGCCGAAGCCTGGGCCGCCGACGGGAAGACCGTCATCCTCGTCCGCATCGAGACCAGCCCCGAGGACATCGGCGGAATGAACGTCGCCAAGGGCATCCTGACCAGCCGGGGCGGAATGACCAGCCACGCCGCGGTCGTCGCCCGGGGCATGGGCAAGTGCTGCGTGGCGGGCTGCGGCGACGCGGTCATCAACTACGCCGCCAAGAGCCTCTCCGCCGGCGGAAAGACCCTCCGCGAGGGCGACTGGATCAGCCTCAACGGCTCGACCGGGACCGTCTACGCGGGCAAGATCGCCACGGTCGATCCGGCCCTGACCGGACCGTTCGGCGCGATCATGAAGCTCGCCGACAAGTACCGCCAGATGGGCGTCCGCACCAACGCCGACACGCCGCACGACACCGAGGTCGCCGTCAAGTTCGGCGCCGAGGGCATCGGCCTGTGCCGCACCGAGCACATGTTCTTCGAGGGCGACCGGATCATCTCCATGCGGAAGATGATCCTCGCCGAGGACGCCGAGGGACGCCGCAAGGCGCTCGAGGAACTCCTGCCGCTCCAGCGGAACGACTTCATCGGCATGTTCAAGGCCCTCAAGGGGCGCCCGGCGACGATCCGCTTCCTCGACCCGCCGCTGCACGAGTTCGTTCCGCACGATCAGGCCGGGCAGCAGGAGATGGCCGCCGCCATGGGCGTGCCCGTCGAGAGGATCAAGGAGAAGGTGGAATCGCTGCACGAGTTCAACCCGATGCTGGGGCATCGCGGGTGCCGGTTGGGAATCTACTTCCCGGAGATCACGGCCATGCAGGCCCGCGCGGTCATCGAGGCCGCGTTCGAGGTCAAGGGCTCCAAGCCGGAAATCATGATCCCGCTGGTCGGGAACGTGAAGGAACTGTCGAACCAGAAGCAGATCGTCCTGGACACCCTGGCGCAGGTGCAGGCGGAGAAGAAGTGCAGGAAGCTCCCCTTCGAGCTGAAGATCGGCACGATGATCGAGGTGCCGCGCGGCGCGGTGACGGCCGACGAGATCGCCGCCGAGGCGGAGTTCTTCAGCTTCGGCACCAACGACCTGACGCAGATGGGCTGCGGGTTCAGCCGCGACGACTCGGGCAAGTTCCTCAAGCAGTACGTGGACCTGGGCATCTACGATTACGACCCGTTCCAGACGCTGGACCGCGGCGGCGTGGGCGAGCTGGTCCGCATCGCCGTGGAGAAGGGGCGCCAGGCCCGGCCGAACATCAAGTTGGGCATCTGCGGCGAGCACGGCGGCGACCCGAGCAGCGTCGAGTTCTGCCACATGGTGGGCCTGACGTACGTGAGCTGCTCGCCGTACCGCGTGCCGGTGGCCCGTCTGGCCGCGGCGCAGGCGGCGATCCGCCACCCCCGAAAAAACGCCAAAAAAGGCGCTAAAAAGGGCGTAAAAAAGGCGCCGAAAAGGGCGAAAAAGTAACCGAAAGCCCCCGAATCGTCGGTGAAATTTCCAAAAAGGACCGGTCGCCCGCGCGGCCGGTCCTTCTTTTTGCGCCCGCGCCGCGACCGATCAGCGCATCGCCTCGAGCACCCCGGCCAGGAACGCCGCCTGGAGCTGGCGCACCGGTTCGGTGAAATGCACGTGGTCGCAGAAGACCTCCTCGCCGCCGAGGGACTCGGTGAAGGCGTGCAGGTCGGCCGAGACCGCGCCGGCCTGCGCCATCACCTCGTCGGCGAGCGCGTTGTACGACGTCACGTCCGGCGCGTAGCGGCAGAACTCTCTCTGCTTGGCGTTGTGAATCCGGTCGATGACCGGCGTGGTGCGCACCCAGACCAGCCGGGCCCCCGTCGCGCGCACCAGCGCGACGATCTCCCGCAGGTTCTCGCGGTAATTGTCCAGCGGCACCTGGCGCGCCTGCGTCTTGGGGTCGGTCTTGATGTCGTGCAGGCCGCAGTTGAGCAGCAGCACGTCGGGGCGGAACGATCCGTCGGCCGTCTTCTCCCGCAGGTACGCCAGCACCATCGACGAGTCGCCGCCGTTGGCGCCGCGGGGAATGTCCAGGTTCTTCATCGCCTCGGCCTGTCCGCCCTTGCGGGCGTAGCGCCAGCGCCCGGCGAGCATCTTCTCCAGGTACGGGCCGTACTGAATCGAAATGCTGTCTCCGATCACGAACACCAGCGGGGGCATGAACGATCCTTTCGCTTGTCAGCCGGCCAGCACGGTCAGCGCCATCTCCACGTTGCCCAGGGGGGCCGACACCTGGAACCCCTGCACGCGCGGGGCGATGGCGGCCATGATCTCCCGCGCGATGTCCACTCCGGTTTTCTTCGCGTCGTCTCCGGTGCGGCAGGCGGCCATCCGGTCCAGCACGGCCGGGGGCACGACCACGCCCGGCACCTCGTTGTTCATGAACTCGGCGTTGCGGAAGCTCAGCAGCGGCCAGACCCCCGCCAGCACCGGCACGGTCCGCGGGTGTTTTTCGACGCGGTCGAGGAAGCGCAGCAAGGCCTGCGGGTCGAAGACCGGCTGGGTGATGACGAACTCCGCGCCGGCGTCGAGCTTGGCGAAGTAGCGGTCGATCTCCCGCTGCATCTCGACGGCGCAGGGGTTGGCCCCCACGCCGGCCAGCAGCGCCGTCGGCGGGTCGATGGGGTGCCCCGCGGCGTCGAAGCCGTGGTTGAGGTTGCTGACGAGCTGCGTCAGGCCGATGGAATCGACGTCGAAGACGCCCGTCGCGTCGGGGTAATCGCCGAGCTTGGGCGGGTCGCCGGTGACGAGAAGGACGTTTCGCAGCCCAGCTGCCGCCGCGCCCAGCAGGTCGCTCTGCATGCCGATGAGGTTGCGGTCGCGGCAGCAGCAGTGCAGGATCACCTCGACGCCGGTCTCTCGCTCGATCGTCAGCGCGGTGATCATCGGCGAGACGCGGGCGCTGGCGCGGGGCCCGTCGGGGATGTTCACCGCCTCCACGCCGGCCGCCTGCACCTGCCGCACCTTCGCCAGCAGCTTGCCCATCCCCGCGCCGGTGCGCGGGGGAAGGAACTCCACACTGGCGACTTTCTTTCCCGCCGCCAAGGCGCGGGCCAAGGCGCTCTTTTCGGCCGTGGCGACCACCGCCACGTCCCGCGCCGCTTCCCGCGCGCGGACCTCGACGTGCTTCTTGACGCCGCTGAGCGTGCGGATCGCGCGGGCGGCCAGGCGGATGTGCTCCGGGCCGGTCCCGCAGCAGCCGCCCACGCCCCGCGCGCCCAGCTCGACGTATTTCTTGGCATATTCGGTGAAGTATTCGGGGCTGTTGAGGTAGAGCTTTCGCCCGCCGACCTCGCGGGGCCCGCCCGCGTTGGGCATGACGATGACGGGCTTTCGCGTCCGGGCGATCACGTCGGCCAGCGGTTTGAGGATTCCCGCGGGCCCGCAGCCGCAGTTGAGCCCGACGGCCGAAACGTGCCCGTCGGCGTCAAGCGTCTCGGCCAGCAGCGCCGCGGAGGTTCCGCCCGCGGAACGCCCCTCCTCGTCCACCGCCACCGACGCCAGGACCGGCAGCCCGTAGCGGGCCGCGACCTCGGCCGCCAACTGTAGCTCCGCCAGGCCGGTGAACGTCTCCAGCAGAATCGCGTCCACCCCGCCGGCCACCAGCGCCCGCACCTGGTCGTCGAAGGCGCTCTGAAGTTCCAGGCGCAGTGTCTCGTCCAGCGGTTGGGGGTTCGCCAGGCAGGGCCCGACGGACCCGACGACGCAGACGGTCTCGCCGGCAGCGGCGCGGGCGAGGCGCGCCGCCGCGGCGTTGATCTCCACCGCCTTCTCCGCCAGTCCGAACGCCCGCAGCTTGACGCGGTTCGCGCCGAACGAGTTGGTCTCGATCACGTCCGCGCCGGCATCCACGTAATCGGTGTGGATGTTCGCGATGAGTTGCGCGTTGGTCAGGCACAGCTCGTCGTAGCAGGCGTTCAGGAAGACGCCGCGCCGGTAGATCTCGGTGCCCATCGCGCCGTCGAAGACCTGCGGCGCGTCGGCCATTGCTTTCAGAATGTCTCGGGACTTCGTCAGGGGGGGCTCCTTTTTGTCAGAAAGTCTATCTATCGCGCCGGGCGAAACAAAGTCAAACCTTCCCTCCCCACACGCGCAGGCGACGGTTGATTTTCCGCCTGCTGTCCGGCTAGGCTCTGTCTGAAAACTCC
>DNAS01000086.1:3157-7606 GCA_003485185.1 Phycisphaerales bacterium | reverse complement strand
GGATTCGGAGTTTTCAGACAGAGCCAGGCTTTCCCCCGAACCAGACCAGGGAGCGACGCATGGAACCGCATGTTTTTCCCAAAGACCGATACGCGAGAATCCCCTATCGCCGCTGCGGAAACAGCGGGTTGAAGCTGCCGGCCGTGTCGCTGGGCTTCTGGCAGTCGCTCGGAGAGCCCGGGCACGAGGACGTCTGCCGGGCGTGCTGCTACGAGGCGTTCGACCACGGCGTGACGCACTTCGACCTGGCGAACAACTACGGCCCGCCCCCGGGCAACAGCGAGCTGGTCGTCGGGAAAATCCTCTGCGACATGCCTCGCGACGAGTTGATCGTCTCGACCAAGGCCGGATACACCATGTGGCCGGGCCCCTACGGCGACTGGGGGTCCAAAAAATACCTCGTCGCGAGCTTGGACCAGTCGCTCCGCCGGCTGGGACTGGACTACGTGGACATCTTCTACCACCACCGCCCCGACCCCGACACCCCGCTGGAAGAGACGCTGGGAACGCTGGACCTGATCGTCCGCCAGGGCAAGGCGCTGTACGCGGGGGTGAGCAACTACAACGGGCAGCAGTTCCAGGCCGCCGTTGAGACGATCCGCGCGCACGACTGGACGCCCCTGGTCATCCACCAGGCCCGCTACCACATGCTCGCGCGCGGCGTGGAGAGCGACCTCATGCCCCACACGCGGGCGGCGGGAACCGGGATCATCGCCTTCTGCCCACTGGCGCAGGGCATCCTGACCGACCGCTACCTCGACGGACTGCCGCCCGACTCCCGCCAGGGACGGCGCGGACAGGCCGGACGGGACTGGCATCAGAAACTCCAGGCCGACGGTACCTGGGAGAAGGTCCGCAAGCTCAACGCCCTGGCGGCCGGACGCGGACTGACGCTCGCTCAGATGACGCTGCTCTGGCTGCTGCGGCACGAAAACGTCGTCAGCGTGCTGATCGGCGTGTCGGGCGTGGAGCAGTTGCGGGAGAACATCTCGGCTGTCCAGGCCCCGCCCCTGACAGCCAACGAGCTGGCCGAGATCGAAACCATCCTCGGCGGGTGAAAATAAACCGCAGAGAACGCAGAGGAAGAAGTTCCTTTATTTTCTGATCGCTCTGCGCTCTCTGCGGACTCTGCGGTGATGTTTTCTGTGTTTTATTCGATCTTGAAGTCGCGGGTGAAGACCGGTTCAGGCCCGGAGTAGAACTTGACGGTGTACGCGCCGGGCCCGCCGCCCTTGCCGGCGATCTCGCTCGGGTTGAACTTGTACCCGAAGCTGTTGTACTTGCGGGTCCAGATGATGTCTTCCTGCGCCAGCGGCTCGCGGGCGTCGCGCCGGACGATGACGATCCGGAACCGATTGCGGTCGCAACTCGCTGGAAGCTCGACCACGACGAACATCTCCTTGTCCGACGCGGCGAACTTCTCCGCGAAGGTCCACTTGTTGTCGTACAGCTCGTCGGCAGTCCGCAGCGCCTTGCGCGGATCGACCTTGATCTTCTTGCGGACGACGGCGAATTCCTCGACGAGCTGCGCGACCACGTTTTCCGACGCGCTCGTCAGGCACGCGAACGGGTCCATGCTCGGCGGGGAGCCCTGCGCCCACGCCTGCGCCTGAGCGGGCCGGTCCGTCGTGTGGATGGCGGCGCCGTCCTTCAGGCGGACCAATGTCGCCGTGACCGTCACGTTCGCCTCGTTCCGCGTCAGCGTGTAGACGCGATACCCGGCGAACTCATTGCGCTGCGTGTTGGGGTTGTAGATGTATTGCGGATCCTGCTTCCGCTCGTTGCGCTGCGTGGCGGCGTAGGTGGTCACCGTGCCCATCAGGATCGCGTGCGCGTTGAGGGCCTTGACCTGGCGGAACTTCTCCGCCGCCTTCATCGGGTCTTCCGCGACGGCCATCTGGAGGTTCCGCTCGTCCATGAGCGTCTTGAGGTAACGCGAGTTGTAGACCTTGTACGTGCCGTTTCCGTCCAGGGCGCTGGACAGGCGGTCGGCGATCACGTCGCCAGCCGTCCGGTCCTGTGTGGCGTTCTGGAACGGCGCCACCGCGATCGACATCCCCTGCATGTCGTCGGTATAAAACTCGGGATACTGCGTGATGATGATTTCCTTGGAGCATCCCCCCGCCGTCAGCACCAACCCCGCCAGGCACACAAAAGACCAGGCGACTCGACTCATAGAACATTCTCCTTCCAGGATTTCCTCGCACCGGCAGAAAGTATACTTTCCGGACAGACGGGAGGAAACCCCCGACCGGTAAAACCGCGGCGAACTCACCACAACTCCCGGGCGGCTGAGATTACCAGGTGGGCCCCGGTCAGCGCCAGCAGCGTGTAGACGATCCACGGGAAGCCCCGCTGGCCCACGCGCTTATGGAGCGTCACGCCCAGCAGCGCGCCGAAAACGATGGCCGGCATGAGCAGCAGGCTGGCGCCGAACGTGTCGAAACGGATCAGCCCCAGCAGGAAATACGGAACCAGCTTGACCTGGTTTCCGATCCAGAAATACAGCACCGTCGTCGCGACGAACCGCGCGGGGGGCATCCGCTGGGGCAGCAGGTACATCGCCACGACCGGACCCGCCGCGTGCGACAGCGTGGAGGTGTATCCCGCCAGCGCCCCGACGGCAGTGCCCTGCCACAACACCGGGCGGAAGGCGATCGGCTTCTTGCGGAGCGCCCGGAACGCCTGGAGAATCACGAACCACAGCGCGATCACGCCGATGCCGAGGATCAGCCAGGCCTTGGCGGCCTGGTTCAGCCGGCTGTCCGCCATCCCCATCCGCTGGAGCAGATACAGCGTGACCCCTCCACCGGCGACGCCCAGCAGCGCCCCGGGCAGCAGCAGCCAGACCGCGCGATAGTCCCATTGGCGCCACCACTTGTACAGCGAGACGTAATCGCAGACGATCAGCAGCGGCAGCATCACCCCCGCGGCGAGGAAGGGTTCCTTCCCGCAGGCGTAGATCATGATCGGAACGCTCAGCATCCCGATGCTTCCGCCGAAACCCGCCTTGGCCATGCTCGTCAGCATCGCCGCCAGCGAGCCCAGCGCCAGGAAGGTCGGCAGATCCCCCAGCCCCACCGGAAGCATCGCCCAGCCGAAACTCTCCACGCAACGTCTCCTTAGAACGTTTTCCAGGCGGCCATGATACGCCCCCTCGCGCCCGACGCAAGCGCCGGGGCGTTTCGCTGGCGTCACCGGGGGGGCGGGCGGTACAATGCGCGCGTCGCGCTATAGCCGGGGAGAAACGCCATGCACGTGGCCAAGTGCCCCCATTGCGGGTCGTTGCTGCGGATGAAAGAACCCGTTCGCGCCGGAAAGATGCGGTGCGGCAAGTGCGGGACGATCTTCGTCGGTTCGACGGCCGAGAAGCCCGACAACGCGCCGTCAGCGCCCCCTACACCCCCACGAGCCGAAAGTCCCGCGCGTCCCGCGCCGCCCGTGGCCGGCGAGCCCGTCCACCTGCACATCTACCACCAGACGGGAAAACCCAAGACGCCGATCTGGGTCGTGCCGGTCGTGCTGGTCGGCATCGCGCTGATCGGCGTGCTGGTGGGGCTGTTCGTGTATTACCAGTCGCGCGCCAAGGTCGTGCGGGTGGACGAGCAGGGGCAGGTCCGCGGCGTGGAGGTGATGAACCGCGAGCAGGCACAGCAGGAAGCGGAAAAGGCGCGGCTTCAGCGCCTCGAGGCCCAGCGCCGGCGCTGGGGCGGAGCGGTCGCGCCGTCGGGCGGGCAGGAGGCCGAATCGCCGCCCGCGGTCCGCATGGAACTCGCCGGACCGGGCGCCGCGTCCGCGCCGGCCCGGCAGTTGGCGCCGGCCAGCGCGCTGATTGGGGATGTTCGCCTCGCCGTCAAGGCCGAGCAGGTGGCCGACCACGACGTGCCGGGCGACCTGCTCCAGATCAACGGAACCGTGACGAACGGCTACGAATGCGTCGTGCTCAGCGCGGACATTTTCGCCGTCGTGCAGACGCCCGGCGGGCAGCAGGTGCTGCTGGGGCCCGTCGTGGTGCGGTTCCTCCCGCCGAACGGAGCGGTGATTTTTTCCGTCCCCTGCGAGGGCGTGCTGACCGACCAGTCCGCCCCGCCGCGCTGCTACGCGCAGAACGCGCACCTGGCGGACAAGGAGGTCGTCTGCTGGGAGGTCGCCCAGCACACCTTGCGCCGCAGTGACCGCGGACCGCACCTATTCGTGCTGACCGGGCAGAGCCGCAATCCCTTCGACAAACCCGTCGCGCCCGAGGGCGTCTACTGCGACTTCCTCGACTCGCGCGGGGTCCGGCTGCTGGGGGCGCAGGGCGAACTGGTCAACCCGCCCAAGACGCTCGGGCCCGGAAAGATCGTGGACTTCCGCGTGGAACTCGACGCGGAGAAGGTCAACCGGCCCAAGGAGATCTTCTCCCAGTTCCGCCTGCGGATGGTGGGGCGCATTCCCTGATCCGCAATG
>DNAS01000086.1:1706-2986 GCA_003485185.1 Phycisphaerales bacterium | reverse complement strand
TCCCTGATCCGCAATGTGAGCCGTACGAACGAAGGGGATTATTCGGGGGCTTTCTTCTTCTTGGCCTTGGCGGCGGCCGCCGAGTTCTGGTACACGAACCCCACCACCGCCGGCGCGAGAATCAGCAGGTGCAGGAGCATCTTGTTCCCGCTCAGCGCGCTCATGACGCGCGGGCTGAGCGACTGGACCTTCAGCGCCACGGCGATCAGCCCGGAGACCATCATGGCCGAGCCCTGCAGCGCGGTGAAGACCGTGATGACGAAGCGGAAGATGACGAACGCCAGCAGGCCCATGGTGATCAGACCGATCAGCCCGCCCGCCCAGGCGAACTCGTGCCCAGGCCGGCCGAACGCCGCCGCCGCGTGCGCCCAGATTCCGTACCCGACGAACGCGCCCGCCAGCCCGCCCATCAGGCTGACGGCGTACTTCATGAGCGGCCAGGCCAGCACCGCCACCAGCAGCGCGCCGGCGATGGCGCCGAAGACGGGCATGTTCTCGCCTTGGAAATTCCCGCCGAAGATGTACCCCCCGTAGGCGCCGAGGACGGCCGCGTTGACCACCACCAGCGTCTTGAAAATCTTCCACCCCGTCAGCAGGTAGACCACGCCCACGGCGATCAGCAGGAAGCCCTGGATGACCCCCATGGAGGTCAGGAAGCTCATGAACTCCGCCTGCTCGGGCATGCGGAGGGAGAAGATCTTGTCGAAGAACTCCCCGCTGGGGGCCGAGGTCGGCACTTCAGGCACGTTGATTACGGTGCTGGGCACGTCGATCTCCGTATCGGCGCGCGGGCGTTGGCCGGGCCGTATCCTATTTCTCGGCAGAACCGCCCGATTTTGATTTGGGTTTCTCGGGGGGAGCGCCATCGCGGGTCTCCCGCGCCTCGCGGAACGCGCCGCGGTACTGGTAGGTCAGACCCGCGATCAGCAGCACGCCGGTGATGCTCGCGGGGATCAGCCAGCGGCTCCACTCGCCCGGCCAGAGCCCCGCCTCGATCCGCCCGGCGATGACCGTCCCGCCGGCGGCGATGGCCGCGCCGCCCAGCAGTGACGTCAGGAAAATGCTCGCCAGCTGGGGACGCAGAATCGCCACCAGCAGCACCGCCAGCGACGTCACCGACAGCGCGATCAGCAGTGTGGCGCTTTCCGTGGCCCAGAGTTTCTCGAAGCAGTCCCGCGCGAACGGCCAGCAGGACATCGCCCAGTCGTTGAGGTTTCCTCCCGCGGGCATCCCGAACGCGGGCACGTCCTTTTCCGGCAGCTTGGCCAGCAAGGAGTTCT
>DNAS01000086.1:1222-1576 GCA_003485185.1 Phycisphaerales bacterium | reverse complement strand
GGAGTTCAGCAGCACGACGTAGGTCACCGCGCCGGCCAGTGCGCCGGCGATGAGGGCCCAGAGCAGCCGGGCGAGGAACACGCCGATGACGGCCGCTACGAGCATCGCGCCGACGGCCGTAATCTGCCAGGCAACCGGAATCGACCCGGACAGCCGGCAGCCGACCTCCCACCCGACGCCCGCGCCCGCCAGCGCCAGCAGGGCGCGATGGAGCTTTCGCCCCCACAGCAGCAGCGCGGCGCCGGCGATCATTCCTCCCGCGACGATGGCGACGGCGATCGCGTCGGCCGGCACGGCCTGGGGCGGCACGGGAATGTTGAGCATGGGGCGGCTCCTTCGGTTTCGTCTCGCGCG
>DNAS01000086.1:774-1080 GCA_003485185.1 Phycisphaerales bacterium | reverse complement strand
GGTCGAGCCGGGCCCGGGCGGCGGCCAGGTCGTTCCTGGCCAACTGCACCTTCCGCTCGTCGGTCAGTTCGGCGACGGCCCGCTCGAGCATCTGCGCGGCGCGTTCATACTGATGAAGGTATCGGCCATACAGGATTCCGAGCATCAGGTGGATGTCGCCCAGGTGCTCGTAGCCTCCGTAGTGGCGGAGGAAACGCTCGTAGGCGTCGGCCGCCGCCGGATACTGCTGGTCGGCCATGAGCTGGTTGGCGACGTCGAGCTGCTGGGTGCGCGGCAGGACCGCGCCGTCGGCCACCTGCACCAGCT
>DNAS01000086.1:418-605 GCA_003485185.1 Phycisphaerales bacterium | reverse complement strand
TCCAGCTCGCGCGAGGCCTGTCCCTCGGCCGGGGCCGATTCCACCGTGCGCGTCGAGACGCGCATCGCCTGCGGCGGGCGACCGATGTAGCTGAACGGGTCGTACCCCTGCGCCACCATCCGCCGGTAGCTGGTCCGCCGGTGATGGTCGCGCACCATCGTCACCAGGTCGAACGGGTCGCGCGGCA
>DNAS01000086.1:0-286 GCA_003485185.1 Phycisphaerales bacterium | reverse complement strand
CAGGTCGAACGGGTCGCGCGGCAACAGGTGGAAGACCAGCAGCAGCGCCGCGACGGCGATGCCGAAGACATACCCGCTGCTGTGCGCCACGTAGGCGACCCCCCCGCCCGCGCCGCCGACCTCGCCGAATGACATGAACGTGTTCCAGACGAACTGGAACGCCAAAAAGTAGATGCTCGACAGTTCGAACGGGAAGATGTAGTAGATGAAAAACGCGATCAGCGTCACGCGGGTCCGCGGCAGCAGCACCAGGAACGCCCCGGTGACAGCCGAGATCGCCCCCGAC
>DNAS01000151.1:5346-5827 GCA_003485185.1 Phycisphaerales bacterium | reverse complement strand
CTTCTCGAAGGGGCGTTCGTCGTACTCGTCGCGTCGTTTTCCGGAACGGGGCTGGGGGCGGGTCAGGGCCGTCCGGCGCGGGGCGCGGGCGAGGATCATTCCGTCGGCGCGGTCCTTGTCATCGGCGGTTTTCCCGTCGGCGTGCTCGGGGCGGGTCAGGGCCAGGGAGACGACGTCCCCGACGGCCAGCGCGCTGGCGCCTTCGGGCGGGCGGAAGGTTCCGGCCAGCCCGCACAGCAGCAACTCGCGATCGGCGCGGACCATCGCCCCGCCGGGGAAGAGCCCGACGACCATTCCCTCGCGCCGGGGCAGGCCTTCGAGGGTGGCCGGGTCCGGGCGGTCCCGGCGCCACTCGGGGAGCTTGACGCCGCGCGGGGCGAGCTTCTGGCGCGACGATTCGGGCGAATCGCTCTCGCCGGCCAGCCGCTGCTGCCAGTCCTTGATCCGCCGCTGGGATTTGCCCTTGCGCCTCGCCATGAGG
>DNAS01000151.1:0-5221 GCA_003485185.1 Phycisphaerales bacterium | reverse complement strand
GATGCTGGGATTTGCCCTTTCGCCTCGCCATAGGGGCATTGTGCCGCCTGGCGGGCGCAAAAGCAACGCGCGGGCGAGGCCGAACGCGAAAGAGGGCTTACCACGCCAGGAGCTTGAGGGCCAGGTCGATGGCGATGACGACAGCCACGCCCACCACCAGCAGGGCGAAGTAGCGTCGGATGCGGATCGCGTGCAGGCGCGTGCACAGCCAGGAGCCGATCTGGATGCCCACACTGCTTCCGATCAGCAGGGGCATGACGATCCAGAGACTCGCCTCGCCTTTGGCGCCGTAGAGGATCGCGCCGGACAGCGCGCCGAACAGCACGACGCCCAGGCTGGTTCCGACGGTCTGGTGGACGGTCAGTCCGACCACCAGGAGCATCACGGGCACGAAAAGCACCCCGCCGCCGATGCCCAGCAGGCCCGTGAACGTTCCAGCGGCCAATCCCACCGCACACAGCCCGGGCAGGCTGATGTTCCGCAACTGGGCGGCGCGGATGGTGATCCGCGGGGGCACGGGGAGGCGCTGGAGCAGCGACAGCCCGCTGGTCTGCGTGGGGGGGCGCCACACCAGGTACGCGCTGGTCAGCAGCACGACGAGGAACATTCCGTGCATGAGGAGCGTGAAGATCCGCACGCCGAGGACGGTCTTGAGGTGCACGTGCAGGTCGGCGCCGAGAAGGGTTCCACAGACGGCGGAACCGGCGAGGATCGTCATCGTTTTGAGGGCCACGTTTCCCAAGCGCATGTGCCGCGCCCAGGCGCCCGAGTTGTTTCCGAGGGTGAAGCTCAGGCTCGAGCCTGCCGCCAGCGTGTAGGGGATGCCCAGCAGCACGTTGAGCATGGGGATGAGGAACGCGCCGCTGACGCCGAACAGACCGGTCAGCACGCCGACGATCAGGCCCATCATCGCCATCGCCACGACGAGCAGGGCGGGCCAGTCGTGCAGGTACGACGGAATCTGGTCCAAGCCGGTCATGCCTGCTCCCGGCCCGACTTGTCCGCCCGCCGGCGGCGGAAGAACTCGAAGACATATTCCACGCCCAGCCCCCAGAGCAGGGGCAGGACGATGAGCAGTCCGATTTCGACGGCCTTGTGCATGTTTTAGGCTCCCTCAACTGTGCGGGCGAGTCTAGGGAATCGTCGTGGTGGCTGCAAGGGGCGTGGCGGAAGAATCGGGTGGTGTCTTCAGGCCCGCGCGGCGCGCCCCAGGCGGCGCAGCGTCGCCAGGTTGGCGCGATCCAGGTCGCGCCCGGAGGGGCTGAATCCCTTGGGCGTCTCCAGGATTCCGGGGACGTCGGCCAGCCGCGGCTCGGTCAGCAGCGCGGCGAACCCGCGCCGCCCGATGCGCCCGCGCCCGATGTGCTCGTGGCGGTCCACGCGCGAGCCGAGCGGGCGTTTCGAGTCGTTCAGGTGCACCACGCGCAGGTGCTCCAGTCCGACGACGCGGTCGAACTCGTCGAGCATCTTGCGGCAGGCGCGGCCGGTGCGCAGGTCGTACCCGGCTGCGAAGACATGGCAGGTGTCCAGACAGACGCCGACGCGCCTGCGCAGGCGGATCTGGCGGCGGATGGCGGCAAGGTGCTCGAACCGGTGGCCGATGCAGTTGCCCTGTCCGGCCGTGGTCTCCAGCAGGATCTTCGGGCGGCGGTGCGGGCAGGCGGAGAGAATCTCGTCCAGCGCGGCGGCGATGCGGGTCAATCCTTCGTCCAGGTCCGGGTGCGAGCCGGGATGGACCACAAGGTATTCGATGCCCAACCGCCCGCAGCGGCGCAGGTCCTCGCTCATCGCCCGGATGGACTTGGCGCGGATGGGCGCGTCGCCCGCCAGGTTCACCAGGTACGACGCGTGAGCGGCGATTGCGTGAACGCCCAGCCGGCGCCGCCCGGCGCGGAACGCCCGGACGGTCTGGGCAGACAATGGGGGCGACTTCCATTGCACCTGGTTGCGGAGGAACAGGGCGAACGCCTCGAGACGGTGCGCGGCGGCGCTGTCCAGCGCCTTGTGCAACCCGCCGGCCGTGCTGACGTGGATTCCGAAAAGCATCAGGACATGGTACGCGCGAAACGGCGCCAAACCAAGCGCGCCCTGGCCGACCGTCAGGCAACCCGTTTGCGAGGCTGCTGCGGCGCGCGGGGCTCGGCGGCGCCCTTGCGGATCGCCTTGAATGTCCGCCCGCACCCCCCGCATCGAACCGTCTGACCCTCCTGGTCTCGAGGGATCGACAACGTCACCCCACAGTTCTCATGGGGACACTTCATGCGAAAGAAGAACATCTGCCGCCTCCGGTTAAAAGCCTGTCTGATGCATTCTTCATCGACCGGCGCGGAAGAGGGCTTGAGCAACGAGCGGAAGTTGTGGCGAACAGGGGAAAATCATTCCTGAGTTCGCGTTCCCTGGGAGACCAGGGGGCTTCCGCAACGGCCGCAGCGGTTCTGGCGGAACTGCGTGTAGCTGACGCGGGCGCTGCACGCCGGGCAGCGCGGGGCGTTCCGGGAGGGAGGCAGCAGCAGCGAGAGCACCATGAGCAGGACGCTGACGAACAGGAGTCCGATGACCAGCAGCAGGCAGACCAGCGTTGCCATCACCGCAACCGCCTTTCCGCGCCACGATGCCCCGAAGCGAAGACCTGCCGGCGCTCCGCAGCGCCGTGAGGACGATTATCCGGCGCGCCGCGCGGATTTGCAAGATGCTGGGCGGACGCTCACCAGGCGAGCTTTTCCTGGTTCAGACCCGCCGACCACGAAGCCGGGTCACGGAAGTAGTCCTTGAGCATCATCGCCGCCACCACGCCGTCGGCGCAAGCGGTCGCCAGTTGCATGGCTGCCTGCTGCCGACAGTCGCCCGCGACGAACACGCCCGGCAGCGCCGTCTTCATGGTGACGCAATCGGCCGCGATGTACCCGTGCTCGTTGCACTTGAGCGTGTCTTTCAGCCAACCGGTCGTCGGGACCATGCCCACGAAGATGAACACCCCGTCCACTTTCCGCTGCTCGACGGCGCCCGTCTCGACGTTCTTGAGCACGACATGGTCGATGGCGCTCTTGTCGGCCGTCGGGACGATCCGCTCCAGCACGCAGGGGGTCTGGATTTCCACCTTTCCGCCGTCGGCCTGTCGGCGAAGCTCCTCGACCAGCACCTTCTGCGCGCGGAACTCGTTTCGCCGGTGGACGAGGGTGGCCTTGGCGACGAAGTTTTTCGCCAGGTAGAGGGTGTCCTCGACGGCGGTGTTTCCGCCGCCGACGGTCAAGACGTGTTTGTCGCGGTAGAACGCGCCGTCGCAGGTGGCGCAGTAGCTGACCTTTCCGGCCTGGCGCAGTTCCTTTTCGCCGGGCACGCCGAGCTGGCGGTACTCGCTTCCGGGGGCGAGGATGACGGCCCGCGCGCGGTGGACCTTCTCGCCGCGGTTGACTTCGACCTCGAGGATTCCGTCGTCGCGCCGGGTCAGTCGGCTGGCGGCCTGGTCGGTGACGATCTCGGCGCCGAATTTCCGCACCTGCTCCACCTGGTGCTGCACGAGGTCGGGCCCGGAGATGCTCTCCCATCCGGGATAGTTCTCGATGCGGTCGGTCAGGAGAATCTGCCCGCCGGGCAGTCCGTTCTTTTCCAGCACGACGGTTCGGTAGCGGTCGCGGGCGGCGTACAGGGCCGCAGCCAGTCCCGCCGGCCCGCCGCCGACGATCAACACGTCATACACGTCCGATTCGCTCATTGCGCTGTCGCGTCCTTTCGTTGCGCGGGGGTCAGTTCTGGCTGGCCCATCGGGCCATGCCCGACAGGATCGCCTCGGCCCGGGGGAAATTCTGTCGCACCTGGGCCTCGTCGGCAGGTTCCATCAGCAGCCCCTCGGGCGACTGCATCCGCAGCAAGTTTCCCTTCTCGTCCAGCCAGAGGATGCTGGCCTCGGCGTCGTCGTTGGGACGGTCGGAGGCCTTGACCGCGTCGAGGCGTTTTCCGTCGATCGTCAGGCGGTCCTTTCCGACGACGGTGAAGGTGCGGATGTCGAAGCGGTTGGCCCCGCCGTCGTACATGGCGAAGGAATACGCCGCCGGTTTGGACAGGTCCACCAGGCGGGGCAACAGCATGCCCGTGGCGCGGGGCAGGTAGTAGGGCCCGGGGACGTTCTGCTGGTGCGTGGAGAGCCGCCCTTCCTGCTCGGCGTTGCAGACGATGAGGTCTTTCTGCTTGAGCCCGTCCTCGGCGCGGGAGAGGGCCTTTTCGCCCTCGCCGACCTGGAACTGCTCCTTCCAGCGTTCCATCGACCGGTCGGCCGTGACGAACATCACGCGCTTCATCAGGCGGATGTCATCCTTGGGCATCTGGAGCATCACCCAGGAGGTCACCTGCCAGCCGGACGCGTCGCGCTCCTTTCCGGGGCCCTCGGCCTGCTTCATGAATCCGACGGGCTTTCCTTCCCACCGCAGCAGGAACCACTGGGGCGCCGCGCGGACGGCGGCGCGGAGCGCCTTGTCGTCGATCTCGCCCAGCAGTTCCTGCCCGCGGGCGAGGTTCTTTTCCTGCATTTCGCGTTCGGCCTTGGGGTCGAAGAGGGTCAGCGTCTCGAGGATCGCGTCGCTGAGTTGCCCGAGCCGGGTCTTGGCGGTTTCCGGGCCGCGCATCGAGAAGATCAGGAAGCGTTTCGGTTCGATGAGCACCCACACCTGCCGTTCCCAGAGGCGCACCGCGCCCCCGGTGATTCCTTCCAGCTGGACGGCGCCCTTGCCCGCGACGGGCAGCAGGTGGACGGAGGCGGCGTCGACGTCGAGGTTCTGCTCCACCTTCAGTCGCTTGGCGATTTCGGCGGAGAAGGCCTTGAGGTCGACGGCCTCCTTGGTCTGGAGGTCGCGGAAGACGGTGAACGTGGCGGCCACCGCCCCCGTTTGGGGATCGCGCTGGATCCAACTGACCAGGCGCGTGGCGGAGAACTCGCGCCGGCGTTCGGTGTCGGCCGGGGGGCGCAGCGAGAATCCGTGCATCGCGTCGCGGTAGACCTTGCCCAGTTTGACGTCGCGGTCGGACTGTGCCCGAGCAGCTCCGGCCGCCGACAGCAGCGCCAGGCAGATGACGAGAATCGCTTTCCCTGTGGTTTGCATAGTTTTGCCTTCCATCGAGTTGCCCGAGGATTATAGGCCATGCGACGGGGCGGGGTAAAGGGCGCTCCGGACGGGGGTGGAAAAGGGGCGATTTTGCCCCTTTCGGGCGAAACTCTTGCTTCCCGCCG
>DNAS01000063.1:14993-17113 GCA_003485185.1 Phycisphaerales bacterium | reverse complement strand
GCCCCTACAGAGATGAACGCGGAGCGTCCCCGCCGTCTCGCTGCCCAGAGTGTGTCGAAAGGCAACTCCATCAGCGCAATACCTTGCATGGCGAACGCCACCCGCCGGGCTCGGCGTCCTGGCGGCACATAAGCGTTCGGGTTTCCCATGTCTTTATTCTACCCATTCCGCCTCTCGCTGCCGCTCACTGTCCCTGATAAACGCGGATGTAATCGACATACATGTCGACGACGCCGTTGTAGCGGGAAAGGTCCACGGGCCAGCCCCCGCCGGTGGCGAGGTTGACCAGGAAGAAGAACGGATACTTCTGGGAGGTCGGGCCCGTCGGGTTCCGGGCCATTTCGATGTCGTCGCAATAGTAGATCGTGTCCGTTTCGGTGATCTTGCACCCATACGTGTGGAACGCCTCGTACCAGGTCGAAGGGATTCCGGCCTTGTTCATGGAATACGAGCCGGAAACCCGCTTTCCCTTCTGGGCCTTCTCGACGTCGGGCTGGTTCCAGAAGTGGGTGACGATCTGGTACTTGTCCCCGGCGTTCGGCGCGCGGGGTCCTTCGCCGCCGTAGCCCTCGATGATGTCCAGCTCGTCGCAGGGCGACTTCGGTTCCTTGGCGTCCGGGTTCGTCGTCAGCAGCCAGAACGCCGGCCAGGTCCCGATCGCGTTCGGGGCGATGAAGCGGCATTCGAAATAGCAAGGGGCGGAAGCCTTGATGCCGCTGCCGTCGTTCCCCATCGAGGAAATCAGCCCGGCGCTGTTGAGCTTCTCGCTGGCACGGATCCGCAGATAGCTGTCCACCTGGGCGAACGGAGTCTTCGGGGAATCGTGATTGGTGAAGGGAATCGAGCTGAAATCCTGGGTTCCCTTCGGCGGCTTGTGGTCGTAGTAGGTGAACTTCGGGCCGTCGCCGATGGAGAGCGGGCCGGTGAAGTCGTCGGAGAAGACCAGTTTCATCCCCTTGGCCGCGGGCGGAGGATCCTTGGGAATCCCCTCCTTCCAGGACACGCCGCCCTTGTTGTAGAGTTGGAGGTAGCAGTTGTCCCGAACGTCGCCCTCGGTTCCGGAGATCCGGATCGTGATGGGGCCGTGCGGGTAGGAATCGCCCGGGAAAACGAACGAGCCGTTCCCCTCCGCGTCCAGGGCGACGGTGGCGACGGTGGAATCGGCGCCGAATCCCGCTCCCTGCTTCCAGCATTTGGCGGTCACGGTTTTGAACCCGGGCGCCGCGACGCGGATGGACGTATCGCCCTTGATCTCGGAACAATAAGCCGGCGCGGCGACCGACACGCGGTTCTGGGGGTAGTCCGAACCCTGGACCGCCTTCAGCATGATGTTGTTGAACACCAGTTCGTCGATGTTCTGGCTGCCGACCAGCACCAGTTTCGTGAAGCGCGTCGTGGTCGTGTCGGTGAACTTGAGGGCGGCGCCGGCCCCCTGGTTCCAGCCCTTTCCGGCGAACGTCCAGTTCCCGTTGACGTCGCGCGTCACGGTCAGTCGCTGCATTCCGCCGCCGTCCAGGATGGCCGGATGCGTGGTGTCGATGTCTTCGGCGGCCCATTTCTTGTCCTTGGGCGGCTTGTTGTTGCTCACCGGCGCCCACTGCGCCGCCCATTTGCCCTTGGCCCGGGCAACGACGAAGACGTAGCCGTTGCCCCGGTCGTCCAGGAGCATGAAGCTGATATGATGGGAATGATCCGCCTTGCCCCAGCCCCACCCCACGTCCAGCGACAAAACCAGTTCCTTGGGATTCTTGATCTCGTCGAAGGTTTTGGTCAGGGCGCCGGCCGGCTTGCGCGCCGGGTATCGTGCCACGGGGCCGGGATTGTTCTTGTCGGTAGGGTAGGTGAAGATCTCCCATGCCCCCTCGGCGACCCAGCCCAATGTCGCGAAATCCCCCTTGGCGAAATCCGCATCCACCACGACAGCCAAGGCGGGCTTGGTCGATGCCTGCCCCGGGAGATTCTGGGGCACCAATGTGAGTGTCACGGCAAACACCGCGAAAAACAACGCGGGCACCTTTTGATTCGCCACATTCATTCCCTTCGTAACTTGAACGATGTTCCCTTGAAGCCCAAACCCCTCGACGGACCGTTCCGTCTCCAGACCCCCCCCAGGGCGGCGG
>DNAS01000063.1:10297-14855 GCA_003485185.1 Phycisphaerales bacterium | reverse complement strand
ACCCCCCCCAGGGCGGCGGTCAAGCCGCCCCGGAGAGGGTGAATCTTCGCACTGCGACCCGCCGCTTTCGCCGCAAGGGGGAATCCTTACGCCTTTCGACGATTCCGGATCAGGATTCCCAGTCCGCCCAGGGCCAGCATCGAGAGCGTCGCGGGCTCGGGAACCACGGTGATGGAGCCGCTTCCGCCGTCGTTGAAGATAGTGTCATATGCGGCGTTCAACGTGGCGAAACTGTATGTGATGCCGGGAGTCAGCGAGGTGCCGTTGAGCGTCACGCTGGCAAAGGTCACGTCCTTGTCGAGGGTGATGCGGCTCGTGGCGTCGTTGGCGACCAGGCCGCCTCCCAGCGACAGGTTGTTTCCGAACTGGAGCGAGACCACCTTGGTGCCGCTCCACGTGATGTTGCCCGTAAAGGCGGTTCCCGTGGTCACCGTCAGCAGGAAGGTCCTGCTGCCTCCCGGGTTGACGTCGTTGAGCGAGGACAGCGCGAAGTTGCCGCTGCCGCTGAGCGTGCCGAAGGTGTAATTCCAGACCATCGCGCTGCCCGTGGTGCCGGTATTGTCATACAGGTTCGTCGTCGCGCCGGTGGAGTTGGTGAAGTTGGTGACGCTCAAGGTGGTGCCCGAAGTGTTGCCGTATATCTGGGAATTTCCGGAGCTGATCATGGTGGAGACGGTCTTCGTGCCGCCGTTCCGCAGGTTCAGGTTGCCGCCCGAAAGCGTGAGGGAGTTTCCTCCGAAGGTGGTGTCCCCGCTGGACGTGCCCACCGTCTTGCCGGCCACGACGAAATCGTTCCCCGTCATGACCGTGGCGTTGGTTCCGGAACCGTCGGGCATGGAATTCCAGTCACTGGGAATGTTCCAGTTGGTGCTCCCGGCCCCGGTCTTCAAATAATACGTGTCCGCGTGGGACGAGGCTGCACACACGGCGACGACGGCGACTGCGAAAAGAAACTTGCTGACATTGCTCAGACTGCACATGTTCAGTCCTCCAGATTTGAGGGCGGGGCGAACACGCTTCGCCACCCATGTCACTTTGGCTCGCTATGCCGGAAACGCTCCGACATTTCGACTTCCATTGTAACCGGCTGCCGAAATCCCGCTACGGAATGTTGCGACAAAGTTGTATCGATTCGCGTCATGGCGAGCCTCGGGCATTCCCCCGACTTTCCGGGAAATGGTGTGCCGACATCCCTTTGGAATAGCGTTTCTTGTGGATTCCTCGGGCGGGGGGTGCTTTCTCGCCAGGCCATGTTATAATGGACACATCATGATTGCTCTTGCGACATACACCTATGGCACCTTTGGCCGCGAGGCCCACGTGGGCGTCGCGGATTACGCCCGTTCGCACTCGCCGAAGCGATGGGGCGACCTGGTGGTGATCCCGATGGAAGGGCTCGGACCCGACGCGCTGAAGCGATATCGCCTGGAGGGCCTGATCGTCTCGGTGCCGGATGAAAAGACGATGCGATCGGTGAAATCGCTTGGGATTCCGGCCGTGAACATTTCCGGCATGGTGGCCAATCCCGACATGCCCACGATCGTGATCGACAACGAGAAAGTGGGGCGGACGGCGGCCACGTATTACCTGGAAAGGGGATATCGCCATTTTGCCTACGTGCCGCTCGAGTGGCACCAGGCCTATTCCGAGGCGCGCGGGCTCGGATTCGTCGCCTGCGTTCGCGAGGCCGGATACCGCGTCTTCTGGCACGGGAGCTGGCCCAGGAATCTGCCCGACGGCGCGATGCGCGACACGCGGGAACTGACCTCCTGGTTGAAGGCGCTGCCGAAACCCGTGGCGATCTTCACGCCGCAGGACGCGGCGGCCATTCCGGTCTACGATCACGCGCTCGCGGCGGGCCTGAGCGTGCCGGACCAGGTGGCGATCCTGGGCGTGGACAACGAGCCGCAGGCGCACTTCTTCCTGTCCGGAATTTCCAGCATCGACGTGCCGGTGCGCCAGCTCGGATACCAGGCGGCCGCCCTGCTGGACAGAATGCTCTCGGGCAAGCAACCCGAGCGGCGGATGACGCTCGTGCCTCCGGGCGAGGTGTTCACCCGCGCGACGACCGACATCCGCGCGATCGACGACGCGGAGGTGATCGAGGCCCTTCGGTACATTCGCGAACACGCCTGCGAGGGCATCGGCATCGAAGACATCACCGGCCGGGTTTCCGCGGGCCTGCGGACGCTCCAGCGCCGGTTCTCCTCCGTCCTGGGCACGACGATGCAGGACGAGATCCGGCGAGTTCGCGTCGCCCGCGCCCGCAAGCTGCTGGCCACGACCAAAATGCGGATCGAGGAAGTGGCGGCCGCCTGCGGCTTCACCGACCGAAACCGCTTCTTCGTCGCGTTCCGCGCCTTGACGGGCATGTCGCCCAGCCGCTTCCGCGCGACCGAGCAGGAGACCGCTCCGTCCCATGCGCCCTGACGCGAGGAAGGACGTAATGGAAAGTCAACTGCATGGTTGTCCCTCGCATGTACAACGGAATTTTTTTTGAAGGCCACCCTTATGCCCTTGTCCTGGAACGATTCAGACGCCTGGCAACTTGAGAATCGCTCGCTCGACGGCTTCGCGTCGCCTTACGTCGGCAACGGGGCCCTGGGAACGCGCCTGGGCATCTTCGTTCTCGGCGCCGACCCGCGAGCGCCGGAATTCCACGGCGCGACGGGACTGCCGCAGCGCCCCGACATTCCCCCGGGCGATCCCCATCGCTCGCTGGCCACCTTCAGCTCGTTCGTCCGCGACGGCTTCCAATATGCCCTGCCCAGCTGGAACCAACTCGATCTGACCCTCGCCGGCGTCCCGTTCCATCCCGTCCGCGGCGGCCACGATTTCCGGCAAACCCTCGACCTGCGCACCGGCGAAGCCGCCTTCTCCGACGACTGGACCTACGCCCCGAACCGTCGCGCCCGGATCGTCATCCGCCTGCTGATCCCCCGCACGCATCCGCACGGTTCCCTGTGGGAGCTGCATGTTGCCGCGGACCACGACGATCCCATCGAGGCCCGGTTCGGTCTGCGCGCGGCGCACCTGGCCGGGCAGTTGCCGATGCGCTATCGCGCGGCCGGGGCCGGCCTGATCGTCGGCGAGGGGCGCACGGCCCGGCGCAAGCGCCCCGTCGCCCAGGGGCTCGCCTGGCAAACTGACGGCAGCGAAGTGGCGGGTCAGATCGACAAGCACGACGCGGCCGTTCATGTCGCCGGCCAACTCCGCGACGGCGGCGGACGCCTGGCCCTGACCGTGTTTCACGCCCTCCACGGCGGGCTGGAAGACCCCGCCAACGCCCAGGCCAATGTCCGCCGCACGCTCGCGGAACTGGCCGCGGCGCACGCGGCCGACCTGCGCGAGCGAAACCTCGCCCTGTGGAAACCCCTCTGGGCCGCCGCCCTGCGATGCGACGATCTCGACCCGCAAGACGCCCGGCTCGTCCTGGCGCAACAGTTCTATCTCCTGGCCAGCCTCGAATTGTCCGAGTACCCGTTCGGGCCGCTGGGCGTCTCCGGAAACAACTGGCAGGGAAACGCCCTGTGGGACGCCGACCGCTGGATCGGCGGGGCCGTGCTCGGCCTCTGGCCCGAATACGCACGGCGATTCCCCGCGTTCCGCGCCGCGCTGCTCCCCGCCGCCCGACGATTCGCACGGTCCCGCGGGTACGACGGCGCGTGGTTCCCCTGGATCCACGACGAGGAAGGCGAGAACACCACCTCCGAGCACTACCTCCCCGAAACCCACAACAATCTCTGGATCGCCCACACCGCCTGGCAGCTCTGGCTCGAGACGCGGGACGAGGCCTTCCTGAAGGAACAGGCGTGGCCGCTGATCCGGGACATCGCCGCCTTCTACGTTTCGCGCTGCGAGCGGGACGCGGACGGCACGTGGCACCAGCGGCGCGTCCTCGGGCCCGACGAGGCCGTCGCCGAAGTCCATCACACCACGTGCGACGACAACGTGCTGGTCAACGTCGGCACGCGCTGGCTGATGCGAACGGCCATCGCGGCCGCGAAGCTGCTCCGCCAGAGCCCCGATCCGAAATGGCGCGTCCTGGCGGAGAATCTCGTCGTCCTGCCGCCCCGCGCCGACAAGGTCATCCCCGAGCATGCCGCCTACACCGACCAGGGCATCAAGCAGGCCGACACCATCCTGGCGTTCTTTCCCCTGGATCACGACGCCCCGCCCGACGTCGTCCGCGCCACCCTCGAGCACTATCGCGGAAAGATTCTCGACTACGGCCCGCTCATGACCTCGCAGATCGAGGCCGCCATCCTCATGCGACTCGGCGATCGCGACGAAGGCCTCCGCCGCCTCTTCGCGCGGTACCGCGAATACGTGCGCGGGCCGTTCCTCGTGCCCTTCGAGTGCCGCAACAACGACACGGCCGTCATGCTCACCGGCATCGGCGGGCTGCTTCAGGCCCTCCTGTGCGGCTGGCACAACTGGCGGCCCGGCGGCGACGTCCGCCTGCCCCGCATCGGCGACGAGTGGGGGGAGTAATAGGGGCGGGCATGCTCTGTTGAAAACATCTGTTCACTGGAGGGGTGGCACGCTTTGCTCGCAA
>DNAS01000063.1:2716-10195 GCA_003485185.1 Phycisphaerales bacterium | reverse complement strand
ACGCTTTGCTCGCAAAGCGTGTTTCCGAATTTGCCCAGAACACGGCTTGCAAGCAAGCCGTGCCACCCTTTCTTTCAGATGTTTCCAACAGAGCAGGACGGGAACCTTTTCCCGCGCCTCGACGTTTCTGTTGCGTTTCCCGCCGTCGCGGATAGCATGATTCCATGCGGCGGGGAACAACAGCCAACCTATGTGGCGATGTGTTACAAAGGCACAATGGTTGATTATTAGGAGATAATTACATGATACCTTGGGTTTGTGAGGTCATAGGCGGCAAGGGGATTCCTTCAACACTTGATAGCCAAGTCGAAGAAAGTAAAAAGCAGGGGGGGGCTATTTTTCTTCAGGCTGAAGCGGGTATGCTTTTTAACGAGCCGGAGGAAACATACCCCGTTTCAATTAAGCATGGCGAAACACCAACACAGGCAATCGGGGACATGGGTCGTGTCCTCTCGTGGTTATTTGGCCTATTTGAGTCAGGAGCCTATTCCTCCTCTCAGTGCCAGTGGAATTACTTTAAAATCACGTGTGTCAACCTAAAGCCAAGTTGTATTGACGAAAGCAATCCAATTATTAGTACGGGATTTCAACTCACTACCAACACTTCCGAATTGCCGCGACCTTCCGAACAATCTCCGACTCTCATGTTTGGACAGTTCGTTACAACTTTAAGAAATTTCTTTGAGATGGTAAGCGAATTTCATGGAGACATCGACGATGCAAACAATTGCGAGTGGATTTCAATGATCCTGAATAAAGTCCCGCCACCCTGACCGATAGCGACAGGGCGCATGGCTTGTCCACGAGCGCAGTTCCTTATTCCTCCAAACATGAATGAACTGAATCAACAAGCGTGCGAGAGCGAGAATGTGAAGCACTGTCCATATTGCGGGACAGCTATTGAAGAAAATCGAATAACATGTGTGAAGTGCAAGGCTGTCGTTAGCACACGATGGAAGGTGGCAGGATATATTGTCTTGGCGTTCGTAGTAATCGGCGGTTTTGGCGCCTTGGCATGGGTTTCCGGCAGCCTGATAATTACTGTCATCATTTCCCTGTTTCTCATATCGACACTCAACAAAATCATCATGGCGATCATGGCCTCCGTAAAATCGGAGAATAACCACTCATAGCAGAAATAGTGTCAGGGGCGCGTGACTTGGCCACGCGCGCGTAGGTTGCGGACAAGCCCTCCCTGCCAAGCGGGGGTTTTTGCCATTGAGGGTTGCGCCACGTTCGGCTCCCTGTCCCGCCGGGGGCGGTTGGCCTCGGCGGCGCATCCGCAATTGCGATACGGAACATCGGGAATGCGGCTTGCGCCCGGCCGGGCCGGCGCGAGGCAGGAGGCCGGCGGGCGGGAACCCCAGGTCGCAAACCGGTCGGTCGCAGTTCGCGCATGAGGGCGGAAACGGTCGAAAGGGGGGTGGAATTATCGATCTTTTTTTCGGATTCGGCGGCGCTTTTCGACCATTCCGGGCGGTTTTTGAGAACATTTCCCCGGGTTTTTGCGCCTATTTTTTGTAGGGGATTTGCCGTAGGGCGGCGGAGGCCGGCCGGGCCGCGGATCGAGCGGCCGCGCGACGCCGGACGCGCGCTTTTTCACACCACGCGCCCGACGCGGATGTCCAGTGGGAGGGCGCGTGGCTTGGTCACGCGCGCGGATACGGGGACGCGCGCTTTTTTACACCACGCGCCCGACGCGGATGTCCAGGTCCTTGCGGTCTTCCAGGCGGTCGCGCCGCCCGTCCTTGATCCAGAGGATGCGGTCGGACTTGTCGAGCATCTTGTGGTCGTGGGTGGCCGTGATGACCGTCACGCCGTGGTGGTCGCACAGGTCGCGGAGCGTCTTGATGATCTCCTCGCCGGTGTGCAGGTCGAGGTTGGCGGTGGGCTCGTCGGCCAGGATGATCGTGGGCTCCATGGCCAGCGCGCGGGCGATGGCCACGCGCTGCTGCTGGCCGCCCGAAAGCTCGCCGGGGCGGTGGTCCAGTCGGTGGCCCAGGCCGACCTCGTCGAGCACGGCCTTGGCGCGGTCCGACGCGCCGCCGGTGTCCAGGCCGGAGAAGATCAGCGGGAGCATCACGTTCCGCATCGCCGTCAGCGACGGAATGAGGTTGAACGCCTGGAAGATGTACCCGATGTGCCGGTTGCGGATGAACGCGAGCTGGTTGCTGGTCTGGCGGGTCAGGTCGATGCCCCCGATGGTGACGGTTCCGCGGCTGGGCTTGTCCAGCGCGCCGATCATGTTGAACAGCGTGCTCTTGCCGGAGCCCGAGGGCCCCATGACCGACAGGTATTCGCCCTGGAGCACGTCGAGGTCCACCTCGCGCAGGGCGTAGACTTCGAGCGAGCCCATGCGGTAGATCTTCGACAGATCCCGGCACTGGATGATGATTTCTTTCGACATATTCAACCTACCTCAGCCGTCTTTGCGCCGGAAAGCCCGCGCGGGTCAGAACGGAATCTTGATGACCGATTTGGCCAGGAAGTTCACGCCGATGCCCAGCACGGTGACCAGGCCCATTCCGCAGGCGAACCCCGCCGCCACCACGGGCACGTACTGGCGCCATTTCAGGCCCATTCGCTTCTCGAAGTAGAACCGCCCGATGCACGCGCCGATGAACTGCGGCAGGATCACGTGGGGCAGCGTCGCCTGGTTGAGGCCCTTGACCAGCCCGAACATCAGCATGATCGGCAGGTGCAGCAGGCCCATGACGGCGAACAGGCCCAGCCCGACGCCCGTGCCCGCGGCGATGTATTCCCACCGGAACGCCTCGTGGAACTGGCTGTGGCGTCCCAGCGTGGCGGTGTACATGATGCACTGGGTGGCCGCGTTCAGCTCCCACATGCGCTCGGCGTAGGGGTACTGCGGGCCGGGAATGTCCGCCAGCGACCAGATGAAGTTCGCGAACAGGATCGACGACAGGATGACGATCGGAACCAGCATCAGCTCGGTCTTCCAGATCGACCAGAAGCTCGTGCCGGTCAGTTCGGCCTGTCGGTAGAAGACGGTCTTCTGCCCGTAATCGGCGATCGGCACGGGCAGGAACCAGATGGCCACCCCCTGGTAGCCCGAGAGGATGAACGACGCCTCGCGGACGAAGGGGATCTGCACCACCTGTCCGGCCATGCCTTCCAGCCGGGCCGTCACGTAGCTCAGCAGCGGCGTGTAGAGGAAGCCGAAGAACAGCATCACACCCAGCACGCGGTTGACGTTGGGCGTCCAGCCGCCCTCGAGCCCGACGATCAGCCACGTGCTCAGTCCGATGTACGCCAACGTCGTGCCGGCGTAGGCGGCGAGGATGATCGGGAACTTGATGTCGCCTCGTCCCGGCGGCACGGAGGAGTCGAGCTGTTCGAGCTGGTCGAGCTGTCCGGCCTCGCGCGCGCGGGCGACGGCCCTCTTGCGCGCCCGCACGCCCCGGATCACCTGGAAAATGCCCGCCGTCGCGATCGCCAGCGCCAGCCCCAGCCCGAAGCTGAAGTAGAAGTCGATGTAGTTGTGGAACGTCGTCAGGATCGTGTCGTCGGTGCTGCTCCAGCTGGGCAGGTATCCCGCCTTGTAGAGGATGGGGTTGGCGATTGCCATGAGGATCAGCGACAGGAAGCTGCCGAGCATCGCGTAGAACGGCATGACCATTCCGAAGACGAGCTGGCCCATGTTGAGGTTGATTCCGGTCGCGTAGGCGGGCAGGAAGTCGGACGTCTTCTGCGTCAGTTCGGTGAAGGGGATGGGGATGATGGTGATCGGCTCGTCGAGCAGGGCGGTGGAGATGGCCGGCAGGGCCATGTAGACCGCGCCGAAGGCCAGCCCGAGCACGCCGCCGATGCTGAACACGCGCCACCGCCAGCTTCCGCCGCCCTGGGTGTCTTCCTCGCGCCGCGATTCTTCCGTCTGCTGCTCGGCCAGGGCGGTGATGCCCTGCGCGCCGACGGGCGCCATGGGGAAGGGCAGCTTCTCGATGTCGCTGGCCAGGCGGAACAGCCCGTAGCTCAGGATCATCGTGTTGATCTGGCTCATGAGCGTCTGGAAGATGACCAGCCCGACGGCGGGGTACCAGGCGGGGTTGAAGAACGACCGCTGGGCCAGCACGTCCGGGTCGCTAGGGGCGTAGAAGTAGGGGACGGACACGCCCATTCCGGTGGCGGCCTGGCTCTGCGCGAAGAACTGGTTGTAGAGCAGTCCGCTGAACGGCTGCTGCATCGCCGCGCCGGCCATGTAGAACAGCACGAAAATCTCGGGCTTGCTGAGGTGCTTGTGGGCCCGCCGGGCGACCTCGATGAAGAGGATGACCGTCACCCACTGGGCGGCGGGACCGACGCCCTGCCCGGCCAGCAGGTTCATGTACATCGCCCCGGGCACCATCAGGACGGCCACGAAGATCGCGCCCACCAGGCTGGTCCAGCTGAACCCGTCCTGGAAGGTGGAGGGCACCTCCATCAGGTTTCGGTACTGTTCCAGCTCCTTGTCGATGCGGATGCCGCTCACGCCTGGCCTCCCATGCTCTCGGGGGTCACCTGCTCGTGGGGCAGGGCGTCCCACTGTTCCAGCGTTTTCTGTCGATAGCGGTCCATGACCTCATGCGGCAGCGATCGCCAGATGAGCAACTGCTTCCGCAGGTCGTTGATGAACACGCGGTTGGAGCGTTTCCAGTCGCCCACGGCGCCGCTTTCGCGGTGGATGAGGATGCGGACCTCGTCGATGCCGGGGATTTCGCTGGCCTGGCTGAGCAGGGCAAACCGCTGCGTCACGCCCAGGTCGAACGGCGCCAGCGCCACCGAGGCGGAGAAGCCCAGCATGTCGTTGTCCTTCTGCCGGCAGACGTGGCACTCGGTGGTCGCGAAGACGCCGAGCGACGCGTCGGAGAAGTTCTCGAAATGTTCCCGCAGGAAGCTCACGACGCCCGTGATGTCGTAGCTGGAGACCGTGAACGGGAACACCAGGTCGTAGAGGTTGCCTTCGGGGCGGGGAATCTGCCACGACCGCTGGATGCCCGGGTTGGCGCTGCGCGAGGCCTTCAGGGCGGGATAGATCGTCGAGACCAGGACGGTTCCCATCACGATCAGGATCGTGACGATGGCGTTGGTCGAGCTGTAGTTCATGGGAGGCATGGACATCTGGGGGTAGATCGTGTTCAGCCAGGCCATCGCCCGCGCGACGACCTGCCCCAGGAGGTATCCGCCCATTCCGCCGACGACGGCGTAGACGGACGCCTCGGCGAAGAACAACCCCGCCACGTGCGCCGGCGCCAGCCCCAGTGAGCTGAACGTGTAGATTTCCCGCTCGCGGTCGGAGACGCTTCCGAGCATCGTCGCGAAGATGATCAATCCGCCCAGGATCACGGGGATCAGCAGGTCGCGCCACCCGCTGGCCTTGGCGAGCGACTTGAAGATCAGGCGGTACACTCCGCCCTCGGTCCCGACGTAGGTGGGCAGGGCGGTGATGGCGGCCGCCTGGTCGGCGATCTGGGCGATCGACGATTCCTTGCCCGGCTCCGGATAGAGCGTGATCGAGCGAATCCGCCCCCCCAGCTCGTAGGCGGCCTCCGGCGAGAGGATGACCACCCGGTCCATCGCGTAGCGGACGAACTGGGCGCTCTCGACATCCGGCATCTGGGCGTCCGCTTCCTGCTGGGCGATGGAGTCGCTGGTCCCGCCGCCGGACGCCTGGTAATCGACGGGGCGGATGCTCGAGCCCTCCAGCATCGCAATGGAAGCAAACTGGTCGCCGAGCAGCCCGGCGAAGGTGAGCGTCTTTCCGCAGACGATGACTTTCTTCTTTCCGACGTCGGCGGAGGTCAGTTGCAGTTCGTCGGCGACGGCCCGCGTGAGGAACACGCCGTCGGTCTTCAACAGTTCGATGTCGCCGTGGAACAACTCGTGGAGCTGATACTGGCGCCGGACGGCGGGGTCGATGTCGCGGTAGTCCAACCCGATGGCCGCCGCCAGCGGGACCGCGCGGCTCATCGCGGCGTCGCAGGCGACGAATTCCTCGGGCCGGTCGCGAACGGTCTGCTTGGCCTCGGTGGCGGTGGAGGAAACCCAGTAGCGGGGAACGACCGTCGCCGTCCCCGCAAACTGCCCGCGGAGCGTGTCGAACACGCCCACGCCGACGGGGCTCCAGAGCTGGTGACGCACCAGGATGCGGGGGGTGGCGTTGCTGGAGATGAACGGGCCTTCGTACGTCTTGCGGATTCCCCAACTGCTGCCGAACGAGGCGAAGGTCAGGATCGTGAATGTCAGCAGGACGACGGTGACGGCCGTCAGGAACGTCCGCAACGGGCGGCGGCGCATCGTCGAGATGCCCATGTTCACCGCCGCCATCATCGTGCTCAGGCGGGACACGTCGGCGCTGTGCACCGTCGAGGCCATGCCCTGCATCTTCTTCACCTCGGTCTGGAGCTTGCGGACCATGATGAAGATGACCAGCGAACTGAGCAGGATGATCGCGAACGCCAGGAAGATGATGACGGGGGTCGCCGCGATCTTGAACGCGGGATTCACCAGGAACAGGATTCCGAAGGTGACCAGGAAGAACAGGGCGAACCACCCGATCTGCCGGTAGATGTGAGGCGTGCCGACCAGGAGGCGCTCCAGGGCGAAGGCAAAGGGGATGGCCAGGAGCAGCAGGAGCACGACGGCCGTCACCAGGTCGTTCAGCACCTCGATCAACGGTCCGTAGACGCGACGTTCGATGCCGGCGGCGGCCGCCTCGGCCCCGCGCAACGCGTCCAGCGAGGATTTCCCCCGGGCGTCCTCGATGAGCCCCTTGGCCTCGGTGTGATAAATCTGGAGCGCGTCCTGCGGGATGCGGTTTTCCTGGAGCATCGTCAGGCGATACTCGTTCAGCGTCGTCAGGTCGTGCGCGCCGACGCTCACCGTCACCGGATGCTCGAAGCAGTCTTCCAGCGACAGCCCCGAACCCTGGTATTCCTCGCTCGTCGGGGCGTTGCCCAGCAGGGGGAGCCCTTCCTTGTTGAACAGCTTCAGCCCGCGCGTGTCATAGGGGGCGTACAGGGTGGTCAGGGTTTCCCACTCGCACAGCAGGCTGCGGTCCTCGCGGAATTTCGCGGTGGACAAGGCCCGCATCGCGACGGAGGCGATTCCGCGCCGGTCGTACCCGTATCCGACCACGGTCTTGAAATGGGTCTTGAAGAGGTTGACGGCGAACTTCGACAGTCCCCCGGCCCCTTTGAGGATCAGGGTCTGCTGGGAGGTGATCTCGTTGACGATTCCTCGGCTGCGATCGGCGAGATTGACGCCGCGTCGGGCGACGGCGTGCCGGTCGAAGGTGGCCGCCACGAGCATGAGGTTCCGCAGTTCGCCCGTCGGGTCGTAGGGGGCCAGGTCGAAGGTCCCGTTCCCGTCGGTCATGACCCAGAGGGGAATCTCGAACCCCGGCGGGGCGATGGCGACGGACGAAGCCTCCCACTTTCCGACGCCTTCGCCGCGCAGGGCGGCGACGACAGCGCCCCGCAC
>DNAS01000063.1:445-2624 GCA_003485185.1 Phycisphaerales bacterium | reverse complement strand
GCCCCGCACCGGGCGGTCGGCCATGGCGCGGCCGCCGCCCGCGCGCTTCACCGACGCGCCGGCGGCTTTTCCGTTGGACCAGTCCGATTCGACGAATTTCGCGGGCGCCTTGATCGGGTAGGGGCGGTCCAGCCCCTCGCGATCCACCAGGACGCGGAACAGCGCGCCCGCCTGGCGGGTCTGCGCGAGCATCGTCGGCGCGTCGAGCGCGTCGCGGGTGTCGCAGGGCAGGCCCTGGCGGACCAGGCGGTCCATCGCGGTGACGGCTGACAGGTTGAACAGCGAAAAAATGCGGGCGATCGCGCCGCTGTCCACCTGGTGGGCGGGGGCGAACATGCGCGACTCGAATTTCAGGCTCACCGCGCGCTCGTCGAAGTCGGCGGCGGCGACCTCGGCGAAGGATTCCCGCACCGCCTTGAACGCCTCGCCGTAATATCCCTCGCGGTCGTTGACCAAGGGGCCGGAATCGTCTCCGTGGAGGAGGGTCCAGGTTTTTCGGGCGTCGCCGAAATTCACGCTCAGATGCAGGACGATCGTGTTCTGCTTCGGGCCGATCGTGTTCCGCAGGACCTGCGCCTGCTGCGCCTGCGCGATCGCGTCGTTCAGTTCAGCCAGGCGGGCGCTCAGGATGTTGCTGCCCGCCACCACCAGGTCGAAGTACAGCTCGCGCGTCTCGACCGTCAGGTTTTTCTGATACAGGTCGCGGACGACCTTGTTCCAGAGCATGTCCAGGGCGCTGAGACGTTCGATCTCGGGCCCGACGGCGTCGAGTTCCTTCTGTGCTTCCTGGGCCTTGTCCTTCTCGCCCTTGCGGGAGGCCTGGCGGACTGTGCTTTCCATGTCGGCCCGGAGGATGCGCAGCGGACGAAGTTCGTCCAGGATGTCGCTGTCGATGTTCTGGGCTTCTTCCTGGAGGAACTTGACGGCCGCATCGAGGCGGCGCTCACTCACCAGCGACATGACCTCGGGGGTGAACAGCGTGCCGAGGGTGGACTTGTCTTTCTGTCCCGCGCGGATCTGCCGGGCAAGCTCCGCCTGCGTCCGGACGACGCGTTCCATGTCCTGGACGTAGGACAGCTCGTCCTGGAGGCGAACGAGGCGTTTTTCGAGCGACTTGGCCTCGCTGTCGAGGCTGCGGTACAGCGCGCCGTAGAACGCGCGGGCGCCGGTGTGTCGCATGGCCTGGGCGTCGAAGAAACAGACGATCACGTCGCGATGCGGGGGCGACTTGCGGAACATGTCCGCCAATTGCAGCAGCGCGGCGCAGTTGGCGGCGTCGCGGGCGCCGGCGGAAAGCTCGGGCACTTCCGAGTAGCTGTCCAGCGGGGCGGCCAGCACCACCGCCTGGTCCACGGAACCGGAAGGACGGGGATTCGTCCCGCGGACGATCCCGATGACGTTCTGACCCGTCAGGCGCTTCCATTCGCAAGCGGCGACGATCCGGAGCTTCCGCGCCTCGGTGCGCAGCCGGAGGCGGTCGGCCGTCTCGGCGGTCAGATAGAAGCGGGGCAGGTTGGCCGGGAAGTTCACGTGCTGCCAGGCGTGCGAGGCCGGCCCGTCGCCGCCGCGCGGGCCCACGAACACCACCGCCCGCGCGCCGAACGCGAAGGCGTTCAGCCAGTTCAGGTCGCAGTCGAACTCCACCACCACGATCTTTCCGTTGGGGTCCGCGGCGCCGTATTCGGGAACCGAGCCGCGCCCGGCGTAGACCGTCTCGCCTTCGAGCCCTTCCTTGGGCGTGACGGACGCCTGGACGAGGTTCGGCCGGGCGGGGTAGATCGCGGGGGTCTCGCCGGCGACTTCCTTTCCGTCGACGAACAGGCGGCACTCCGTGGTCACGGGCATGACGACGGGGACGTCCTGCGTGAGGACGTATGGCACGCCCATGGCGCGGAGACGGTCGGCGACGTATCGGGCGGCGAACAGGCTGCCCGCGCCCGCGAACCGCTGTTGGGGCAGTTCGCCGAACCCCGCCAGGCGGTGCGGGCGGCTGGTGAGCACGGCCAGGTCGAGGTAGAAGTCGCGATCCTCGCCGGACGGGCGGTAGTCCCGCGCGACGGTGTCGGCCAGCGGGGCGCGAAGGGCCTGCACGTCGCGGGCGGCCTGCTGCCGCTGCTCGGGCAGGAGGTGGCCGCCGCGGAGGTGCGCAACGCCGCCCTGCGCTGGCCGGTGCCGGCCG
>DNAS01000063.1:0-301 GCA_003485185.1 Phycisphaerales bacterium | reverse complement strand
GGCATCCCGTCGCCAGCGTCGCGGCCAGCACTGCCGCCGGCAGGACAAGGGACCGGATCCTGGAACCGGTTCTACTCATTCTCCTCGCCTCCAATCGTGCCGGTCTCCACCGTCACGTCGCTTCGGTTGGCGATTCGCTCCACCTGCCCGTCGCGAATCCAGAGAATCCGGTCGGACAGGCTGATCAGGCGATGATCGTGCGTGGCGCAGATGACCGTCACGCCCCGCTCCTTGTTGAGGCGGTGGAGAATCGCGTGGATCTCCGCGCCGGTCTTCAGGTCGAGGTTGCCCGTGGGCTCGT
>DNAS01000150.1:6130-8441 GCA_003485185.1 Phycisphaerales bacterium | reverse complement strand
CGGCGGACGGTCTGGAGGCTCTTGATGCCGTAGGGAACCCTCGCCGTGTCGCCCAGGTAGACGAGGTCCTCGCCGGGCATGGCGGCCGTCAGCTCGCGGACGACCGTCAGCCCGCCCAGTCCCGAGTCGAACACGCCGATGGGACGCCGCTGCCTCGATGGGACGGAATCGTTTTGCACGCGGCAAGGGTATCACGGACCACCCGAACCCGCAAGCGCGCCTCGCGCGGACGAGGGCGGAACTCGTTTGCCATTCCGGCGCGACGAGGGGATAATCATTCCGCAAGCCCGCGGGCGGCGTTCGCGGCGGGCGCACGTCTTCAACAGAACGGGAGAACCCTCATGGGCAAGAAACTTCTGCGTCTCGTCGTCATTCTCGTGCTGATCCTGATCGCGGCCCTGGCGGTCGTCTGGGCGGCGATCGACCCCCTGGCCAAGGCCGGCGTCGAGAAAGGCGCCACCTACGCCCTCGGCGTGCCCACCAGTCTCGAGAACATCTCCATCAGCCTGCTGAACGGGCGGATGGAAATGAACGGCCTGAAGATCGCCAACCCGGAGGGGTTCAAGACGCCGCACCTGATGGACTCCGGGCGATTCGAGCTGGCCCTGCGGCCGGCGAGCCTGGTCGCCGAGACGGTGGAGTTGAACCGCTTCGAGCTGGACGGCCTGGACGTGAACGTCGAGCAGGGCAAATCGGGCAGCAACGTCTCGGCCGTGCTGAACAACCTCAAGAAACTCTCCTCGGGAAGCAAGCCCGAGCAGAAGAAGGAAGAAGGCGGGAAGAAGGTTTCGGTGGACCGGATCGTGATCCGCAACGTGGCGGCCCACGTGTCGCTGCTGCCGGGCGGTGGCGAACCGTTCACGATCCAGCTGCCGCCCATCGAGCTGAACGGCGTCACGTCCGACAGCCCGCAGGGCGTTCCGGTGAGTGAGCTGTCCGGACGGATTCTGACGGCGGTGGTGGCCGCCATCGTCAAGCAGGCGGGCAACCGCCTGCCCAAGCTGCTCTCCGACGACCTCGGCAAGGGGCTCCAGGGCGCCACCGCCGCTCTCGGCCAAGGCGCCGAGGGGCTGGTCGCGCAGGCGCAGACGGGCGTCGCACAGGCCTTGGGCAAGGAGGGCCAAGCCGCCACGCAGAAGGCGGGCGATGCCCTCAAGAGCCTCTTCGGCGAGAAGAAGGACAAGTAGCCGCGCCGGCGGCGCTCCTGCCGGACAGAAAGGCGGACGGTGGACATGATCCGATTCGCGGACAGACTGCGTCGGCGCTTGGGAAACCTGCTGGCCGCCCCGGGGGAGGAACTGGGCAGTTGGGCCAGGCTGGCGCAGTACCAGTTCCACCTGTGGCGATTCTGCCTGCGCCGCCTGCGCGAGCATAACGCGATGGCGATGAGCGCCGCCCTTTCCTTCCGGACGATTTTCGCGCTGGTCCCGACGCTGGTGCTGGCGTTCCTGGCGCTGCGGGCGGCAGGCGTGATGGGCGACGCCCGCCAGTCGCTCCGCGACCTGATGGAGCGCGGCGGACTGACGCAAATCGCGCTGGTGCGCGAGGAGCCCGCCACCCAACCGGCGACCGCGCCGAATCAGGAGAGCGCCGCGCCCGAAGACGGGCTCGCCACCCAGCCGGGCCAGGGCGCCAGCGTCGCCGACCGCCTGGAGGAAGTCATTTCCGGCGTCGAGCGACAGCTCACCCTCGGCAAGCTGGGAGCGGTGGGTGTGGTGCTGCTGGTCTGGACGGCTGTCACGCTCCTGACGACCATCGAGCGGTCGCTCAACCGCATCTTCCAGGCGCCGCGGGCGCGCTCGCTGCCACGGCGTGTCCTGCTGTACTGGTCGGTCATCACGTTCGTGCCCCTGGCGGCTGCCTCCACCTCCTACGTCGGACAGCGGGCGCTGACCCTCGCCGGCGCGGTTCCGGGCGTCTCGTGGCTGATCGGTTCGGCCGGGTGGATCGGCCCGATTCTCGTCAACATCCTGCTGCTGGCGGCGGTTTACACCTTTTTGCCCAACACGAAAGTCACCTTCCGCGCGGCGCTGGCGGCGGCGGTGGTGGCCGTACCCCTCTGGCACGTCGCCAAGTGGGCCTTCGCCCTCTACGTGACGCTGGTGGCCCGCAACAGCCTCTACGGCGCGCTGGGACTGATCCCGCTGTTTTTGTTCTGGTTGAACCTGTCCTGGATGATCTTCCTGTTCGGGGCGGAGCTGTCGCACACGGCCGCCAACCTCAAGCGACTCCGTTCGGCCGAGGAGGCCGACAAGATCCTGGACGCCATCACCCTCCTGGCCCGGGAAGACCCCATCGCCAACGCTGCAAG
>DNAS01000150.1:5646-6090 GCA_003485185.1 Phycisphaerales bacterium | reverse complement strand
ATCCTGCTGGGCCCGTGGGACGTGCTGGCGGCAGCGGTGGCGGCGGCGCGGCCCTTCGCCGCCGGCCAGGGACCGGCGACGCGGGAGCGGATCGTCGAGGCGATGAACCTGCCCGACGAGCCGGTCCACCGGCTGCTGACGCGCCTCTGCCGGGCGAACGTGCTTTGCGAGGCGGACACTCCGCGGGGCGAGGCGTACGCCCCGGCCCGGCCTTTGGAGCAGGTGCGCGTCGTGGAGATTCTCGACTGCGCCCGCGCCGATGACGAGGGCGCGCCCGCGGGACGCTACGCGGAAGAACTGGCCGGCGCGATCGACGCGGTGCGGCGCTCCGCGGACCGCGCGATCGAAACACTCACGCTGGCGGACCTGGCGGCGAAACAAACCGAACCGCCGGCGCGATGACGGTTCAGGACATCCGCCGGCGCAGCTCGCGGTAGTCGGTCT
>DNAS01000150.1:3688-5481 GCA_003485185.1 Phycisphaerales bacterium | reverse complement strand
ATCTTTCCGGTGCCCAGCGTGGGGATTTCCGCAAGTTTCTCGACGCGCCGGACGAAGTGCAGCGGGCTGAGCCCCGCGTCGCGCAGGCGGCGGTTGACCTCGTCGCGGTCCAGCTCGAGCGTAGTGAACAGGACCAGCTCGGGGCGCCCTTCCTCCCCGACGGCCTCGATCGCCAGGGTCGGCCCCTCGGCGTCAGGCGCGGCGAAGTTCTCCGCCAGCACGGCCTCGATCGCCGGCAGCGAGATCATCTCCCCGCCGATCTTGGCGAACCGCTTGAGCCGTCCGCGGAACGTCAGCACCCCCTCGGGGTCCTCGCTGACCAGATCGCCCGTGCGGTACCACCGCTTTCCGTCGAACTCGACGAACGGGTCGGGCGCCTCGCCCAGGTACCCGCCGAAGACGCTCGGTCCGCGCACCAGCAGCATGCCCGCCTGTCCGGGCGCGACGGGCGTACCGGTCTCGACATCCACGATGGCGCGTTCCAGCGACGGCAGCAGGCGACCGATCGTCCCCGCCCGCGGGGCATGCGGATCGTTCACCGCCACGATCGGCGAGCACTCCGTCACGCCGTATCCCTCCACCGTCGTCGCGCCGGGGCATCGCTCGGCCAGCAGTTCGTAGACGCGGCGCGGGCACTGCTCGGCCCCGGTGACGATCAGGCGGAGCGAGTCGAGCTGTCCCGGCGACGCCGCCCGCGCGATCCCGCTCAGGAACGTCGGCGTGCCCACCAGCATCGTCGGGCGGTACGCCCCCGCCAGCCGCGCGATGGCAGGACCTTCCGCAGGGTTGGGGTGGTACACGGCGGGCAGGCCCAGGCACAGCGGCGCGCACAGGCCCACCGTCAGGCCGAACGAGTGGAACGGCGGAAGGATTCCCATCAGGCGGTCGTCGGCGAACAGTTCGGCGACGCCCGTGACGTCGCGCAGGTTGGCCAGCAGGTTCGCGTGGGTGAGCGGCACGGCCTTGGGGACCGTCTCCGACCCGCTGGTGAACAGCACCGCCGCCACGGGCGAAACCGCCGCGTCGCGCAGCGCGCGCAGCGATCCGCGGGCCGCCAGCGCGGCGCGGAGCTTCGCCAGGCGCCCCATGCGGGCCGCCAGCGCCTCGAGGTGGACCATCTCAGCCGGCAGGTCGTCCAGCGCGATCCCCTGCGCGCCCAGGCGCTCGATCATCCGGCGCGAAGTCAGCACCGCGCGGACGCCGGCGGTTCGCAGCGACGCGCCGAGATTCCGCCGTCCCACCGTCCAGTTGACCATCACGGGCGTCTTGCCCGCGAACATCGCGCCCAGGTAGGCCGCGCCGGCTGCCGCGGACGCCGGAAGCAGGATGCCCACGGAATCGCCGGGGAGCTTTTCGATCTCGCGTTTGAGCAGCAGGACGGCCGTCGCCACGTCGCGGAAGGTCTTGACCCCGCCAGCCTGGTCGGCCAGGACCGCCCGATGCGGATGCGCCAGCGCCTGGGCGACAAAGAGCTGCCCGAGATGCTCTGCCTGCCCGCATCGCAACCGCGTGTGCGGCGCGGGGGCGAACCATGCGGGCGGCACCGGCGCGAGTTCGACCGGCCCGGCTGAGGCGGACTGCCCGCACGCCGCCAGCAGCACGTCGCCCACCGTCTGCAAGGAGTTCACGTCGCCCTGCGGGAAGCCGAACTCCTTTTCCAGGAACAGCAGCAGCTCGCCCCGGGCCAGGCTGTCCAGGCCCAGGTCGTGGGCCAGGCGGGTTTCGTCGCCGAAGTTTTCCACGCCGGAAAGTTCGCGGAGGAAGTCGGCCACGATCCGCCGGGTGGCGGGCGG
>DNAS01000150.1:1875-3563 GCA_003485185.1 Phycisphaerales bacterium | reverse complement strand
CCGGGTGGCGGGCGGAATCTGCTCCGCCGTCGTCGCGCGGGAGCCGGCGGGCGGCTCGGGCATCTGCCGCGTCCCGCGGCGGTCCCACGGCGTATACGGCACGAAGGTGTTCGGCGGCGCGTCGGCGCGGTAGAACGCCTCCAGGTAGCGGTTGATCTCGTTTCGCCCGGCGGCGCGGGGCAGGTCGTCCGGCTCGTGCAGTTCGATGCGCACCGCCCGGCGCGGCGCGAAGAACACGCCGCTGGCGAGCAGGCGCAGCAGGCCCCGCTTCAGCACGGGCGCGACCTTCGGCTCGCGTCCGCTCGCCCACGAGAAGGCGCTGCCCCACAGGCCCGTCGTGCGGACCAGCACCACGCGCACGGAAGGCAGCTCCCGCAAGATCCGCTCGACCGCGCTGTTTCCGCCGAGGTCTTCCAGGCGCTGGCGGCAGAGCTGCCCGGCCGGATAGAGCAGCACATTCTCCCCGCGCCGCAGCAGCGCGACGCAGGCGTCCAGCTCTCGCTCGATGTGCTCGCGCGAGGCGGCCCCGTGCCGGGCCGGGTCGGGAATCGGCAGCACGCCCGCGCGGGCCGCGAGCGTGCGAATGAAGAAGCGGTCGATCTGCTCCTCGTCGGCCAACGCCCGCGGGCGGAACGTCTTGTGCAACGACGCCATCAGGAGGATCGGGTCGATCAGCGCCGGATGGTTCGGGAGAAAGAGGATGCCCTCCCGCCCGCGCGAGGCGATCTCCCGCGCCCCCGTCACGCGGATGCGGTATCTCAGCGACAGGCAGAGCCTCACAAACGTCCGCAGGATGGCGACGATCATCGGACCTCCCTCCCGTTCAGGGCCCAGAGCAGTCCGGCCGCCGCGGGCAGCGTGACGAGGCCCAGCGCGGCCAGCCCCGTCGCCGCCGCCAGGTGCGCCAGCATGGGGGCGGACACTGCCGCCGCGAGCATCATCGCCAGGAACGCGGCGAAGTTGGCGGCTGCGATCACCCTGCCCTTCTGTCCCGGATCGGGGCGGACCTGGAAGAACGCCTCCAGGGGAACCAGCAGCAGCCCGCCGGCGATGCCCGCGACGCCCAGCAGCATCCAGACCGCCGGCAGGCGCAGCGGCGCGGGCAGATGCGGCGCCGCGCCCTGGAGAAGCATCGCCCCGGCCAAAACGAACATCGCGACTGGCAGCGCGCGGAACCACCGCTCGCCGGAAGCGAGTTTTCGCGCCAGCAGTCCGCCGACGGCCACCCCGCCCAGTTCCGCGACCACCAGGTAGCTCGTGCCTCGCTCGCTCAGGCAGAACTCTTTGCCCAACTGGTTGACCAGCAGGACCTGGAGGACGGCCACCGCCCAGACGAACGCGTCGGCCAGCAGCACGACGGTCAGGAGGCGGTCGGTCCGCATGCTCCACAGCGTCCGGAGTGTGTCCACGGGCCCGGACCAGGGGAATTTCGCGTCCGGCCGGGCGGCGGGGCGGCGCGGCACGCCGAGGCTCAGCAGCACCCCCGCCAGCGCCACGGCCACCACGCCGGCCGCGACGAGCATCCGCCCGGCGGGCACGCCCCACCACAACGGGATCTTGTGCGCCAGCGCCACGCCCGCCAGGATGATCCCCGCGAGCATCGCCGCGGTGGTGACCATCTTGAGCGTGGAGTTGGCGGCCAGCACGTGCTCCGCCGGGTAGAGTTCGGGAATCGATCCGTTCAGCGC
>DNAS01000150.1:0-1738 GCA_003485185.1 Phycisphaerales bacterium | reverse complement strand
GTTCAGCGCCGGGCTGAAGAGGGTCGATTGGGCGCCCATCAGGAACATCATCACCAGCACAAGCGGCCAGGATTCGGTGGCGATCCCGACCGCCCCACAGGCCATCGCCGCCAGTTCCATTCCCTTGGAGGCGATGACGATCGTGCGTTTGGGAAAGCGGTCGGCCAGCCAGCCCGCCGGCGCCGCCAGCAGCAGGAACGGCAGCGTGAAGGCGGCGGCGATGGCGCTCTGGAACGTCTGCCTTCCGGCGTAGACAGCCATCAGGCTCGCCGCCTGCTTGAAGAAATTGTCGTTGAAGACCCCCAGCGAGTACGTCGCGGCCATCGCGACGAACCGGCTGCGGGCCTGTCGCACCTGCCGGCGGATCGATTCGGCATTCGTCTCGCTCACGCGTGGCGCCCCTTGCGCGGGGCGACGGGCCCCGTCCTGATTACCTTACCCGACGGGCGCGATTTCGCAAACGGGACTTTCCGTTTCCGGCGCGCCGGAGTTGAAATGGTTTTTTCCGCCGGGGGCGGCGTATACTGACGCAGGAAACGTTTCCCTTTGCGGAGCCATGCCGATGAACGCCATTCGAGCATTTCCGGCTGTTGCGACCCTGTTGATTCCCGTCGCGACGCTCCGGGCAAGCCCTGCCCTTCTCGGCGCCGGCGGGACAGGCGAGTGGAACCTTTTCGAGATCGTCGAGATCCTCGGAATCGTGACGCTTTCGCTGCTGGCGGCGACGGTGGCGACGGGTTTGCTGCGGCGGAAAAACCCGCGCGTGCTGCTGAAGGTCCACAAGGCGCTGGGGTTCGCGGCCTTGGCCTGCGGGGCGGCGCACGGGGCGCTGGTCCTGTACGCCTTTTGACGGACTGCCCGCGGGCGGCGCGACGGTGGAGTCCGCCCGGTCGGGCGGGTACAATGCGGCGATGGACCTGTTCCGCGAATCGGAAGACGCCGCGATCGCCGCCCACGCGCCGCTGGCGGTCCGCATGCGCCCGCGCACGCTCGAGGAGGTGCTCGGGCAGCAGGAATTCCTCGGGCCCGGGAAGATGCTCCGGCGGATGGTCGAGGCGGACCGCCTCAGCAGCCTGGTGTTCTTCGGGCCGCCCGGCACGGGCAAGACCACGCTCGCCCACGTCATCGCCCGCCAGGCCGACTGCGAGTTCTACACGCTCAACGCGGCTTCCGCGTCGGTCAAGGAGGTGCGCGAGATCATCGAGCGGGCCCGCGCCACGCTGGCGGCCAGCGGGCGGCGCACCGTCCTGTTCATCGACGAGCTGCACCGCTTCAACCGTGCCCAGCAGGACGTGCTGCTCAACGACGTGGAAAACGGCGTCATCATCCTGATCGGCGCGACGACGGAGAACCCCTACTTCGCCATCAACACGCCGCTGCTGAGCCGCTCGACGGTGTTCCAGTTCGAGCCGCTCTCGGAAGACGACGTCGTGCGCCTGCTGCGGCGGGCGCTGGCCGACGAAGAGCGCGGCCTAGGCACGTTGCCCGTCGAGGCGACCGACGAGGCCCTGGAGCACTTGGCGCGGGTGTCCGACGGCGACGCCCGGCGGGCGCTGACGGCGCTGGAGGTCGGCGTACGGAGCCAGCGGTTCGCGCCCGGACAGCGCGGGGACTGGATCGTCTTCAACCTGACCGTCGCGCAGGAGTCGATCCAGCAGAAGGCCATTCGCTACGACGCGGCCGGCGAGGAGCACTACGACGCCGCCAGCGCGCTGATCAAGTCGATGCGCGGCAGCGA
>DNAS01000185.1:14882-30096 GCA_003485185.1 Phycisphaerales bacterium | reverse complement strand
TCAAGTGCCGCCCGCCGGGCAACCGCACGCCCGCGCCCGACGAGATCGCCGCCTGCTGGAGCTACCTCATCCGCCAGCTCCAGATCCTCCGCCCGAAGGTCGTCGTCACGCTGGGCAACCCCGCCACGCAGGGGCTGCTGCGCACCACCGTCGGGATCACCCGCCTGCGCGGCCAGTGGCAGAAGCTGCCGGAGCTCGCGCCCGGTTTGGGCGGCATCGACGTCATGCCCACCTTCCACCCCTCGTACGTGCTGCGGCAATACACCGCCGACGTCCGCGGCAAGGTCTGGAGCGACCTGCAAGCCGTGATGAAACGCCTGGGCCTTGCGGTCCCCCCCAGTCGCAAGGGCGGCAGGTAGACGCCCTGCAGGGATTGCCCGGTGACATACAGTTGACACCCCCCTCTGACGGGCCGAAAATGCGCCTATCATCAGGCGACACTTCTCGGATCGGATGGAACCATGCGCCACCGGCCGGCATGGACACTGGTGGAAGCAATAGTGGTTGTCGCGATCCTGGCGCTGCTGGGAGCGATACTCCTGCCGTCTCTGGCGGCCGCGAAAGACAGCGCCCGGCTGGCGGGGTGCGCCGCAGCGATGCGGGACGTCCACGTGGGGCTGATGACTTACACCGCAGAGAACCGTCGCCGACTGCCCCCATTCGCTTTCAGCGACATCGTCGGAAACGTGGCGCTCTCCGGGCACTGGGGCGGCGCCACGCAAGCGAACGATCCGGCCATTTTCGGCCGGCTGGTGGGACTCCAGGCGATCAATCTGTCTGTCCTGGCCGAGGAAGGCAAGCTCTCGGTTCGCCGGCTGGTCTGCCCCGGCGCCGAAACCGAGCTGCTCGACGGTCAGGCCAGCTACTTCTCCCACACATTCCGCTTCAGTACGTACTGCCTTCGGATGCCGCCCAGTGACGCCCTCTTTGACACTGCGCCGGCCTTGCGCAACTTCAGCGGCAAAACGTTGGGCATCTACGCCCAGGCGGCCGGCGGGCAGCGCGTCCGCGTCGGCACGACGTACCAGGAGGTTCCGCTGACGCGGACGGATCGCGCGTATCCCCTGGCGGCGCCGGCGGCGTGCGGGGACGGCACGTTCGACTTCGCGCAAGACGTCGTCGTCGCCGATTCGTTCTGGCGGCAGGAGCATTCCGCGCCGGCGACGCAGACGCCGGGTCCGCTCGCCTCGCCCGTGCGGGCAGGCTGGTGCCACGGAAAGCGATTCAACGTGCTGGCGGGGCACGGCGCGGTCCGAACTATCGCCGACGATGGGACCGTAAGCGACCACACCGTCCCGCCGGGCGGAACGATCGCCGACGACGGCGCCAACGGAACCACCCACGCCGAACGCGTCTGGCAGTTCTTCGACGCCACGCCGTGATCCGCCGTGCAATCCGGCGGGCGTCTGGTACACTCTGGACATGCGGATCCTGCTGAGCAACGACGACGGCATCGACGCGCCGGGCCTGGCCGCGCTGTACCACGCCGTGTCCGACCTGGGGGCGGTGACGGTGGCCGCGCCCGATTCGCCGCAGTCGGCGGCAGGACACGGCATCACGCTCAAAAACCCCCTGACAGTACGGAGGCTCCGGGCGGATGAGCACGAAGGCGGGTTCGACGGCCTCCGCGTGGACGGGCGACCCGCAGACTGCGTCCGTTTGGCCATCCGCTCGCTGATGCCCGAGCCCCCGCAGCTCGTCCTGAGCGGCATCAACCGCGGCGCCAACGTGGGGATCAACATCTTCTACTCGGGCACGGTGGCCGCCGCCGCGGAGGCCGCCATGCTCGGATACCCCGCTATCGCGTTCTCCGTCCGCAGCGGCGAGGGCGAAATCGACTGGCCGACCGTCGCGCGCCTGTGCCGCGCCGTGCTCGACCGCCTGCTGCCGGCGATGAAACCGGCGGAACTGGTCAACGTCAACATCCCATCACTCGCCCAGGGCCCGCCGCGCGGCGTGCACGTCGTTCCGCAATCGACGGCCGGGCTCACCGACACCTACCTCCGCCACATCGACGAGGAAGGCACCGAGCGATTCCGCCTGGGCGACGAGTACGGCTTCGTGCGGCGCGAGCCGGACACCGACGTCGTCTCGCTGTCGGAAGGATTCATCACCGTCACGCCCCTGCACGTGGACATGACCGACGGGCGGCGCCTCCGCGCGCTGCGCGAGCTCGATTGGCCTGCCCTGCCTTGATTCGCCCTTGCCAAGCCTCCGCGCCGCGACGATAATGCGCCCGGCATCTCCGAGAGCCCGGACCTGGTACGAACGCTTTCACCTGGAGTGACCCATGTCAGCGAGCTTTGCCTGCATCGCGGGGGAGGAAATCTGCCGCCAGTGGAACACCGGGCGGATCGCGGGCGAGCGCATCGGACCGCGCGGCACGCCGTTCGGCTCCAGCGGTGAAATCTACCTCATCGAGTCCGAGGAGCACGAGATGTACCTGCTGCCCCGCCATGGCTTGGGGCTGTCCAAGACCGCGCCCCGGCGGATCAACTCCCGCGCGAATCTCTACGCCCTGAAGGACCTGGGCGTGCAGGCGGTGCTCGCCTGGGGGCCCGGCGGGGCCGTCACCCACAATATCGCCGTCGGGGACCTGGTCATCCTCGACGACCTGATTGACCGCACTTACCTCCGCGACAAGACGTTCTTCGAGGACAAGCCCCTGGGCTTTCTCCGCCAGTTCCCCGTCTTCTGCCCGACGCTGCGGCGCGTGCTGGCGGAAGTGCTCCACGAGATGAAGCTCGTCTACCACGCGACGGGCACCGCCGCCGTCTGCGAGGGCCCGCGCCTGGAGACGCCGGCTGAAATCCGAATGCTCGCCACCGTCGGCGCCGAGGTGGTCACCCACACGTTCGTGCCCGAGGCGTTCCTGGCCAAGGAACTCCAGATGTGCTACGCGGCGCTGTGCTACGTGGTGAACTACGCGGAGACGGGCAGCCGGCACCGCCCGCTGGCCGTCGGAGACCTCTTTGGTGGGCTGACGCAGGCATCCGACGCGGACCGCCTGGCAGGCGCGGTCGGCGCGATGAGCCGCATCGCCGCGAACGTCGCCGCCGCCCTGCCCGAACACGCCCCCGCCTGTGAGTGCGCCGTCTCGATGGCCGGGAACGTCCGGGAATTCGACCTGCCCGACGACTGGCGCAAGTGGTTTGAGTAGCTCCGCGCGGCGCGGTTACTGCTTCCGCAGGAACTCGTCGACTTCGCGCGCGGCTGGCAGCGAGGGGATGGCCCCGACGCGCGTGCAGGCCAGCGCCCCGACGGCGTTGGCCCGGCGGACGATGCGCGTCAGCTCCGGCGCGTCCAGTTCGCCCGGCTTCACCCCGCGCCGCCAGTGGGCCAGCAACTCGACGATCAGGCAGGCCATCGCGCCGTCGCCCGCGCCGGTAGGCTCGACGCATCGCACGGCGAACGCGTCCACGTGTCCGCTCCGTCGCGCCGTGGCGAAACTCGCGCCGTCCGGGCCTTCCGATCGCACCACCAACTGCACGCCGCGGTCGAGCAGCACGCCCGCCCCGGCTGAAAAGTCCGCCCGCTCCGTGACGAACTCCCACTCCTCCAGGCTGACCTTGGCGACGTGCGCGCCATCGAACCCCTCGAGAATCCGATCGCGGGCGGCGTCCGCGTCGCGCCAGAGCGAAGGGCGCCAGTTGGGATCGTAGCTGAGCATCGCGCCGCCTTCGGCCGTCAGGCGCCTCGCGCGGTCGGTGGCGGCGCGGGGCCCGGCGTCGATGCGGCTGATCGAGCCGTAGTGGAACGCCTCAGCCTGCGCGAGGTACTCGGCGTCGAGGTGGGCGACATCCAGGCGCATGTCCGCGCCGGGGTTGCGGTAGAAGGTGATGTCTTTCCGCCCGTCGCTGCGAGCGGCGATGAACGCCAGGGTGGTCCGCACGTCATCGATCTTCGCCAGGCGAGAGACGTCCACGCCGGCCTGCGCGACGGTGTCGCGGAGGAACTCGCCGAACGGGTCGTTCCCGACCGCGCCGATGAACCCGCACGACTCCCCCAGCCGCGCCACTGCGACGGCGACGTTGGCCGGCGCCCCACCCGGCGCCTTGACGAACGTGCGCGCTTCAGCCAGTGAGACGTCCGCCTCGGCCGCATAGAAATCAATCAGCAGCTCGCCCAGGCAGATGACACTCGGCATCGGGCTCCTCCCGTCCTGTTGTTGTCTCGCCGCCAAAGACAAATCCGTGGGTGGCACGGGCTACTTGCAGCCCGTGTTCCTGCGTCAGTGGGAAAACTCACAAACACGGCTTGCCAGCAAGCCGTGCCACCCTCCTTGGGACGATCCTACGGAACGATCGGGCTCCACACGTCGTCGGTCATTCGCTGGATTTCCAGTTTCTCCGTTTTTTTCTTCGTCTTCGGCTCAAACCCGAAAACCTCGCGGAGGTCGTCCCAGAACGACGACTCCTTTTCGAGATTCGTCTGCTTTCCGAACCACGCGGAATCGGCCGTACCCGTCCTCGAGGGCATTCCGGAGTCGAAGTAGGTCACGGCGGGCCCGTCGCCGTTGCCGTCCTGCGCGCAGCCGCCCGCCAGGAGCATCGCCGCCACCAGGATGCACGCCGCACATTTGCCCATGGCTGTCCCGTCCGCTCAGAGGTTCTCGAGCATGTGCCCGAGCTTGTCCTTCTTGGTCTTCAGATATCCGCGGTTGCACTCGTGGGCGGGAATCTCCAGCGCCACGCGCTCGACGATGGTCAGCCCGAAGCCTTCCAGGCCGTACACCTTCCGCGGGTTGTTGGTCATCAGCCGCAACTTCGTCAGCCCTAAATCACGGAGGATCTGGTTTCCGACGCCGTAATCGCGCCGGTCGGCCTCGAAGCCCAAGTGCAGGTTGGCCTCGACGGTGTCCATGCCCTGCTCGATCTGAAGCTTGTAGGCGCGGAGCTTGTTGACCAGCCCGATGCCCCTCCCCTCCTGGCGGACGTAGACCAGCGCGCCCTTGCCCTCGGCGGCAATGCGCGCCAGGGCGGTCCGCAACTGCTGGCCGCAATCGCATCGCAGCGAACCGAACACGTCGCCCGTGAGGCATTCGCTGTGGACGCGGATCAGGACCGGCTCGTCGTGCACGACGGGCTTGCCGTCCTTGTCCAGCTCGCCCACGCCGCCGACGCACAGGGCGATGTGCGGCTCCGGATCGACCACCGAGGAATACGCGATGAGCTTGAACTGCCCCATCTCCAGGTCGAGAGGAATCTCGACCGCCCGCTCGATGAGCCGCTCGGAACGCAGGCGATGGCGGATGACGTCGGCCACCGAGCACATCTTGAGCTTGTGGGCGGCACAGAACTTCTCGAGGTCGGGCCGGCGGGCCATCGTGCCGTCCTCGTTCATGATCTCGCAGATGACGGCGATGGGTTTCCGCCCTGCCAGTCGGGCCAGGTCCACGGCGCCTTCGGTCTGCCCCGTGCGGACAAGCACCCCGCCGTCGCGCGCCCGCAGGGGAAAGATGTGCCCCGGGCGCGCCAGGTCGCCCGGTCGCGAGGCGTCGTCGCAGCAGATGCGAATCGTCCTCGCGCGGTCCGCCGCCGAGATGCCCGTGGTGATCCCCGTCGCGGCGTCCACGCTGACGGTGAAGGCTGTGCCGAACCGCGTGGTGTTCTCCGGCGTCTGCGCGTGCAGGCCCAGCTCGTCGGCGCGGGCGTTGGTCATCGGCAGGCAGACCAGCCCCCGCCCAAACCGGGCCATGAAGTTGATCTGCTCGGGCATGGCGGTCTCGGCCAGGCAGACCAGGTCGCCCTCATTCTCGCGGGATTCGTCGTCCACCAGGACAATCATCCGCCCGGCGCGGAGTTCGTCGAGAATCTCATCGATCGGAGACATCAGGCTCATGGGAAAACGCTCTCGTCGTGTTGGTTTCATCCAACGGTTTCTGGCCTTCGGCGATGAACCGCAGGCCCAGGCGGGTGTAGGACCCTGCCGCCACCGTGGACAGCGCCACGACCGCCCATCCGCTCACCAAGGCGGTCCAGCGTCCCAGGCCATCCAACAGGGCGTCCATGTCCGGCGCCAGCAGGACAGCCAGAACCATCACCAACTGTCCGAAAGTGGCTGCTTTTCCCGCCAGCGTGGGCTGAACCCGGAACCGGTCCGTAACCAGGTATACTACCACAAACCCGATCATGACGTACAGGTCTTTGCCGACGACCGCGACGACGACCCAGTTGGGCAGCTCGTAGCCCCGGACGGCCGAGGCGGGCAGCGACAGCAACACCACCGAGCAGATGATCAGCGCCTTGTCCGCCAGCGGGTCGAGGATCGCGCCGAGGCGGGTCCGGGCGTCCAGTCGCCTGGCGAGCACGCCGTCGAGGAAGTCCGATACGGCCATCAGCGCGAAGACGGCGACGGCGGCGTGCCTCGCCCAACCGAGATGCGGATCGTTCTGGTTGATGACCAGCACGATGAACGGCGCCAGCAGCAGCAGGCGGATCATGCTGACGCGATTCGGCCAGTTGAGGGTGCCCCAGGGCCTGACTTTGCCGGTCTGTTCGCCCATGCTCGGATCCCGCCTGCCCCGCCGGGAGGGCTACTTACCGCCGGCTCGCTTCTTGATGTCCAGGTGGAACCACAGAGCCCCGACCAGCAGCACCGCCGCCAGCGGAAGCGACACGGCGATCAGCGCGGGCCCGTATTGCTGGATTCGCGAGGGCGCCAAATGCGCCATTCCGCTTCGCGCGGCGCGCCCCATCAGGAGCATGACGCCCGTGAAGGCGCTGAAGCCCAGCAGCAGCACCCCGACGACCAGCAGCAGGGGAATCATGGTGCTCTTGAACTGGTGGGCGTGGGCCTTGCCCGACTGGCGCGCGTAGGTCGCGGCGCGAACCTTGCGGGCGTTCGGATCGACCACCAACCCGTTCAGGTCCACCGGCGGCTCCAGCTCGGCCAAGGGAATGGCGCCGTCGCCCTCGGCGGCGTCGGCGACAGCCAGCGCCTGGGCGGCGTCGTCTTCGTTGATCGGGTGCTCCAGCGGATTGTCCACCGGCGCCTCGGGCGGGGTCTCCGCACCGGTGTCGCTTTCTCCCGCTGCCAGGGCGGCCAGCGCGTCGCTGGCATCGATGGGTTCTTTCTGTTCGTCGGTCATGACATTCCTTTACGCACACTCTCGGAAGCGTAAAATACTATATCGCATCGTCCGTGGATTGGCAGGCCAATTTTCCCCTCGTCGAGGGTTTGGACATGAACATCCGCGACGCCTTTCGGGCCGGAAGCTTCTACGAGGAAACCCCCACCTCCTGCCGGCACCACGCGGGCAAACTGCTGGACAGCGCCCGCCTTCCGGGCGACCTGCCCGCCACGCTGTACGGGGGGATCGTTCCCCACGCCGGCTGGCTGTACAGCGGACGGCTGGCTGCCATGACCTTCAAGGCGCTCGACCAGGCTGGACCGCTGGAAACCGTCGTGCTGCTCGGTGCCGACCACACCGGCGCCGTCGCGATGGCCGAGGTGTTCGACTCGGGCGTCTGGCGGACGCCCCTGGGCGACGTGCTGGTGGACGCGGACCTTGCCGGCGCACTGATCGAGACGGGTGAACCGTTCCGCGCCAACCCCGAGGCCCATCGCCACGAGCACTCCATCGAGGTGCAGGTTCCCCTGCTGGCGGCGCTGCGCGCGGGGGTGAAGATCGTCCCCGTGGCCGTTCCGCCCGATGCGCAGGCCGTCGAAGCCGGCCGGGCCCTCGGACGCCTGCTGGCTGAACGCTTCCCCCGTGCTCGCGTGGCCGGCTCCAGCGACCTGACGCACCACGGGGGGCATTTCGGCTCGCCGGGCGGGCACGGCAGCGTCGGCGAACAGTGGACACGGCAAAACGACCGGCGTATGATCGATCGCATCGTGGCGATGGATGCCGAGGCGATCGTCGCCGAGGCCCTCCGCCACGAAAACGCGTGCGGCGCGGGGGCCATTGCCGCCACCGTCGCCGCCTGCCGCGAGATGGGCGCCACGCGAGGCGTGCTGCTGGACTACACCAACAGCTACGAGGTCATCCACGAGATGTACCCCAACACTCCCGACGATACGACCGTCGGATATGCCTCGATCGTGCTGGCCTGAAGGACACCCGCCGGCTATGAAGTTCGCCATCATCGGTTCGTACGGACACCGGAATTTCCTGCTGGACAGCCTGAGCAAGCTCCCGGAGGGCAAGCTGGTCGCCGCGGCCTTGTGGGGCGACGATGACCCCTTGGCGGACGTTCTCCGCAAGTATCCCGACGGCCAGATCGACGTGCCGATCTACGACGACTACCGCCGCATGCTCGACGAGGCGCACCCGGACGTCGTGGGGGTCTTCATGCCCCTGCACCGCCTGGCGGAAGCGTCGATTGAAGCCGCCCAAAGAGGCTGCCATATCCTCAGCGAAAAACCGCTGGCCACCACGCTGGCGGACCTGGAGACGCTCCGAGGCGCGGTCGCCAGGGCGGGGGTGGAAATTCGAGCGTGCTTCAACCTGCGCGGGCTGCCCGCGTTCCAGGCGGCGCGGCAGGCGGTCCAGGCCGGACGCATCGGCACACCCATCCTCGCGTTCGGGCAAAAGAGCTACCCCTTCGCCGACCGCGACAAGTTCTTCGCCAGCCGGGAAACCTATGGCGGCACGATTCCCTGGTGCGCGATCCACGCGATCGACTTCGTGAGCTGGTGCTGCGGACGGGACTACGCGCGGGCCGCGGCACTGCACTCCAACGCGGCCCATCCGTCCCACCCGGGCATGGAGGATAACGGCGGACTGCTGCTGGAATTCCAGGGCGGCGGGACCGCCGTCATCACGTTCGACTATCTTCGCCCCTGGGCAAACGAGAAACACTGGTCCTGGGGCGACGATCGCCTGCGGATCGCCGGCAGCGAGGGCATCGTCGAAGTCGTCGACGAAGGCTCGCGTTGCGTGTTGCTGACCCCCGCCGGGCGCGAAGAACTCCCCTTGCCGGACGAACGCGACCTCCTGGAAGACTTCGTCGCGTTCCTCCGGATGGGCAGCCAGCCCCTCGTGACCAGCGCGGAATCGTTCCGCGCCACCGAGGTGGCCCTGAAGGCCCGTGACGCCGCCGACAGCCGACGGATGGTCGATCTGTGACGAATCCACCGGAATCGCCATGATCCTGAAAATCACTCTCCTGTTGATCGTCTCTGTGCTGCTGTCCACCCCCTGCCTTTCGGCGGAACCTGCCATGCCCTCGACCGCTCCCGGATTGGTGCTGAAAACGCTTCGCCGCAACCACCCGAGGCTGATGCTGACCGATCCACAACTTGCGGACCTCAAGGCCACAATCGCGCGCGGTGACGACGCGCTGCTGACCAAATGCGTCCGCGACGTGCTCCACGGTGCGGACAAGTGCCTGCGCAAGGAACCGCTCCGGCACGTCCTGGTCGGACCGCGCCTGCTGAGCGTCTCCCGCGACTGCCTGCAACGCGTCTACGCGCTCGGACTGGCCTACCGACTGACCGGAAAGGAGCAATACGCCGCACGGGCGGTCGAAGACCTGCTGGCCGTCTGCGCGTTCGAGGACTGGAACCCGTCGCACTTCCTGGACACGGCCGAGATGAGCCACGCCGTCGGGATCGGGTACGACTGGCTGCATTCCTTCATGGACGCGCCGACGCGGGTGAAGATTCGCGAAGGCCTGGTGCGCCTCGGCCTGAAGCCCGGGCTCGAAGCCTACGAGGGCGCCCGGTTCGGCTGGTGGCGGAAGTCGTCGCACAACTGGAACCAAGTCTGCAACGGCGGGTTGATCTGCGGCGCGCTGGCGATCGCTGAGGACGAGCCGGAACTGTGCGGGCGGATTGTCTCGGAGGCCCTCGCCTCGCTGCCGAAGGCAATGGCTAGCTACGCGCCAGACGGCGGGTGGATCGAAGGCCCGGGCTACTGGGCCTACGCCACGAACTACGCCGCCTATGGGCTTTCCGCCCTGAACAGCGCGCTGGGGACGGACTTCGGCATCTCCAACACCGAGGGGTTCGATACGACCGGACGGTTCCCCCTCCACCTGACGGGACCGACCAGTTTGTACTTCAATTTCGCCGACGTCCACGAAAACGCCCGTCGGGGGCCGTTGCCGGTGCTGTTCTGGCTGGCGAAACGTTTCGATGACGCGGCGCTGGCTGTCGCCGGACGAGCCGCCCTCGAGCACCACTCCGCCGACCCGCGCCACCTGATTTGGTACGTCCCCGCGCCGGACCGCCAGCCGGCGCCCCTCCCGCGCGACGCCTACTTCGCCGGAGTCCAGGTGGCCTGCCTGCGAAGCGACTGGTCCGAAGACGCGCTCTTCGTCGCCGTTAAGGGCGGCGATAACCAAGCCAACCACGGACATCTCGACCTGGGCAGCTTCGAGTTCGACGCGCTCGGTGTCCGATGGGCCCGCGACCTCGGCAGCGACGATTACAACCTGCGCGGCTACTGGGAAGGCAACAAGCCGACCGGAAAACGCTGGAACTACTACCGTCTCGGCAGCCTCAGCCACAACGTTCCCCTCCTCGACAACGAAAACCAGAATTGCCTCGCCAAGGCGAAGATCGTCCGCTTCGTCACTGACGAGGACGCGGCGCTGGCCGTCGTGGACTTGACCGAGGCATACGCGCCCAAGGCGACCCGCGCCACGCGCGGGGTGGCGCTGCGCGACGGGCGGACGCGCCTTCTCGTGCAGGATGAATTCGAGCTGGCGGCCCCGGCCGAGATTGCCTGGGGAATGACCACCGACGCGGCCATCGAGGTTTCCGGCAACACGGCCGTCCTGAAGCTCCGCGACAAGACGCTCCAGGCGAAGATCCTCTCGCCGGATGGGGCAAAGTTCGAGGTCGTCTCGGCCGAGCGCCAGCCGCCCGAGAAGCCCAACACCGGCGTCCGCCGGCTGGTCATCCGCGTGCGCGCCGAAAAGGGACTGACGCGCCTGGCCGCGCTGCTGTCGCCCGTGCATGCCGACCGTCCCGTGCCGATCCTGCCTGCACTGAAGCCCCTGGCGAGTTGGTGATCGGCCGGCCGTTCCGCCCGGCGAACCGAACTTGCCTCCACGGGCGGACTTGGCTTATAATGCCTCGTTGTCCTACCAGGCAGGAGCGCAGACCATGAAAGAATATCACGGGAATCTCACGACCCCCGCACGGGCAAAATTCGCCCTCGTCGTCAGCCGGTTCAACGAGTTCGTAACCAACAAGCTGCTCGGCGGCGCCACCGACGCCCTCAAGCGTCACGGCGTGGACGACGCGAACGTCGAGGTGTTCTGGTCGCCCGGGAGCTTCGAGATTCCGCTGCTGGCGCAGAAACTCGCAGCTTGCGGGCAGTACGACGCCGTGGTCTGCCTGGGCGCGGTCATCCGCGGCGGGACCGACCACTACCAGTACATCGCCTCGGAGGTCGCCAAGGGCGTGGCGCAGGCGTCCCTGAGCACCGGCGTGCCGTGCATCTTCGGCGTGCTGACGTGCGACACGATCGAGCAGGCCATCGAACGCGCCGGCACCAAGGCGGGCAACAAGGGCGCCGATGCCGCCGTCGCCGCCATCGAAATGATCAACCTGCTCCAGCAGATTCCCGCTCCCAAGGCGAGCAAAGCCAGATCGTGAGCAACCGTCACCGGGCAAGACGCCTCGCTCTGCAGGGGTTGTGCTGCCTCGACGTCCAGGGGCGACACGCCCTGGAGGGAGTGGAGCATTTCATCCGCGACAGCCGCGAGGAACCCGGCGTCGCTACCGACGCGCGGAAACTGCTCTCCGACACCCTCGACGAGCTCGAATCGCTCGACCGTCTCCTGGCGCGACATGCGCGCCACTGGGAACTGGGGCGCCTGGCGCTGGTCGACCGGAACATCCTCCGCCTCGCCGCCCACGAGTTACTCGCCGGACAGACGCCCGTTAAGGTCGTCATCACCGAATCCCTCCGGCTGGCCAAGGAGTTCTCGATGGCCGAGAGTCCGCGCTTCGTCAACGGCGTGCTCGATGCCGTCGCGCGGGAGATCCAGAAAGACACCGCCCGGGAAGACAGGCCGGGGGACGATTCGTAGCCGCCCGCGTGGGAGGAAAGCCTTGAAATTCCCGCCGGCGAAAGGTCTGCTGCTGTCGGCAACTGCTTCCTGTGGACTGAGAGAACCATGGCACTGTTTCGCAAGGCGCTGGAAAAACTGACCAAGGGCCTCAGCCGGACCAAGGACCGCTTTCTCGGCGGCCTGCGGAACCTGCTGGCCGGGCGCAAACTCGACGAGGACCTGCTCGACGAGTTGGAGGAAAAGCTCATCGAGGCGGACATCGGTGTGGCGACGGCCATGAAGATCCGACAGGACCTTCAGGAGGCGTTCCAGCAGCGACGCATCGAGCGGGGCGAGGATGTCCTGGAATTCCTCAAGACCGAGATGAAAAGCCTCTGGCCGGAGTGCGACCGGAGTGTACGCTTCGCGCCGGAAGGCCCGACGGTGATCCTCGTGGCTGGCATCAACGGCGCGGGAAAGACCACGTCGATCGCCAAGCTCGCCTACCAGCTCAAGCAGCAGGGCAAGAAGGTGGTGCTGGCGGCGGCCGACACGTTCCGCGCGGCGGCCGTCGAGCAACTGACCATCTGGTCGCAGCGGATCGGCGTGGAGATCGTCAAGGGGGGCGGGAGCGACCCCGCCGCCATCGTCTTCGACGCCTGCGACGCCGCCCGCGCCCGCAACGCCGACGTGCTGCTGGTGGACACCGCCGGCCGGCTGCACACCCAGGACCACCTGATGCGCGAGCTGACCAAGATTCGCGATGTTGTCGCCCGCAAGCTTCCCGGCGCGCCGCACGAGGTGCTGCTCGTGCTCGACGCCACTACCGGGCAGAACGCCATCAACCAGGCCAAGGCGTTCCTCCAGGCCATCGACGTGACGGGCATCTTCCTGGCCAAGCTCGACGGCACGGCCAAGGGTGGCATCGTGGTGGCCATCCGAAACGAGATCCACCTGCCGGTCAAGTTCGTGGGCGTCGGCGAGACGTACGAGGACGTCGAACCGTTCGATCCGGAAAGCTTCGTCGAGGCGCTGTTCGCGTAATCAGGCGCGACAGGGGGGTTCGTTCTGGACGGATCGCAGGAGGGTTTCCGCGGCCTTGATTTGCGCCGCATCGCCGTCGACAGCGATCCACACCGCGCCCTCGGCGCCGTAGACTCCCCCGGCCGCGACGAGTCGGGCCGACGCGCCGGTCAGCACGCGAATCGCATCGAGTTCCGTGAATATCTCCCCCGGCACGGGCAGCAGGCGCGGACCTTCCGCGCCGGGCGCGTTGCAAGCGCGGGCCAGATCGTCCACATCGTCCAGAACGCGCTTTTCCAACCCGACCGGGAGGATCAGCCGGACGCGCCGCCCGACGACTGCCTGCATGGCCGCCCCGATGGTCCCGCCCTTGGGGTCGCCGATGTAGACCGCCGCCTGCCCTGCCGCGTCGAAGGCGTTGCACCCCTTGACGATCACATCGCCCGCACGGAGCTGGTCGACGACGTCGAAGATCGTCTTGCCTTGCTGCCACTGCCCGCGGAGGAGCACCACGTCGCCGGCGAGCTTGGCGTTCGGCGTGTCTCCGCCGCCCGGAGGCACGGTCATTCCGCGCCGGAATCCCACGCGCGAGAAACCTTCCGCCTGCCCCGTCGCCGACAGCAACTCTTCCGCCACGTACCCGTTGGTCGTGCCGGCCACGATCACCACCGTTCCGTCCGCCATCGCCGCGCGCACGGCGGGATGGACCGCCATCGCCTTTCCAATCAGGCGCTTGCCCGCAGCTGGCGTCATTACAAATTGCTTCACGTGTGCTCCTTTCTCCAGCCTATTCATCCTCAAGCACACAGCGCTTGAGGGTAGCACCCATTGTCGGTTCAAGGTAGCTCGCGGCGGACGGACATGCAAGGCGCCGCCTGGGGCGCGTGAAAAAGGCCGCACCCTATGGTGCGGCCTCGATTCCCCGCCAGTTCGTTTCTCCGCGTCGGTGTCGGCAAGGACCGGCCGCCCACGCGGGATGCTTCCGCCAGGATCCGCCGGTTCTACGTTGCGGGAGGCAGGTTGGACGAAGCGGGTTCTTCGTCCAGCCCTTCCTGGAGCTTGATCTTCATCATCCTCCCCACCTTGAACTTAACGGTCCGCTTCGGTGGGACATGCACCCGCTGGAGCGTCTTGGGGTTCTGCGCGATCCGGGCGGCGCGCTCCTTGGTCTCGAAGACCCCGAAGTCGCGGAATTCCAGCCGATTGCCGCGCCCCAACTCATCGATCACCTCGTCGAGGAAGTTCTGCACCACCTTCTTGACGAGCACGCGTTTGTAACTGGTCTGATCCGCAATGCGATCGACCAGTTCCTTCTTCGTCACCGTATGCATGGATATCCCCTTTGCCTCAGTGACCGAGTATTCGTATCCATACTGGAAAGTCCGGCTGCACGTAAAACACTTAGAAGCGAAGGCGGCTCCCGTTCCGCCACAAGTCATAATATAGCAAAGACTTTGTGCGGGCAAGACTTTTTTATATCGTCGTAACCGCAGTTGTTCCGGACACCTTGCGGCCGGTCTCATCGCTCGCCCGCAGCTTCAATACGAACCGGATGTTCCTGCCGCCGTTTCCGCCGCGACATGCTTAACCAATTGTATGCATTGCGGATATACGTTTTCTCAAAAAGTTCAACCCGTTTTATTACGTCTGTTGCCCGGGCGGCACGACATCGCGGAAAAACGCGGTTTCCCGGCTAACCGACCGTCCGGCAGGCTGTCTGGCCTATCGAACGACACAGTGGACATCTGAAAATCGGAACTCCCAAACGTGGAAAGGACAAGACCATGAAGACCACACGAATCATTGGAATGCTGACGATTGTGGCGATTCTTCTGCTGGCCGGGACGGAAGCTTTCGCAAGGGACTCTCATCACGGCGACCGGCACTCGTCTTGGAGCGGCGGAACCGGCACGACCGTGCTGGTCAACACCAACGCGGGATTCGGCGGTTCTCGCGTCTATTACACCACCGGCCGCGGCGGGTACTACACACCCTCGACCTACACGACGTACTACCACGGCGGTCAGCCGGTCGGATGCACCTGGGGCGGCGGTACGGCCTATCCGCCGGTGTATCGCCATCAGACGAATCGGTTCCAGCATCATGATCGACACGATTTCAATCGGGGTTTGCTCCGCGGAAACTCGGACGTGAACGTGTCGGTCATCATCCGCTTCCGCTGAGAAGGCGGGACACGCACGATAATTGTGCAACGAAGACAACGAGCCCGACCCGTCAGG
>DNAS01000185.1:0-14735 GCA_003485185.1 Phycisphaerales bacterium | reverse complement strand
CCGTCAGGGCCGGGCTCGTTGTCTTTCGATCATGGCGGGAGGGTCAGGATTGGAACGGGCCTTGTGGGCGAATTTCCAGGCGCGAACGGCTGGGAATGTTGCCCTGCTCCTCGAAGACCATCAGCTCGTTTTCGTCCTTCAGCCAGCATTCCGGCAGCAACCAGGACTGCTGCGGCCCGACGGTCCAGAACCGCCCGAGGTTGACTCCGTTGAGGAACAACTGGCCCTTTTTCGCGCCGACGATGTGCAGGTACAGGGGCCGGTCGCGGTGCGGGGCCTTGAAGGAGCAGACGTACCAGGCGGGCTGATCTTTTCCGACGACATGCCCGCCGGGCTGGGGGACAACCCAGGGGCGGAAGCCCCACGCCGCGTGCTCGGTGAGATTCTCGCCCAGGATATGGAACGTCACCTTGTCCAGCGACTTGGTCGAAACATCGCCCCAGAGCACTAGGCGGAGGACGTTGCGCCCCTTCTTCAATTCCGGTCCAAGGGTCACGTCGGCGAAATTCCCGCCCCCGTGGCGGGCGAAGAATCCCACCGGGCGCTCATTACACAGGACGGCTGCATGGTGCGGGAGGTCCTGGAACGACAGGTGCAGCGGCGTGACGCGCGTCAGGGGGATGCTCAACTCAGCCGAATGCACCGGCGCGCCTTCCAGTTGCGGCAGGATGTGCGTCATCGCGCGGGGCACGATCCGGCGGGAAAAGTCGTCCATCTTCCGGACCTTGAACTTGCGGGTCCGCAGGAGCTTGGCGTCGTAAATGGGACCGCGCAGGCCCTTCAACTCGCCCAGGACCGTCCCGCCGTTGAAGCGTCCGAGATTGTCCACGAGCATCGTCAGGACGTTGCGCCCGCGCCGGAACGAAGCGCTGATGGGCGATCGCGTCGCGCCATCGCCGCGCCCCCACGTCCCGAGCAGCGAGCCGTTGAGGTAGATCGTCGCACGGTCGTCGCATTCCGGCAGGAACAGGCTGCGGCTCCGCGGGCGCTCCTCGTCGATCTCCGCGCGATACCACACGTAGCCGTAATGGATCCCGAGGCGATCGACGTCCTTCGGGCGATCCAGTTTCTCCCAGGACAGGTCCGTGGCGACGGGTTCCGTGCAGACGGCCAAGCGGGTCCAGTTGGACAGCTTCGGCACCGTCGGTTTTGTCGCCGACGGCGGTTTGACCTTGCGATGCGTGAGTTTTCCGTCCAGTGGTAATACCGCGTACTGCTTGGCGCCCCGGAGAACCGCCGGCTCGTCCTCGAGCGTCTCCCCGACGGACACCGGGCCCAGCAGCAACTGCTCGTCCACCAGCCAGGTCCGCTGCGCCAGGTCGGAGTTGATCAGCGCGACGGTCAACCCGCCCATCTCGACGAGCCTGGGTTCGTCGCCGGCGGGCACGGGGGCGCTGACCTTCGCGCCATTGAGGGAAAACGTCGCCTCAAATCCCGCCGGGCCGTGCAGGACCAGCAGGCGGTTTCCGAAGAACCCCAGCGGCGTGAGGTTGGCGTAGTCCAAGCGGTCGTTGGCGGTGAGTTTCAGGTCGCTGAAGACGGCGGCCGCCCCCAGCGGCGCCAGCGGCACGGTGAGTTCGCGCCCGTCGTGCAGGGAGATCCGCACGGTGGCGATGTCGTCGCATCCGTTGTTGGTCACCACGGCCAGCCGACCGGTCGGTCCGGACAGGTTCAGCACGCTCGTGCCGCTGTGGACGCTGACGGCGGGGGGCGACATCTCCATGGTCGCCAAGAACTTGCCCATGTGCCGGGCAAGCATATTCACCATGCGGGTGAGGTAGTATTTTTCCGTCAGTTCTCCGCCTTCGGCCAGCGGGGCGTCGTAGTCGTAACTGGTGGTCTGATACCGATCCGCACCGGTGCAGAGCCTGCTGCCCCAAAACTCGAAGTTCGTGCCCCCGTGCCACATGTAGGCGTTGTACTGCGCCCCGCAGCCGAGGATCTCCATCGCCCGCCGCGCCGTTTCGCGCGGGGGTTTGGTCTGGTGCTGCCCGCCCCATCGATCGAACCCGCCGTCCCAGAACTCAGTGACCAGCAGCGGCTTATCCGGCTGGGCCAGACGCAATTTCTTGAGCTGCGGCACCGCGCCGTCCCAGACGTTTGCGCATTCCACGGCATTTTCGACGCGCGGCTCGGTGAGGAAGTTGCACGTAAGCACCGGTACGTCAAACCCCGCACGGGTGAACAACTGACTGATGAACGTCAGGTAGTTCGCCCGGTCGGGCATCGTCGTCATCCTGTATTCATTCTCGTTCTGGATGGCGACGATGTTCCCGCCTCGCGTCACCTGGAGGTCGGCCAGGCGCGGAAGCACCTGGCGGAAATACTTGTCGAAATAGTGCATGAAGGCGGCATTGCTGGTGCGATAGGCGATTCCCGTCTTGGTCGTCAGCCAGGCGGGCAGCCCGCCGAAGTCCCATTCGGCGCAGATGTACGGTCCGGGACGGAGGATAACATACAGGCCCAACTCGCCGGCCATCCGAACGAACGCCGCGATGTCGCGATTGCCCGAGAAATCCCACTGCCCTTCGCGCATCTCGTGGTAATTCCACGCGACATACGTGGATATGCAATTGAGCCCGGCGTTTCGGGCCTTGACCAACCGATCGCGCCACAGCGCGGCTGGAACGCGAAAATAGTGGATCGACCCGCTCGCCAGCCAGATTCGCTCGCCGTCGATCAGAAAGCTGCGTCCGTCATACGTGACATTCGCCATCTTCGGTACCCCGGCGTTTCTTGACTTTCGAAACGGCAGCCTGAGGCGCAGGACGTGTTCTGCTTGTCAAAAGTGTAAACAACGCCTTGACCCATGCAACAAAAAAAGAGTGTGCGAGGATTTGCGCGCTGTCTTCGCATAAAGCGGAATCTTGCCGGAATCAGGCAGCATCGCCTGCCTGAATTATCTGCATCTATCTATAATAGAAGGAGATACGAGAATTACTTCCGTCAAATTATCCCGCAGGAAAGACCGGAAGGCAGATATGGGTTATCGGACCCAGTGAAGTATAATTCAATACACAACAAACACTTGTGCCGCAAATGTTCCAGAAATGACTGTTCCTTATGCTTATCTGCCTTATCGGGGGGGAGTTGGCGGATGCGGAAACTCTTCGGGCGGATCCGGCAAGACTGCCCGGTTTGTCGTGAAGGCTTTACTGTCGTGCCCGGTCCGCATATAAGTAGGTCTCATGCGAATCCCTTGTGCGATCCTCTCGTCTGTCTTCCTCGTGGCGGGCGTTGCCCGCGCCCAGCCGGACCGGCAAATTGCCCCGCCGGAGGTCTCTCGCGCGGAAGGAACCGCGCTGGTGCAACTGGCGCGCGAGGCGATGTTACGCTACCTTGCCCGCCGCACGCCCGCCGCCGAACAGCCCATCCCCCCCGACCTGCGGGCGCTGGACGCGAGGCAGTATCCGGTCGCCGTCACGCTCCGTAGCCGCGGGACGGTCCTGGCCAGAGCGATCCGCGCGGAAGCGTCCACGGCGCGGAATCTTTTCGCCGCGGCGCTGGAGGCCATGCGAAGCCCCGCCCTGCCCGACCGCGTGACGCGCCAGGTGATCGAGTCGCTGACGATCGAGGTGGAGGTGCTGTCTGCGCCGACGGCGGCCGTGGCGGATCAGGTGGATTCATTCTATGTGGCGGCGCTGACGGGGTTGCGCCTGGATCGCGGCCTGCACACCGCATACGTGTTGCCCTCGACGGCATATCTTCTGGACGCCGATGCCGAGAGCGTCCGGCGGGGCTGCCTGGTGCAGATTCCGCTGGACCGGTCCAGCACGTCGAACGAGTCGCGATGGAGCATCTTCGCATCGCGTCAGTTCGTGGGATACGCCGACGGGCAAACGGTGGCGCTGTATCGCGGGAAAATCCTGGTTCCGCCGGAAGTCATCGACGACAAGCTACTGTCCGACGCGGCCGGGCAGGTGGCCGCCTACCTGGCGCGGCGACAGTCGCAGACGGGCCTGTACCAGACGGACTGGGACACGCCCGGCCTGCGGGACCACCTCTACGCGGCGTGGGCGATGGCCCGCCTGGCCAAGCGGACAGGCTCGTCCCTGGCAGCCGCCAGCGCCAACCGAGCGCTCGGGGCGGCCATGCTCTCGCTCAAGACCGACGACGAGCGGGGATATGTCGCAGCCGGCGACGCCGACGACCAGCTTGCCGCGACGTCGCTGATGCTGCTGACCCTTATCGAGATGCCCGACAGCCCGCAAGCGTCGGCCGTGCGGAAGCAGCTTGTGAACGCCCTGCTGGCGGGAATCAGGCCGGACGGAATGCCCCTGTCGCGCCTGGACGGGCAGGGCAAGACGGCCGCCTCGCTGCCCGACGCGTGCCTGGCGCTGGCGGCGTTGCAATCGGCCGGCGTTGAATCGGCCAGGCTCGCGCCCCTGCGCGGCGCCTTGGCCAAGGTAACCCCCGGCGACGCCGAAGGCCTGGCCTGGAAGTTGCGTGTCGGCCTGCCGATGGAAACGCGCGACGCGCCCCTTAGCGAAGCGCAGAAAACGGCGCTGCTGCCCCGCCAGGCCGACGAAACAGCCTTGCCCGACGAGCGCGGCGGGTTCGCGCCGCCCAACGCCGCGCCGAGCGTCGCGCTGACGGGCCTGTGGGCGCAACATCTCGCTCGGGCGCTGCCGGAACTGCGGAAGCTCAATCCCCCCGAACCCGCCGCCCGCGCTGCGGCGCAACTGCTGGCGGCTAGGCGGTTCTGCTACCAGCTCTTGTACAAGCCGCGCGAGGCGTATTTCTCCGAGCATCTCGACGAATTGCCCGGCGCCGCGCGAGAGAGCGCGACTTCAGCCCGGGCGACGGTGCGATCCTGCGCCGCGGCGCTCGATGCATTCCTGGCTGTGCCGGAGTAGCGCCGTTTCGCCTACAGCCGGACTTCCCTGCCGGTCTCCTGCGACTTGTAGAGCCCCGCCAGCGCCGCCATCACCGCGCGGGTCTGTTCCGGCGGCACGGGCACCGGGTGGTTGCCGAGGATCGCCTCGGCGAACGCCTTGATCTCGTTGTGGTGCGCGCGGGTCTTGCTCTCGCGAATGGTAATCGACGAGTCGAGGAAGTCGTGCTCCGTGTGGGAGTAGATTTCGCAGTCGGGCCACTTGGCGCCCGCCTGGACGCCGAACAGTTCCACGCGGTTGTCGTTCTGGCCCTTCATGTTGAGCATGAAGCTGCATTCCAGGCTCAGTGCCGCGCCGTTGGCGAAGCGGATCATCCCGGCCGCGAAGTCTTCGACGTCCATGCCTTTCTTGTCGTAGTCGGCGTCGCCCCAGGTGCTCCACGTTTCCTTGCGCTTGGCGAGTTTGGTGACGCTGATTCCGCTGACCGAGACGGGCTCGAAGTTGTCCATCAGGAACATCGCCAGGTCGAGGATGTGCACGCCGACGTCGATGCAGCACCCGCCGCCCTGCTTGTCGTGGTAGAGGAAGCTGCCCCAGGTGGGCAGTCCACGCCGGCGGTTGTACCACGCGCGGGCGTAGTAGACCTCGCCCAGGTTGCCCGCCGCGACGTACCGCTTCAGCGCCGCGCTGCGGTCTTCAAACCGCATGTGCTGGGCGCACATGAGCTTTCTCTTGGCCTTGCCGGCCGCCGCGATCATCTGGTCCACTTCCTGCGGGTTCAGGCCCAGGGGCTTCTCGCACAGCACGTGCTTACCCGCGCGGAGGGACATCAGCGTCTGTTCCTTGTGCAGGCGGTTGGGCGTGACGATGTCGATCACGTCCAGATCTTTCCGGGCGGCCAGGCGCTTGGCGCTGGCCTCGACCGTCTCGATGTGGAACTCCTCGGCGCGCTTCAGGGCCGCGTCGCGGTTGACGTCGGTGATCGCCACCAGTTCGCAGTCGGGCAGCTTGGTCCAGCCTTCGCAGTGCAGGTGGCTGATCCCGCCCGCGCCGATCATGCCCACACGCAGTTTTCGCTTCGCCACGTCACGTCTCCTTCACCAGGGATGCCCGGGAGCCTGTCCCGGAAGTTGACCAGTCGGACAGTCTGACCGTCCGGGCGGGAAAGTCAAGCCCCCGCCGGCCCGTTATCGCCGCGCGGTGATGCGGAAGGCCAGCTGCTCCATGCTGGCGGCGAGGTCCACGGCGTGCACCGCCACACCGGGCGGAACCTGGAGGACCGTAGGGGCGAAATTGAGGATTCCGCGGATGCCCGCGGCACAGAGGCGGTCGGTGACTTCCTGGGCGGCTTCGGGGGGCACGGCCAGCGCGGCCAGACGCACGTTGAACCGCGCCACGACGTCGGGCATCTCGTCGAGGTGCTGCACGCGGGCGGGGCCGAACTGCTTTCCGATCTTGGCGGCGGAGATGTCGAACGCACCGACGACCATGAATCCCTTGCGGGTAAACCCCTTATAGCGGAGTAGCGCGCGCCCCAGATCGCCCGCCCCGACGACGATCACGCTCCACGTGTGATCGGTCCCCAGGATGTGGCGCAACGCGTCGCCCAGCGGGCCCACGCGATATCCGACCCCCGGACGGCCGAATTGCCCGAGATAGGCCAGGTCCTTGCGGACCTGGGCGGCCGTGATCATCAGCGCCTCGGCCAGCTCGCCGCTGGAGACCGTCGCAACGTTCCGTTCGGCAAGCAGCTCGAGATGGCGCAGGTAGAGGCTGATCCTCTGGACGGCCGGTCTGGGAATGGTGTGGCTTCTCACGCGCTCTCCCGTTGCCCGTGCGGCACGATTCGGCGACGGCCATGATACCGCCCGGGCTCGCGCGCCTCAAGCGCCGACGGACAGGGTTTGCCGCTTGACGCGACCGCGCGGCGCTTCTATTATCCGGGACAGTTCATGGCGAACCCGTCTGGAAGGAATGAAGGCTTATGCTCAGGAAACTTCTGACCCGTGCGTGCTGGATCGGCGTGTTGTTCGCAGGCCTGAGCCTGTCGCAGGCGGCGCCCCCGTCGCTGGACATCCCCCCCGAAGCGTTGGAGAGCGGGCTGCTTCCGATGCACGTGGCGAAGGTCCGCGCCCGCGTGGAGTACTGGGCGCAGGCGCTGGCTGACGCCAAGACGCCCGAGGCGATCGTCGCCGCCCGACAGGGAATGGTCCAGGACTACCGCGGGCTGGAGAGCCTGAGCTTCAAGTACCACTACGCCAACGAGACCGCCAAGGCGGTCGTGAAGCGTCTCGGGACGTTCGGCGACGAACTCAAGGCGCTCCGCGACGTGAATCTGGCGCTGGCGGCCCGGCAGATGCCCCAAGTGCCCGTCCAGGCGGCGCTGGACAAGATGGCCTCGTCGTCGAATCCCGCGGTGCGATACCTCGCCTGGCAGGGATACGGACAGGTGAAAATGCTCGTGCTGGCGCAGGGGGAGAGCTTCGCGACGAAGATGCTCGCCACGTTCAAGGAACGGGCACAGGCCGAAGACTCGCCCCTGGTCTGCGGGGAAATCTTCAGCACGCTGTACCTGCCTTCCGTCAGCACCGTGATGATCGAGAAGGGCGTTCTCGCCAAGGCGCAAGCGGTTTCGGTCGAAACGTTCCGCGCGGTCTGGCCCGGCATCTGCCAGGGCGCCCTCGACGGCGACGCGAAAAAGATGGACGCCGTCCGCAAGGGGCTCATCGCCCTGAGCCTGATGGGCCAGGACGGCGGATACAAGGACTCCGTCAAGGACGCCGACGGGCTGGCGCAGATGGCGCTGGACGGCTTGTGGTGCGCGGGTAAGGTGCTGGACCGCTCCAAGGGGCAGGGCGAGATCGTCAACGATTGCGTCCAGACGCTGCGCGAGGGCGAACGGGCCCTCAACGCCGCGACCGGCAAGGGAAAGACGCACGTGGAAGCTGCCTTGGCCGACACGAAGGACCGCGGCGCGGCGGTGCTGCTGGCCGTCCTGAAGTGGGTGGACGAGTTGAAGAAGGACTACGGCGTGAGCGAGCCGAAGCTTCAGGCCTCTCCGACGACCGCTCCCGCCTCCCAGCCGGACAAATGACCGCCCGCCTGCGAGCGGAACGACGAACCTCCGACAGGCCGGCACGCGAGCGCCGGCCTGTTTGTTTCTTAGCAGCCGGCTGCGCTGTCCGGTATGATATCGCTTCACCGGATCCGGCCAAGCCGGAACGACGACGAGACGCCCGATGAAATGGTTCTACCTCATCTCCCTGCTGTGCGTGGCGGCGCTGGTCGCCTGGCCGGTGCCGTTCCTCCACTACTACGCACCGAAACCCGAGGCTGAATACGCCGGGCAGGTCGTCCTCTGGGACAGCTACAGCGCCGAAGTAAAGTCCATCGACCCCGCCACCTGCGGCGACACCTCCTCCTCCGGAATCCAGGGGAATTTCTACGAAGGGCTCTACGGCTACCACTTCCTGAAACGCCCGTCGGAGGTGATCCCGCTGCTGGCCGACGGAATGCCTCTCATTTCGCGCGACGGGCTGACGTGGACGATCCGCATCAAGGACGGCGTGAAGTATCATCGCAACCCCTGCTTCGGGCACGACGCGCAGGGGCAGTTGCGGATCCGCACCGTCCGGGCGGAGGATTTCGTGCTCGCGATGAAGCGATGCGCCGACTACCACATCAACACCGGCCTGGCCTGGGCGTTCCTCAGTGAGCGCATCGTCGGAATCGACGCTTGGCGCGAGAAGTCCCGCGGATACAAGGCGGGCGACTTCTCGCGGTACGACCTTCCGGTCGAAGGCCTCCGCGCCCTGGACGAGCGGACGCTCCAGATCCGCCTGACCGAACGGTGCCCGCAGTTCCTCTACGTGCTGGCGATGCACGTCTACGCGCCGGTGCCCCGCGAGGCGGTGGACTACTGGCTGGGCACCGAAACCGACGGCGCCGGCGGGCGACGCGCCATCCCCGCGGAAAAGCGGTCGACGGAATTCCGCGCCGCCGAGCAGGTGGTCGGCACCGGACCGTACCTGCTGAAGACCTTCGAACGAAAGAAGCGCATCGTCCTGGTGCGGAACCCGGATTTCCGCGACGATTTCTACCCTGCCGAGGGCGAAGGTCCGTCGGAGGACTATATCGGCGACCGGGCGGCAGGATTGCTCGACGACGCCGGAAAGAAAGTTCCCTTCATCGACGTGATCCACCTGGACTCCGTGCAGGAACAGTACTCCGCCTGGATGCAGTTCCTCTCCAAGCGGACGGACATGAGCGGGATTCCGCGCGAGGCGTTCGAGCAGATCATCACGCCGGGGCGCGACCTGACGGAATCGTGGCAGGCGAAGCACATCTACCTGGAGAAATACGCCTCGCCCGCGATCTACTGGATCGCGTTCAACATGGAAGATCCCGTCCTGGGGCGCAGCAAGTCGCTCCGCCAGGCGATCTGCCTGGCCTACGACGTCGACAGCGAGATCAAGGTCCTCCACAACGGTCGGGGCAGGCGAGCGGTGAACATCGTGCCCAGCACGTTCAAGGGGCACAAGGTGGCAGGCCCCGGGCCCTACTACCACCTGGACCTGGCCGCCGCCAAAAAGAAACTCGAAGATGCCCGTCGGGAACTCGCGGCGGCGGGGAAACTCCGCGACGGGGAGATTCCCGAACTGAAAATCGATCTGCCCGGGCGCGAGGGGTACTACGTCCGCATGGGCGAGCTGATGGAGCAGCAGTTCGCCAAGCTGGGGCTCAAGGTCAAGGTGGTGCTGAACGACTGGCCGACGCTTCAGGAGAAAGTGCACAACAAGGCCGTCCAGATGTACACCATGGGCTGGCACGCCGATTACCCCGACGCGGAAAACTTCCTCCAGCTGTTCTACTCGCCCAACATCGCCAAGGGGACCAACAACGCCAATTACTCCGACGGCGAGTTCGACCGCTGGTATGAGCAGGCGCGCGTCATGGATGACACGCCCGAACGCACCGCGCTGTACGTGAAGATGATCCGCAAGATCTCCGAGGACGTGCCGGTGCTGCTGCTGAGCGAGCCGGAGAGCTTCCTGCTGGCGTATGACTGGGTGCGCAACATCAAGCCGCATCCGGTCGGGTACGGGTTCACGAAATATCGTCGCATTGACGCGCCCCTGCGGGCCCAGCTGGGCGGGAGGTAGGCGACGATGACCCGCTTCATCCTCCGCAGGCTCGTGCAGGCGGTCTTCACCGTCTTCGGGGTGATGCTCCTGACGTTCCTGCTGTTCCGCGTGGTCGCGGGCGACGTGTCGGCGAATTTCGTCAACCCCAAGCAGGGGGAAAAGGCCCGTCGCGCCTGGCTCCAGAAACACGGCTACGACCGCCCGCTGCTGGTCAACCTGCACGCCCGCCTGTACGTGGACGACCTGGCCGGGGGCGAGACGCCGCTGGCGGCGCGCGACCGTTCGGGCGAGGCGTCGGAGGCGCTGGGGCTGAGCCTGGCCGGCGAGGACCAGCGCGGCGAGGCGAAGTACCGCCTCGTCGGGCGCGCGGTCTTCCGCCTGCGCGACGACACGCCGACGGAAAAACTCACGCAGGATCGCCCGCTTGCTGCGGTGCCGCGCCCGGCGGAGCCCGCCACGGCTCCGGCGACATCCAGCGCCCCCGCCCCGCCCCGCGCGGTTCTGGTGCTCCAGCCGTCCAAGGGCAGCGCCTTTGAGGTGGATCTGACCGGCGCCGCCACGGCCGGGGAGATCGTCCGCCGCATCAACACCGCGCCGGGCAACGCCGGCCGGTGCCGTGCGGGAATCACCGACTGGTCGCCCGCGGATTTCTTCGACTCGCAGTTCTTCGTCCACCTGTCCGACTCGCTGCGCCTGCGCGGGCGCAGCTACGCCACCGACGAAAAGCTTTTCGACATCATCCTCTCTCGCGCGGGGTACAGCCTGGCCATCCAGCTGCCTGCGCTGGGCCTGGGATGGGTGCTCGGCATGATCCTCTCGTGCTTCGTGGCGTACTATCACGACACGTGGATCGACCGCGCGGGCGTGTTCCTGAGCGTGCTGGGCATGTGCGTGCCCTACCTGGCGTACATGATCCTGGGGCAGTGGGTGATGTTCCAGCTGTACCCGCCGGCGGCGTGGGGCCTGTCCAGCCCCGTCAACATCTACGTGCCGGTGCTCATCGCCGTCGTCGCCGGGCTGGGGCAGGACGTGCGATTCTACCGCACCATTATCCTCGACGAGATCCACCGCGACTACGTTCGCACGGCCCGCGCCAAGGGGGTTCCGCTGCCGGGAATCCTCTTCCGACACGTGCTGAAGAACTGCATGCTCCCGATCCTGACCAACCTGGTGACGGCGATTCCGTTCCTGATCCTGGGCAGCCTGCTGCTGGAGCGGTTCTTCGGCGTGCCGGGGCTGGGCGATTTGATGGTGGCGAGCATCACCAGCCGCGACGTGCCGATCATGACCGACCTGACGTTCCTGACGGCCGTGGTGTACGTCCTCGGCCTGCTGATCACCGATATCCTCTACGCGGTTTTCGACCCGCGTATTCGACTGCGATAGGAGCGCATCTTGGGCGGCGCGGAACACAACCCGGCGGGCGGCACGACGGTCCATCCGAGGCTTGGAAGGAGCCTCTGGTCGGACGCGCTGCGCCGCCTGCTGCGCGACAAGGCCGCCGTCGTCTGCTTCGCGGTCATCGTGATCTACGCGCTCGTTGCCGTTATCTCGCCGCTGGTCCTGAGCGGATGGAAGGACAGCTACAACTACGACAACATCAACGCCCCGCCGTCGCATTCGCACTGGTTGGGCACCGACGTCTTCGGGCGGTCCGTCCTCGAAAAGACCTTCCTGGGCGCCTCGACCTCCATGACGGTGGGGTTCTGGTCGAACATCCTGGCCGTCCCGCTGGGGATGATCCTCGGCGCGGTGGCGGGGTATTACGGCGGATGGCTCGACGACGTGATCGTCTGGCTGTACACCACGCTGGCGAGCATTCCGGGCATCATCCGCCTGATCGCCCTGAAGTTCGCGTTCATGGACCACAAGCTGCTGGCGGGCACGCCGCTGGAGATGGACCTGGACGGGCTGGCCGGCCTGTGCCTGGCGCTGGCGGTGACGAGCTGGATCGGCACGTGCCGGCTGGTGCGGGCGGAGGTCATGAAAGTCCGCGAGCTGGACTACGTGCTGGCGGCACGGGCGACGGGGCGGCGCGGATTCAGCATCCTGCTGCGCCACGTGCTGCCCAACGTGCTGCACATCGGAATCATCACGTTCTCGCTGGGATTCGTCGGCGCGATCACCTCGGAGGTGATCCTGAGCTACCTGGGCCTGGGCATCAAGGAGATGCCCAGCTGGGGGCAGATGATCGACGCGGCGAGGATGGACCTGGTGGTGGGTCGATGGTGGGAGCTCGCCGGCGCGGTCGGCGCGATGTTCTTCCTCGTGCTGGCGTGGAACGTATTCGGCGACCGTCTGCGCGACGCCCTCGACCCGAGGCTCAAGAATGTCTGACGCCCCGACAGCCACGCCGTCCGGAAACGGCAACCTGCTGACCGTCCGCAACCTGCGGACGAGCTTCCGCACCGACGACGGGCTGGTGCGCGCGGTCGACGGCGTGAGTTTCGCCGTGCCGACAGGGCGCACGTTCGCGCTGGTGGGCGAGAGCGGCTGCGGAAAGAGCGTCACCGCCTATTCGATCCTCCGGCTGCTCCAAGTCCCCCCGGCGAAGATCGCCGCCGACACACTCACGCTCGACGGGCTCGAGCTGCTCTCGCTCCGCGAGAAGCAGATGCGCGACGTGCGAGGCCGCCGCGCGGGGATGATCTTCCAGGAACCGATGACCTCGCTGAACCCCGTCTACACGTGCGGCAGCCAGATCGTCGAGGCCATCCGCCTGCACCGCACCGTCTCGACCGGGCAGGCGCAGCAGCTGGCTGTCGACATGCTCGACCGCGTGGGCATTCCCGCGCCGGCTCAGCGGTTCGGCGAGTACCCCCACCAGCTTTCCGGCGGCATGCGGCAGCGCGTGATGATCGCCATGGCATTGTGCTGCAACCCCAAGCTGCTCATCGCCGACGAGCCCACCACCGCCCTCGACGTGACCATCCAGGCGCAGATCCTCGACCTGCTCAAGCAACTCCAGGCCGAGACGCGCCTGAGCATCCTGCTGATCACGCACGACTTGGCTGTGGTGGCAGAAACCGCCCACACGGTGGCGGTCATGTATGCGGGCAAGCTCGCGGAGCTGACGGACGCGGGCCTGCTGTTCGCCGAGCCGTTGCACCCGTACACACATGGGCTGTTTCGCTCGCTGCCGCGCCTGGGCGAGAAGAAGCATCGCCTGGAGACGATCCCCGGCAGTGTGCCCAACCCGCTGAACTTTCCGACGGGGTGCAAGTTCCATCCGCGCTGCGCCGCCACGCGCGAGCTGGCCGATGCCGGCGCAAGCGAGGCGCTCGACACGCCCGCCGGGCGCGTGCTCCGCCGCTGCGCCGAGCAGGAGCCGTCCCTGCGGGAGGTCCGCCCCGGCCACTGGTGCGCCTGCTGGCAGTGTCCCGGATACGCCGAATCGCCGCAGACCGATCCGGCCGGAACTACGCCGCGCCGGATTTCGTGAGAGAACGATGCCGCAAGGTCAAGACAACGCGATCCTGACGGTCGAAGGTCTCAAGACCTACTTCCCGGTGCGGGGGCGGCGGGGACGGCACGTCCGCGCGGTGGACGGCGTGGACCTGTCGGTCGCGCGAGGCGGCACGCTGGGGCTGGTTGGTGAGAGCGGCTCGGGAAAGACCACCGTCGGGCGGACGATCCTGCGCCTCCTCGAGCCGACGGCCGGACGGGTGGTCTTCGACGGACAGGACGTCTTCTCGCTGTCCGCCGGCCCAATGCGCGCCCTGCGCCGCAGGATGCAGATCATCTTCCAGGATCCCATGAGCTCGCTGAACCCGCGCATGACGGTGGGAACCATCATCGCCGAACCGCTGGCGGTGCACGGGCTCGTGCCGCGGAACCGCCGGGCCGCCCGCGTCGGCGAGCTGCTCGAGCGCGTCGGGCTCGCGCCCGCCTACGCCCGGCGCTACCCCCACGAGTTTTCCGGCGGGCAGCGCCAGCGGATCGGAATCGCCCGCGCCCTGGCCAGCCAGCCGGATTTCATCGTCTGCGACGAGCCCGTCAGTGCCCTGGACGTCTCCATCCAGGCGCAGATCCTCAACCTGCTGCGCGACCTGCAGGACGAACTGGGCCTGGCCTATCTCTTCATCACCCACAACCTCGCGGTGGTCGAGTACCTCGCGCACGACGTCGCAGTGATGTACCTCGGCCGCATCGTCGAGCACGGCGCGGCGGCCGACGTGCTGCGCGCGCCGCGCCATCCCTACACNNATCCTCAACCTGCTGGCCGACCTCCAGCAAGAGCTGGGCCTGGCGTACCTGTTCATCGCGCACAACCTGGCTGTGGTGGAACATTTCGCCGACGAGGTGGCCGTGATGTACCTCGGGCGGATCGTGGAGCTCGCCTCGCGCGACGCGCTGTATGCCCGCCCCCTGCACCCGTACACGCGGGCCCTGCTGCACGCGGTGCCCGTGCCGGACCNNCGCGCGCCGCGCCATCCCTACACGCAGGCGCTGGTGAGCGCGGTGCCGCGCATCGAGCCGCATGCGGGCGAGGGCATCATCCGCCTCGCCGGCGACCAGCCTTCGCCGTTGAACCCCCCAACGGGTTGCCATTTCCACCCGCGCTGTGCGCACGCCAGCGCCGCCTGCCGCGAAGCCTATCCCGAGCAGACCGAGCTGGGCGACGGGCACTGGGTGCGCTGCCACTGGGTGGCGGCGCAGCGTACCTGAATCAAGCAAGGAAACGTCGAATGAACAACCAGCGTGGACGCAATTTCTGGCTCGGCAACGGCATCCTCGCCGTCGCCATGCTGACGCT
>DNAS01000055.1:18371-18694 GCA_003485185.1 Phycisphaerales bacterium | reverse complement strand
ATTGGCAAGGGAACCGGCTTGGGGCTTGGGATTTGCCGGGGCATCGTCAAACGATGCGGAGGAACCATTGCCGCGAGGAACGAGAAGGATCGGGTTGCGTTGGAAGTGCGTTTGCCCGTCTCGGAATCAGCACAACAGGATGATTCTTCCGCGGGCGCCGGGCAGGGCGGGGAAATGCCGCAAGCTGATGAGGCTTTTCGATGAGTAAGAACGGGCAAGACATCTGTATGGCAGTCTGCAAGCTTGGCGAGGTCCGGTGCAGCGGGCAGGTCGAAGCGATGCGTACCGAGGGCTGGTCAGTCGTCGTCGTCGACCACCTCGAG
>DNAS01000055.1:6980-18206 GCA_003485185.1 Phycisphaerales bacterium | reverse complement strand
ACGTGCAATCCGGAGGATTCGATGCCGCCATCCTGGCCACCGAAACGCCCGAACAACTGGACGTCGGACTGACGCGTGCCCTGTTGAGCATGCAATCGGATCTGCCGGTGGTCTTCCTTGTGCCCGATCGCGAGGCGGCTTCGCGTTGCCCTGCCCTGCGGGGCGCCACGTTCGACCAGATCCACGATCTGTCCTGGCCCGGCGTGGAGTTGGTGAAGCGTCTGGAAAACGAGATCGACTCGACCCTGGCGGGTCGACCGGAATACACCGTCATCTTTGTGGACGACGACGAGGATTTCCTGGGTTCCCTCGAAGAGCTTCTCGCGCGGCGCCTCGAAAAGGCCGCCTCCCGCTTCCGCATCCATGCGGAATTTTACGAGTCGCCCCTTGAGGCCTTGAAATTCATCGTGAATCTTCCTCCGGAGCGACTGTCGGTAATCGTCTGCGACCAGATCATGCCCGAGATGAAAGGGGTGGAATTCCTCAACAAGGTCAAGGTCATACGCCCCCGATGCCATCGGGTGCTCCTGACGGGATATGCCGGACTGGATTCCGCCATTGCCGCGATCAACGACAGGGTTCTGGACAAGTATCTCACCAAGCCGATCGAGCAACCGGTGGACTTCGTCAACGCCGTGGTGCATCTTGTGCAGGAGTACCATCTGCGGATCTCGCACGACGCCGAACGAAGTCGGCTCCTGTCCCAATTCGAAATCATCCGCGCCATCAGCGCGACATCCGACATTCACGGCGCCATCGAAACGATCACGGGCTGGATGGCCGAGCACATGCCCAGCTGGCAGCCGACGGTCCTGCTGACCGAGGGGCAGGAGCTGGTCGTGGACACGGGATGCGTCGCCCTCCTGAATCTTATCAAGGGGCAGCGTCTTCCCGCCGATCATTCGTTGTTCTGCTGGCTCCGAGGCAGCCGGCACCCCGTCTTTGCCACGACGCGGCAGAGGCTTCTCGAAGCGGTTCCGGGCCTGGACGTGTCGCAGGATTTTCCCGTGGCCCTTTCGCCGTTGGATCACGGAGCGCAACCCCTCGGCGTGTTGCTTCTCGCCGCGATGCCCGGCATGTCCTTCAATCGCAATGAACGAATCCTGGTGAATTTCATGGCCGACGTGGCCTCCGTGGCGCTTCGCGGGCTTCGCGACCGCGAGAAGCTCGAGACGCTCTACGTGGCCACCATGGGCAGCCTCATGGAGACCGTCGAGGCAAAGGACCACTACACACGCGGACATACCGAACGTGTCCGCGAACTGGCGGTCGCCCTGGGCGAAGCGGCGGGCATGGATCCGAAAGACCTCAAGGACCTCCAGTATGCCGCGGAACTGCACGACATCGGAAAGATTGCCGTACCGGACGCGATCATCGCGAAGCCCGGGCGCCTGACCGGCGACGAGTTCGCCATCATGCAGGAACACCCGCGCCGGGGCGACAAGATTCTCCAGCACCTGAAGTTCCTGGACCACGCGCGGATGATCGTTCGCAGCCACCACGAACGGTACGACGGCACGGGATATCCCGACGGCCTGAAGGGAGAAGAGATTCCCCTCGGTGCGAGGATCCTGGCGATTGCCGACAGCTACGACGCGATGACCTCGGCCAGACCGTACCGCGACGCGATGTCCGCCGATGCGGCACTAGCGGAAATCCAGGGCGGCGCGGGCAGGCAATTCGATCCCCGACTGGCTGCCTTGTTCACGACCCTGCTGGAAACGCGACATTCTCGCGAAAACACCGATTCCGAGAAGAACACTCGGGAGGAAAGAACATGAAGGAATACCAGATTCTCTGTGTGGACGATGACGAGGAGTTTCTGGCGTCGTTGGAGAGTTCACTTCCGTCAAAAGTCGCACCGCTCTGCGATCGGTTCGGCTGCGTCTTCGAGTTCGTTTCAACGCCCGGGGAATTGTTGGAGATCCTTTCTTCCAGCGACGACGACAGCGTTCAGACGGCCATGGTGATCTCCGACCAGGTGATGCCCGGCATCACCGGCATCGAACTGATCGAGAAAATCAAGGCCGACAGGCCCGATGTCATGTGCGTCCTGCTGACCGGCCATGCCGGCATGGAATCGGCCAAGTACGCGATCAACCACCACCTGCTCGACCAGTACGTCGGCAAACCGATCGAGGACCTGCACGAATTCGCCTCGCTGGTGGCCAATCTTCTCAAGGCGTTCCACCTGGATCTGGAAGAGCGCGCCCGAACCGCGGAACTCGCCCGGACCGTCGAGGAGCTTCGCATCGCCAACGAAAATATCCGCGCCATGCAGACCGCAGCCGAGCAGGTCGCCATGCTCTCCAAGAATCTCAAGTCCCTCGATTTCAACGAGGTCATGGAACTGGTCACTTCGGACGTGCCCAAGCTGTTCGATGCAAAATGGAGCGTCCTGTGCTTCCCCGACAACGACTGCCCCGTTGTCGCCAAACAGCGAAACCACTGTCCGTGCCCGGAAGAACAGCTTGCCGAACGCATAGACAACGCCGAAAACCTCCAAAGGGGAGAGGTGGTGATGGGCGAGGTACCGATCTTCTGTGCGGAACTGGAAGCGGAATCGCCCGACCTGATTATCCCGCTGCGAGCGACCAGCTCGTCCCAGGCAAGATCGGATGCGGAGCAACAGGGTTTCCTGTGCATGTGTCATCTGGGCGAACACACATCCGGCACGGATAGGCTCATCCGCTACAAGGCGGAACTCGTCCGCGAGATCCTCGGCGCCAATCTCACCAACGCCAGGCTCTACCAGGAAGCCCGTCTCCAGAGTCGGGTCGACTCACTCACCGGCGTGAACACCCGCCGGGTGCTCGAGGAACGACTGGAAAGCGAGCACGACCGCAGCGACCGCTACGGCGGAACCTTCTGCCTGACGATCCTGGACGTGGACGGCTTCAAGAGCATCAACGACACATTCGGACACGAAGCCGGCGACAACATCCTGAAAGCCCTGGCGGCGGTGCTGCACGGCGAGGCGCGATCCACCGACCTTATCGCGCGGTATGGTGGAGACGAGTTCGTGATCCTGATGCCGGAGACGGCATTGGAAGATGCGCGCAAAGGCGCGGAGCGCATTCGCGCCCTGGCGCAGGAGATCCTGACGCCTTCGGGGCACGCGCTGACGATCAGTTGCGGAGTGGCGCAATGGTCCGGAAGCGCTGCCGAGGCAGCCAGCGAAGTGCTTCGCCGGGCCGACGCGGCGCTGTACGTCGCCAAGCGGGGCGGACGCAACCAGGTCCAGGTCGGCGATGGCATTGACGCCGGCTGATCGGCTGCCTGTTCTCCCGAAACGCCGGGACGGGAACCTCATCGACGCGAAGGCTCGCGGATCGTCCTGAAGGGGACGACGGCCGGAACCGCCACGTCTGTAAAACGGGGGAATCCTCGGGTAGGATGATCGCCACCCGGGCACGCCCGGCGGAGTCCGACGGGTCCCTGGGACGAAACCCAGACGAAGGTGCGCGACGCATGAACATCGTGGACGATTTTGAAGGCGGCACGCCGACGCGCGTGAACCTGGCGGACGACGGCGCGGTGCGATGCGATCCCGTGACGTCGATGTCGGGATCGCAGTGGTTCTACTGGTGCGTGCGGGTGGACGGATTGGAAAGGGGAGCGACAGGCCGCATCGATCTGCATTGGCCGCGTCGCTGGACGGAGGCTGACGTGCCCGCCGGCGCCGAGCGGGAGACCGTCTCTCGCATGACGGGGCACGACTCGTTCGCGGAAGTATTGCCTTCGTGCATCCATCTCAGCGAAGACCTGCTCCACTGGTCGCCTGCCGAAAACGTCGAGGGCGACGGCGGGCGGATCGCGATTGGCCTGCGAGGAACGGGCAAGCCGTTCTACCTGGCGACGCAGATTCCGTACCTGCGTCCGCACATGGATTCCCTGCTGGAATTCGCCCGGGGGGCGGCGCCCGGCTGCGTTCGCCAGATCGGGCGGTCCCAGGACGGGCGTCCCTTATGGGAGATCGTCCTGCCGGCAACCGGCGGCCCGGCTGCGCAGCGACCGACGATTTACGTCCAGGCCTACCAGCACCTGACCGAGTTCAGCGGCCTGCACGTGGCCGACGCGCTGGTCCGCCATCTGCTCGGCGACGCCGGCGCCTCGGCGCGCGCGGGGCTGAACTGGCAGATCCTGCCCTGCGTCGACGTGGACGGATTGCACGTCGGCGTCGGCCTGCGGAAGAATTGGCCGGCGGGTCATCTCCGCGCGACCAATCCCAACCGCGACTGGGTGACGCGCACCTGGCCCGAGGTGGCGGCCATCCATTCCTTCCTGGAGTCGCAAGTGCGGGAAGGCACGCGATACGTCGCGGCGTTCGATCTTCACAACGGATGGAAGGACCGGATCGCCTCGGGGGCGACGTATACGGTTTTCCCTCCCGGCGAAGCCGACGACGGATACATCGCCCGCCAGAAAGACCTGATCGAGGCACTGTATCACGGAACCGATCACGAGCGGCCCGGCGTGGGGCACTACTGGCCGCACCGCACCGGCGGACGAACCTTTACCCATGCGTTCAAAGCCATCACTGGGGGTCTGGCGTCGACGACGGAGTTCAGCCGTTTCCTCTGGTGGAACCGCGCGAAAGGCGCGTTCGAACCGGCGCGCCCGGATCACCCGCGACGATATGCCCGGGACATGGCCGGCGTGCTGTCGGAGCATTTCGGCAACGCGTGAGGCCGCGACGTCCCTGCGCCGCCTCATCCCGGGAAGATCATGTAGTTGGCCGTGGGAATGTTGCCGGTGACGCCGTAGTAAGCCGCGCCCACCGCCATCCACAGCAACCCGCCCAGAAGGTCGCCCCCGATGACGCCGATCATCAGCGGCTGAAGTTGCCGGTATTTCTTCCCGCCGCCCAGTCCCGTCACGAAGGTCTTGATCAGCCAGCCCAGAAGGAACGAGTGGCTGAAGCGCGCCAGGGGCGCCGTTCCCCAGGCCAGGAACAGCACGGGGTGGATCGGCCACCAGGTGAACCGCAGGCGGAGATAGCTGGCCACCAGCACCAGCAGCAACCCCAGCCCGCCCCAAGCGAGGAATGATTTCTGTTCCGCCTGGAGCGGCCAGGCCGCCCGGACGCGCTCCCACGTCGTGTAGTTCATGGACTGTTCCAGCAGTCCGGCGTTGCGGAGCTGGTCCATCTGGTTCGAGACGGCGTTGTACGTGAAGCGGGGCACCATGTTGTTGGCCCAGTAGTCCATCAGCGGGTATCCGCGGGCGTAATTGCTCCCCAGCACCACGGGGACCGCCACCGCCAGCCCGACGAGGAACACCACCGCCATCACCCATCCCAGCCGGCCCGGGCGGACCTGGGTGTTCTCGCCCAGCTTCAGCGCGTTGGCGACAAAGGGCATCAGCGCCTCGCGCGGGTCGATCGTCAGCACCGCGCAGATCAGGCCCGCCACGATCACCACCTGCGGTCCGAGCGCCTCCCACCCGAACAACCCGATCAGCACCGCCAGCGGCTGCCAGCTCGGTTGCATGTAGATCAGCCCCGTCTCGGCGATCAGGCGGCTCATCACCAGGAACATCAGGAACAGCGAGAGAACCACCAGCACGGCGAACGGCCAGGGCAGACTGGTGCGGAACACCAGCCACAGCACCATCCCGGCCGCGCAGAGCAGGAAAACCCGCAGCGCCCAGGCGGCGTACGATTCCACGCCCTCCTGCCTGCGGAACGTCAGGGCCGCCTTCAAGGCATTGGCGTAGTAGCGCCGCCCGACGTACAACAGGATCAGCCCCAGGCCGAGATAACTGCCCGCCAATTGCGAACTGATCGTGCCCCCGGTCATCCAGTCCGTCCGCGTGTTCACGCCCGCGACGATCAGTCCCGCCATGAGCGGGACGAACAGCAGCTGCGTCACGCCCAGGCTGAAACTCACGTCCGAGGCCAGGAAGAACGCGAACGCCACCACCGTCGGGTAGAAAATCGGCCTCAGGAGATTCCAGCAGTACGGCGCGCGCCCGAACTGCGGCCACTTCTGGGCGATCTGCGACATGTCCACCTGGAGCGGGATCTGGACCATGTGGTCGGGATACCAGACATGCAGCCCGTTGATCAGGTGAATGGTGAAGATCGTCCCCAGCCCGAACCAGAACAGGCGGTTGCGCAGGAGCGAGCCGTTTCCGGCCTGGCTGGTCAGGGCGGTGGCGAAGTCGGCCACCGGGTAGCGTAGGCGCTCCCAGGCCGACCACTGGCGGTGGACCACCAGCGCCAGGCAGAGGACCCCGACGTTCATCAGGACGATCAGGGGCATCCAGCTCAGCAACGGTTTCTTCCAGTATTCCCACGGGACGACGCGCGGATCGGTCAGCGGGAGGTCGGCCCCGCGGAAGTGCCCCGTGAGGAACTCGGAGATCATCTCCTTTCGATATTCCCCGTCGGCCGGGAGCAGGGCGTCGGGGGTCAGCTCCAGCACCTGGTTCTTCTTCCAGCCCGCCTGGACCTGGTTGAAGTGGATGGGCAGGGCCAGGACGTTGGTGAAGGTGCGCATCAGCCCGCTTCCGGGAATGCTGCACGTGACCAGCATCATCGCCACGATGACAGCCAGCTCCGACGGACGAAGCTTCGCGCGGTTTCCGAACAGACCCAGCAGCGGGTTGACGGCGATGGTCAACAGGATCAGCAGCCCGAAGACGAAAATCGGGAAGTGGTTGCCCACGAGGTAGGTCAGGCGCATCACCGAGTCATTGAGGTATCCGAAGCCCGCGATGAACACGGCGGCCAGCAGACCCAGGACGATCGAACGAATGCTCATTGCTCTCTCCCGCAAAGGGCAAGGCGAGGCGGAGAATCCAGCCTCTCCGCCGGATTGCGGAACGCGGATCGGCGACGAGGAAAACCTCGTGGTTTTCGCGATCGAAACTTCGCGGGTCGGAGGGGGAAGATCGCGCCCTTCCTGACGTTCCAACGTGAAAAGTATCCGGACCGCGACGGGCCACGTCAAGCCGTCGCCGCCCATTGCTTCGGAGAATCCGTGGCGGGAAGACTCGCTCCCGTCCGAACCGATCCTCCGGTTCCGGCCTGTAAAAAACGCGCCGCCGATTTGCCGCTCCGCGAAGTGGATCCTACCTTCCTTCCGTACACGTTGCGAAGGAGGGCCGCGAGGGATCGCTCCCGCGCGGCAGGTGAGGGAAAGAGTTTTTCATCAGGTCAAGGAGCCAACGATGAAAACGAATCGAATTGTCATTTCACTGGTGGCAGCGGGGATGGTGGGATTCTGCGCTTCGGCGGCTTTCGCCGACGTCATGACCTACAACGGCATGGGACTCAAGGCGTCGGTCACGCTCCATTATTCCGGCTCTCCCGCGAACCATTCCACGATCTCGGCCGGGCAGGTGCTCCTGTCGTATCAGGGGCAGAACCTCACGGCCTACTGCGTGGACATTCTCCAGTACCTCGGCAGCGGCGACGTGGACGAACGGTCTCCGAGCCAACTGACGGGCGGGAACCTGGCGGCGTACCTGTTTGAGACGCACGCGTCGAGCGTGACGACCGGGCTGGCGGCCGCGGCCTTGCAGACCGCTATCTGGGAAGTCCTCTACGAAAACCCCTGCAACGGGTACAACCCGAACAGCGGGACGTTCCGCATCACGAACAACTCAGCCGTCGCGTCCGCCGCACAGACGCTTCTGGCGGGCCTTCCGGGCAGCTATACGCCGTCCGAAAGCACGATCGTCCTGCACAGCTGCAAGGTGCAGGACATGATGGTGCCGGAACCCGTGACGATGATCCTGCTGGCGGCCGGCGTGGTGACGCTGATCCGGCGCACCCGCCGCGCGTGAGACGGTTTGAAGGGGAAAAGAAACGGGCCGCCGGCGATGTGCCGACGGCCCGTCGTTGTACCTGCTGCGATGTCCGGCGGATCAGAAATCCTCGCTGCCGGGGGCGGGTTCAGCCGGGACAGGCCCCGGGCCTCGGCGCGGGCCGGCGACCTGCATGAACGCGCCGACCGCCTGCTTGATGAGTTCCGCCGGCACGTAGAAGACGACGTTCTCCGTCGATCCGCTGACGCCCACGCCCATGGCGATGGGGGTCTTGCAGTTGATGCTGAACGGCGGGGGCGGCGAGTCCGGTTCCATGACCTTCGCGCCGTCCATGATCACCTGGAAGAGGTTCCCGCCGTTGAACAGCGCCAGCGAGCAGAGGTTCTTGGGCATATAGCCCATAGCCTCGGCGGCGGCCGCGTCGGCGAGGATCGTTCCCTTGGCCGCCTTGGTGGCTGCGATCGTCTCGGCTAGGAACGTCTTGGACCCGCCGAACGTCACCACCACGGTGTTCTTGTCTGGCGCCGCCACCAGCAGGCGGATCTTCGACTCGCCGAGCACCTTGGTCATCTCTTCCTTGTCCTTGTCGGACATGGTGGCCAGCTCCGGATGGTCGATCGTCACCGCGTCCACCGACAGCTCGTCCACCTTCTCGACGTCCTTGACGTAGGCGATCTGGACCTGGTCGAACTCCGTCAGGTCGCGCGGGCCCATCATGCCCTTCAGGAAGCTCTTAAGCAGGTCCTTGCTGATGGCCGCCTTCTCCGCCAGCAGACCCTTGACCGTCTCGGAGTCCTTGCACTTCAGGACGAACGCCACGCCGAACAGCCCGCTGCCCTTCGGCGCGCCGCCGGCGACCAGTTGCAGTCCGCTGACCTGGTCATAGAACGACTTGACGAGGTTCAGCGTGCGCGAGCGGAGTTCCTCGTCCACGCCGCCCAGCAGTTTGCCCAGCATGTCCATCGTCGTGCCGGTAATTTCCTGGTTGTTCTGCCAGCCGGCGCCGACGGCCAGGACGTACGGCAGGTCCGGCAGGCGGTCGACGAGCTTGTCCGCGGGAGGTTTCATCGACGCGAGCGACTTGCCGATCTTGCTCTCGGGCGACCAGGCGACGATCTCCTCGATCAACAGGCCGGTTTTGGCGAACCCGGCGGTGATCGTCACGCCCTGGATCTGACTGAGGGCCTCGCGGTACATCGGCAGCACGTCGCCCATGCCCATCAACATTCCCATCGGGCCCATCGCGGGCATCGGACCGCCGCCGCCCTGCGCCATCATCTGCTTCATCTGGGCGATCTGCTGCTCGGCCTGCTGGATCATCTTGTTCACCAGCGGGCCGGTGACGGTCATGTTCACGTGGATCGCCAGGTCGGCCTTGGACACCTTGGCCAGCACGTCGGCGGATAGTTCCTTGGCGACGGGCGTCTTGGACTCGATGATGGCCGTCAGGGCCTTGTCGTTCGGGCTGACGATGACGTATCCGCCCACCGTCGCGGCGAACATCGGGCCCGGGGGCAGCATCAGCGTGGCGTACTTGCTGTCGCCGGTCGGCTCGATGGGATCGAAGTTGGTGAAGACCTCCTTGATGCCCTTGCCCGCGATGAAGAAGACGACGGGCAACTTGGGCGCCGCTGCCGGCTGGGTGGCGGGCGCTTCGCCGGCGGCGGGACGAGGACGGCGCCGCCCCTGCATCAGCTCTATCACGTCCACGCCGTACTGCTGCACGTCGAGCATCACGACGGCCAGCCCGCCGTTGGGGTTGAATCCCTCACCCAGCATTCCGCGGATCGGGGAGAGCGTCCCTTCGGGCAAGCTGGCCTTGATCATCTCGCCCAGGCCGATGTCGCCGAGGAACTTGTCCAGCTTTTCCGTGCCGGACTGGAGGTTGTTGACCACCGCGAATCCCATCGCTCCGGCGGGAATGTGGCTGAGGACGGGTTCGGCCGGGGGCATCGGCGCGGCGGCCGGTTTGGGCGGCGCTCCAGCGCCCGCCGCCTGACCGAACGCGGTCGCCGACATTGCAGCCGCCGACAACAGGACCACAAGCAGTTTCGAGGATCGCATGAGTTCTCCTTTCACGAGGTTGGACAATCTTTGCGAATCGTACCCCCCGCAACGGGGGAAATCAATGTTCTGCGCCCGCGCAGCAGTCGGGAGCAGAACTTACAACGCTTCCGCAATTCCGGACAAGTCGCAAAGTGGACATTTCCGGACATGTAACAGACGCCCAAGCCGCGGCGCGGTTCCCGGGGCAATTGCATTCGTCCCGCCGCGGCGGTACGATGCACCCGCGTCGAACTCCGCCGGACACCGCCCATGCGACACGATGCCACCTCATTCCACCGGGCGTATCGCGACGAGGCGCGGGTGCTCGTGCCCCGCGACCGCATCTCCGCGCGCGTGGCGGAACTCGCCGACGAGATCGCCGCCTGCTACCGCGGGCGCGAGGTGACGATCCTTGCCGTGCTCACCGGGGCGGTGATCTTCCTGGCCGACCTGATGCGCCAACTGCCCCTGGCCATGCGGATCGAGCTGGTCTCCGTCAGCTCCTATCCCAACGCCGCGACGGTCTCGCAGGGGGTGAACTTCCGCACGCAACTGCCGGACCTGTCGGGCAAGGACGTGCTGATTGTCGACGACATCCTCGACACCGGACGAACGATCGGCGCGCTGGTCCAGGCCGTCCGCGACGCCGGCGCCGCCAGCGTGCGGACGTGCGTGCTGCTGCGGAAGCTTTTCGCAGAAGGCTCCGGCAGCGACAGGGGCGAGCCCGATTTTTTGGGATTCGACATCGACAACGAGTTCGTCGTCGGCTACGGCCTGGACTTCGACAACCTTTACCGCAACCTTCCGGACCTCTGCGTGCTGGACCGCCACCGCCGGGCGGTCAACGGGGAGGAGCGCCCATGAGTCCCTCGGCCGAACCCGCCGCCGTCGCGCCCGCCGCCGTCGTCTCCGAGCGCATGCTGCGCGACGGGGAGGTGGTTCTCTACGCCGCCAAACCGAGCTTCTGGTCGGTGCTGCTGGTCTCCGGGCCGGTGCTGGTGGCGGCGGGGCTGGTCGCAGTCGCCACGAGCCTGACCGTGCCCGCGCTGCCCGTCGCGCGGCAGACGGTGGTGCTGGTGTGCGTGGCGGCCGCCTGCCTGCGGGTGATGGTCGCCTGCGCGCAGTGGGGCGGGCGGATGTACGTGCTGACGAACCTGCGGGTGCTGCGGATTTCCGGGCTGACGCGCGTCGAGCTGGGCGAGTGCGCCCTGAAGCGGATCGTCCGCGTCCAGCCGTCGGCGGCGGTCTGGGAGCGCGCGATCGGAACGGGCAACCTGCTGTTCCACGCGGGCGAGAAGCCCGACGTGCCGGCCGTCGTCTGGCAGCACCTGTCGCGCCCGGCCGAGGTGGAGCAACTCGTCAACGAAGCCGTCCGCCGCGCCCGGGGGGGGTAAGCTGCGTGCA
>DNAS01000055.1:0-6816 GCA_003485185.1 Phycisphaerales bacterium | reverse complement strand
TGCACGCAGCTTACCCCCCCCGGAACCCGTCGAGACGTCGGAAACGCCCGGCACGCCCGAGTATCACTCGCGCCGCGCCCTCCGCGCGGCGCTGATGGGGCTGTACCTTCTCGTGACGGCCGTGCCCGCGCTCTACCACGTCTGGCGGGCGCTGCGGACGCGAAGGCTGCTCGAACCCGCCCAGCGCAAACGCTTCTGGGGCCGATTGCTCCTCGCGACGCCCCTGGCGTTGCTCCAGACGTGCCTGCTGGCGTGGCTGGTCGTTGAGGTGGTGAACAATTTCCTGCCGTAGTGCCGCCGTTCCTGACCGGCGGGACGAAGAGCTTCTGACACAAGAATTCGCCACAGAGAACGCGGAGGTCGCGGAGGGAAGAAGGATTGTTCCGTCCCGCGCGGGCGCCAACCTCAATCCCGATGTTGCATATCGGGATCGAGGGTGTCTTCCTCCCGCACGGCCAGTCCCGCAAAGCGCATCGGGACAGGCCATGCGCCCGAATCGCAGGATTGGCACGACGCGCATTACAGGTGGACGGCGATGTCGGCGATCTTCGGTTTGACGAGTTTCTGGTAGGCGGCGAAGTCGAGCTTGATCGCCTGGCGGTGCGAGCCGGCCTGGCAGACGATCTTCTTGTCCGTGGTCAGGTGCTCGTCCACCAGCGTCGGCAGGTCGTAGAGGTTGCCGAAGGGCGGCTCGGCACCCACTTCCGAGTCCGGGAAGAGCTTGGCGAGTTCCTGCTCGTCGGCCAGACGGACCTTCTTTGCCTTCAGGGCCTTTCCGACCTTGGCCATGTCCAGCTTGTAGCTGGCGGGCAGCACGCACATCGCGAACGACTCGCCCGCCTGCACGACGACCGACTTGGCCATCAGGTTCCCGCTGACGTGCTCCTCGGCCGCGACCTCCTGCGCGGTGTAGGCAGGGGGATGCTCGTGTTTCTCGAAGGCGATGCCCTGCTTGGTGAGATATTCTTCGATCTTCATATGCGTGCCCCTTTCCGCAACTGGCAGATGGGAATTGGAACGGCTCTCCGGCGGACTGCCCGCCGTAGGAACTCTAACAAAACCTACGCGGCTCATTGTAGGTTTCGTTAGAGTTCCTTTATATTGTAAGCAGTCGTTGGGGCCCTGACCGGATTTTCCATCCGGTAACGGGTGATTCTCACAGGGGATAACCCACGGAAAACGTTCGGTGGGCCCTGTCGGGGGCGAAAGGGAGGGTGGAATCTTAACCCGAGGTACTGCAATCGGATATGCGCATTCCGGGCGAAGCGGAGGTTACTTTCCCACGCAGAAGCGGGCGAAGATTCGCCCGAGGATGTCCTCGGTGACGATCTGCCCGCTGATCTGCCCCAGTTCGTGGAGGGCGGCCCGCAGTTCGACGGCGGCCAGCTCAGCCACGTCGGAGAGGTTCTCGGCCGGCTGGAGCAGGGCGGCGGCGCGTCCGGTTGCGGCAGCGGCTGCCAGCAAACAGCGGCGCTGCCTGCGGTGCAGGCCGAGGGCTTCGCCCGCGCGGTCGGCGTGGAGGCCCAGCGCGTCGGTCAGGGCCGCGCGGACGGCCTGCAACCCCTGGCCGCGCAGCGCGGAGACGGCGAGAGGCTCGACGCCGGTGGCGGCGCGGAGGGTCTGGGCCTGTTGCGCGAGTTTCGCCGGGGCCGCGAGGTCGCACTTGTTCAGCAGCACCAGCAGCGGCGCGCGGGGATTGTCGGCGCGGGCGCGGTCGAGCAGGAGGAGGTCTTGAGACACGTCGTCGCAGTCGGCTGCGACGAGAAGCAGCAGGACGTCGGCGGCGCGGACGGCCTGTCGGGCGGCGGCGTCGGCTTCCAGGGCGACCGGCCCGTCTGGCTGCGCGAACCCGGCGGCGTCCTGGAGGATCGCGCCGCAGTCGCCCGCGAGCGTGACCGGGGCCGACAGCACGTCGCGCGTGGTGCCGGCTGTGGCCGAGACGATCGCCCGGTCGCAGCCGGCCAGCGCGTTCAGCAGCGAGCTTTTGCCGACGTTGGGGCGCCCGGCCAGCACGGCGCGGGGCGCGTCGGCCGACTCGCCCATCTCGCGGGCGCGGCTGGCCGTGTCGTCCAGGGCCCGCGCGGCGCGGCGGAGTTCGTCGGCCAGCGCGGCGGGGCGGTCGATCTCCAGGTCCTCTCCGGCCAGGTCGATGGACGCCTCGACGGTCGCCAGCGCCTCGGCCAGTTTCGCCGCGTGCGATTCGCAGAGGCGGTGCACCTCGCCGCCGACGGCGCGGACGGCGGCGCGGCGGTGGGAGTCGTCGGCGGCGTTGATGAGGTCGGCGACGCCCTGCGCGGCCGACAGGTCGATGCGCCCGGAGAAGAACGCCCGCGCGGTGAATTCGCCGGCCTGGGCCGGCCGGGCGCCGGCGTCGGTCAGCGCGGCCACGAGGGCGGTCGCGGCCGGCGGACTGCCCGGAAGGTGAAGCTCGACCAGGTCCTGGCGTGTGTAGCTGCGCGGCGCGCGGAAGACATACACCCGGGCGGGCAGTTCGATTCCTTCGGCGGCAATGGTCACCGCGCCGTCGGCGGCGCGGAAACCGCCCAGCTCGTTCAGTCGCCCGGCGGCGGGGCGGAACACCTCGCCCGCCAGCGCCAGCGCCCCCGGGCCGCTGAGGCGCACGATCGCCCGGGCGGACGCGCCTGCCGCCGATGAAACCGCCACGATCGTGTCGTCGATCTGGAAAAGCATCTCTCCGCGCCTTGCCGCGAGAACGGGCTCCCGGCTACGGGCTCCCGTTCAGTCCGTCCGGTTGTAGAAGCCCCGGAAGATCGTTCGCAGGAGGATCCACAGGTCGAACGAGAAGGACCAACGGTTGATGTAGTCCAGGTCGTACTGGATTCTCTTGGACAGGCTGGTCCGCCCGCGGAAGCCGTTGACCTGGGCCCAGCCGGTCAGGCCGGCCTTGACGTGGTGGCGGAGCATGTAGCGGGGCACCTGCTCGCCGAAGCGCTGGATGAACTCCGGGCGCTCCGGGCGGGGCCCGACCAGCGACATGTCGCCGGTGAGCACGTTGAACAGTTGCGGAAGCTCGTCGAGGCTGAGCTTGCGCAGCAAGCGCCCGACGGGCGTGATCCGCGGGTCGTGGGGCGCGGCGCCCCAGACGGCGCCGGTGTCGCGCTCGGCGTCGGCGTACATGGAGCGGAACTTGAGGATGTCGAATTCCTTTCCGCCGATGCTGGCGCGGCGCTGCGTGTAGAACACGCGTCCGCGGCTGGTGAGCTTGACCGCCAGCGCGACGGCCGTCATCAGCGGCGCCAGCACCGCCAGCGCCGCCATCGCGAACACGACGTCGAAGAGCCGCTTGACCGCCGCGTTCCATCCGCTCTGCGGGCTGTGCGTGAGGTTCACCACGGGCAGCCCGCCGACCTGGAAGACCTGGTGCCGCAGGAAGTGGTAGCTCAGCAGGTCGGGCACGACGTTCACGTCGGCCAGGCTGGTCGAGAGCTTGTTGAGCACGTCGGCGATCTGATCGGCACGGTCGTGGGGCAGGGCGACGAAGACCGCGTCGACGGGCTCGCGTGCCAGGACGGCGTCGACATTGGCGATCGGCCCGCGCACGGGCACGCCGAGGAATTCGCCGCCGATGCGGCGGTCGTCCACGAAGTAGCCGATCTCATAGCCCGTCCAACGCTGCCGGCGGAGGGCGTAGAGGATTTTCTGCCCCAGTCGCCCCGCGCCGACGATGGCCGCCCGGCGAACGTTGCGGCTCTGACGGCGCAGGTAGCGGAGGAACGCCCGGCCCGTGCCGCGATACGCCACCAGCAGCACCGGCCAGACGACCAGGAACGTCCCCTGCAACAGGATCGACAGGCGGGGCTTGTACAGGAAGTAGCTCAGCATGACCTCCAGCACCCACACCACGGCGCAGGCGCGGAGGATCTCGAAGACCTCCACCCAGAGCGGCTGCATGCGCCGCGGGCGGTACATGCCCATTCGCCCGAAGACGATGATCGTCAGCAGCAGCGTCAGGACGACCGCGTTGGTGAGGTCCGCCAGCGGGGGGATTCCGCTGTGGGGCAGCAGCCCGGAGTGGAATCGCAGGTAGTACGAGGCGATCCACGCGCCGGCCGTCACCGCCAAGTCCGTCGCGCCCGCGGCGGCGACCACGAGTTGGCTGTGTTCCTTGATCATGGAGTGCGCCTGCGGTCAGTCCGCGCGAAACTGCGTTGGGAAGCGGTCGTACGCCGTCAGTTCAAACGGTTCGGTGGCGACCGTCCAGGGGGCGCGGTCGGGCAGGTCGCTGAAGAGGCAGGGCGTCTGGGCGGCGGCGTTGAGCAGGTCGTCCAGTCCGCGGACGACGGTGCGTTCGGCGTCGGTGTCGTCGTCGGCGCGGTAGGTCTGCTTCGGATCGACGGCGTGGACGCCCCGGCTGCTCTCGTGCGCGCCGTTCAGCGCGAGGACCATGTTCCGCGCGTCGTGGAGGGTGCAGCGCAGGCCCGCGCCGGCGCCGCGCTCGACGGCGTCCAGGAAGTTCGTCACCATGGTGAGACGCTGCTCGGGGTCGTGCGGGCAGGTCTCCTCGTATCCGTCGGCGTAGTGGACGGTCGCCTGTCGGTCGCCCTGCCAGACGAGGGTTCCGCGTTCGGCGCGGATCTCGGTGATCGGTCCGAAGAGGCTCTCGCTGCAATGGCTGGCGAGGAAGTAGGCCTTGGTCCCGTCGGCAGTGAGGATTTCGATGGCGGCTGTGTCGTGCGAGCGGCTGGCGGCCGGTTCGGCGCCGCGTGCGGCGTACAGCTCGGCGCGGACGGCCGTCGGAACCGCGTAGTGCCCCTCGCGCGGGCTGGCCCACAGGAGCATGTTGGTCAACTGGTGGGCCAGGGCGTTCGTCGCCGGCCCGTCGAGCACCCAGTGGCGTCCGCTGGTGAGTTTGCCGGCCCAGTCGTTCCGCTGGTAGTATTTTCGGTTCCTGGGCCAGCCGGCCCGGCAGGCGATGGTCCGGACCTTGCCCAAGCGGCCGGAGACGATGCAGTCCTTGACGAACCGGACGTCCTTCGCGTGGACCGCCTGGAAGCCGACGAGGCACAGCACGCCGGCTTTCTCCACCGCCTCGATCATCCGGTCCACTTCCTGGACGGTGGCGGCGGGGGGTTTTTCGAGGTGGACGTGGTATCCCGCCTCGGCCGCTGCGACCACCAGCGGCGCGTGCGAGGAAATGCTCGTGGCGATGTAGACCGCGTCGCACTTTCCTCGCAGGTCGCGGTACATCTTCGTCGCGTCGTCGAACAGTTCCACGCCGTCGCGCGTGAGGCATTCCACCTTGTCGGGGAAGTCCTGCATGCGGGTGTCCGCGGCCGCGACAATCCGGCAGGGGCGCTGGGCGGAGACCTTGCGGATCGCTTCGATCAGGTTCCAGCCGTACCCACCGAAGCCCACAACACCTAGACGAATCATGATGACTCCTTCAATCCCTGTCTTGGGCAGAGTCGAATCGTATCCTTCCGGGGCGGGGGCTTCAAGACTTCTCCCGTCCGTACCCGCGGTCCGGGGCAAAATCCCTTGAAATCCCCCTGGCCGTCGCCATAATGGGGATTTCGACCCATAACAAGTAAAGAGGGTAATTCATGGGACAGTTGCTTGACGCCCTGTTGCAGTTGCAATCCGTGGAGCGCCAGCTCTCGGACGTCCGTCGGCGGCTCAGGACGCGACAGCTTGCGGTGGCCACACAGCAGAAACGGATCGACCAGTTCCGCGCCGAACAGAAGGAACTGGAGGATCGCTCCAAGCTTCGCCGCAAGGAAGCCGACAACCTCGAACTCGACCTCAAGACGCGCCAGCAACAGGTGGACAAGCTCCGCGCGGCGCTCAATGCCGCCAAGACGAACAAGGAATACGCCGCCATTCTCACGCAGATCAACTCGCTCAAGGCCGACAACGCCAAGCAGGAAGAGGACGGCCTGAAGATTCTTCAGGAAGTCGAGGCGATCAAGACGCAGGCGGCCCAGGCGGTCGAAAAGGTCGCCGCCGAGGAAAAGCGCCTCGCGGAAATCCAGGCGTCCAACACCGAGCAGATCGCCAAGCTCCAGGCCATGACCGACCAGCTCAACACCCAGCGCGCCGAATCCGCCAAGGGAATCTCCCCGGAAGTGCTCTCGATTTTCGAGCGCCTGGCCCTCAGCCACGCCGGAGAGGCGATGGCGCCCATCGAGATTCACGGGAAAAGACCCCCGCACGAGTATGTCTGCGGCGGGTGCTACATGGCGTTGCGGGCCGAGCACGCCAACGCGCTTCACAGCCGCGACGAGGTGCGCACCTGCGACAATTGCGGGCGAATCCTCTACCTGGTCAAGGACCCGCAGGCACAGAGAAATCCGGTGTAGCCCCGTTCATGGAAAATGCCGCGAATCCACAGGGACAAGTCTTGCGCGTAACCGGATACATTGACGGCGGCGCTCGCGGGAATCCCGGCCCGGCTGCGGCGGGTGTCGTCCTCCGCGCCGACGACGGGACGATTCTCCACGCCGGCGGATATTTCCTCGGACGGGCGACAAACAACGTGGCCGAATACAAGGGGCTGCTCCACGCCCTCGCTTCCGCAGCCGCCCTCGGCGCCGACGAAATCGAGATCGTCAGCGACTCCGAACTGCTCGTCCGCCAGCTCAACGGGCAGTACCGCGTCAAGAACGCCGGGCTTCGCCCCCTGTTCAACGAGGCGCAAAAACTCGCCGGACGTTTCGCCCGGTTTTCCATCCGGCACGTCCGTCGCGAAGACAACAAGGACGCCGACGGACTGGTCAACCAGGCGATCGACGCCCGGAAAAACGTCGAAGACGCCGCCCGGTGACGCCTTTTGGCGGGATGGGTGGCACGCTTTGC
>DNAS01000136.1:425-2523 GCA_003485185.1 Phycisphaerales bacterium | reverse complement strand
GTGTTGATCCCATCCGGGGGCACCCCACGCTTGACAGTTCGCGCGCGTAAGTACTTACCCTGTCAGGCTTTTTCGATTTGGGTTTTCCACTACAAACGCCCTTTCGGGCGGGGTCAGCCCTCCGTGGTGGCGTCCCGGAGCGCGGGATGAGGAACGCCGAGACCGGCAAACAAGTCCTGGGGCTGTTGACGCGGCGAGGCCAGCGTCGTGTGCGTCCGGCCGCCGTCGAGCCGCGTCGAGATCATCCGGTACCGGTCGAGCGACTCCAGGACACGGGTCGGCAGGGTGTGGATCCCGGCGGCGTGCAGGCGGTGCCGCGCCACCCGGTCGATCTGCAGCGCCATCACGCACAGGAAGACGTGCGCCTCGATCCGCCGGTCCACGCGGTGGAAGACCGGGCGCATGTCGAGCGACGATTTCATCGTCCGGAAGGCGCGCTCGATGTCGGCCAGCTCCTTGTAGCGCTTGACGATCTCCGCGGCGGGCAGCGCCTTCTCCGACGTCTCCAGCACCAGCTTCCCGTCGATCCGGTTCTCCCACTTCCGGTTCTTGACGTTCGCCTTCCACGCGACCTGCCCGTCCGGGTCCAGGAAGACGCTGGTATAGCGCAGCAGCTTCCGGTCCCGGAGATAGTCGTGGATCCGCAGGAGCGCCCCCTGGTCGGTTGCCGGCCGGCCCCGCCCCTTGACGCCTTCGTCCTGGAGCTCCAGCTTGAAGATCCGTTCGTCGATGAAGCGGGCCGCCTCCCGAATCATCCGCTCCCGCGACTTCCGCGTCTGGGCCGCGATCTCGGGATTGTGCGCCACCACGAAGCGGCGGCCCTCCCAGGTCGTCTCCGCCACGCTCTCGTTCGCCGGGTCCGTGAGCCGGTCCTCCACCCGGGGCAGCACCTCCCGCACCGATTCGTTCCGGCGCATCTTGTGCGCCACGATGTAGTCGAGCCCCGCCTCCCGCAGGACCGCGAGGTTCTCCTCCGAGAGCATGCCCCGGTCGCCCACGAAAACGCACCGCCGGATCCCGAAGCGCCCCTGGAGGTCTTTCGCCGCCTCCTGCACGGTCGACGCGTCCAGCGTGTTCCCCTTCCAGACGTGGTGGCAAATCGGGAATCCGTCGCGAGTCATCACGAGGCCCACCACCACCTGCGGAAGGTCCGGCCGGTGGTCCCGCGAGTACCCCCATTGCCGCAGGGTGGACTTCGTTCCTGCCGGGTCGTCCGGTCCGTCGATCTCGAAGTACGTCGACGTCACGTCGTAGAAGACCAGGTCCACCTCCTGGTCGAAGAGCGTCAGGAGCTTCCGGGCGAAGGCGACCTCCAGCGACGCCTTGTGGCGGTGCAGGAAGTCCATGGCTCGCAGCAGGCGCTCGTATGTCACTGCAGCGCGGTCCACGCCCGGCACGAAGACGCCCTCGTGCCAGTCCAGGATGTGGAGCTTCGAGCAGGGGTCGAGGAGGCGGTTGGCCAGCAGGACCTTGATGTTCCCCAGCACGTCGAACTGGTGGCGGCCGCCGCGCAGATGCCAGCGGATCGGATCGGCCCAGCCGAGCTGGTCGAAGAGCTTCATCACCGCGTACGCCCCGCCGAAGTCGTAGGCCGTCATGACGGCATCCGGCGGGGGGACGGATGGGGATGCCGGGGCTGGCCCGGACTCCTCGATGCCGAACACGCGCTTCAGTCCCGCGAGGATCTTCCGGATCTCGGCCGGCTTGTAGTCCTTGGGGTTTCCGAGGTTGGCGATCATCCTCTGCCGTATCTTGCCGTCGGGCGTGCGGTAGGACTCTGCCAGATGAACGTAGCGATAGGTTTTCGAGCCGTGTTTTCGTTCTACTGTTCGGATATACATGGCTAGACGTCATTATATCACTTCACAATGCTATTGCGAGGTTTATTTTCGTATTTGCTGCATATATTCGTCACTACAACCAAAATCGTCGAAACCGCGATTTTGCGCCGCATTTCGCGTTTTCGGGGCTTTATCGGGCACTTTGACAAGCTGAACTGTCAAACTCGGGGGGCCTAGACTTGTTGTCTCTAGGCGCTGTTATTGTGGCGAAACCACTAGACTTTGAGATATCTTCAACAACATGCTTTGCGGTGAGC
>DNAS01000136.1:0-183 GCA_003485185.1 Phycisphaerales bacterium | reverse complement strand
ATACGCCATGCAGGTGTGCTTCTGCAACTCTTTGGTCGCTACGTATTTCAGTATTCGCTTACGCTTCATAAGAATGAATTCACCCTTTTCATCTCTTGGCACTGCCACACTTGGCTTCATCTATTGCTTCAATCACAATGTCAAGGATGAGGATTGCCTTCAAAGATATTGACTGCTTATCAT
>DNAS01000035.1:30086-33913 GCA_003485185.1 Phycisphaerales bacterium | reverse complement strand
CTGCTGGTGAGCCTGCTGATGCCTTCCCTGAAGAAGGCCAAGGAACTGGCCCGGTCGGCCGTGTGCATGAGCAACCTCCACCAATGCGCCGTCGCCCTGCACGCCTATGCCGGCGACTGGGGCGGCACCATCATAGCCCAGACGACGGCGGGTGGAGGGATCGACCTCTGGTCTCAATACATCGCCGCCAGCGACGGGTGCTTTGCGAAGGGCGCCACTCGTTACATCAGCAATCCCGGCGTGTTCGGCTGTCTGTCCAACGCCAATTACGACCAGGATTTCGTCAAGATGTCGATCGAGAAGATCGACAATTACGCCTACGGGATCTGCGTCGGCGGGCCGAGCGATTGGAAGTTCATCCAGACCATTACGCTGGCAACCGACGTCTACCCCTGGCCACATCCGTACCCGGCGAGAATGGTCATCGAAGTCCTGGACATGGTGCCGAACCCCGCGGGCATGGTCATGCTGTCCGACAGCCTGCGCGGGGCGTACGGCGCGCCCTCGACCGATCCGAAGGGGCACATGATCGCCAATTTCAGGCCGATCGGCGAGGGCAACTGGTGGGCACGCATCCACCTGATCCACGACAACCGGGCCAACTATGCCTTTTACGACGGGCACGTGGAAAGTGGAACCTCGGGCGACCTGTACGCGACGGCTTCGAGATGCCAGTATTTCTTCGAGCAGGACGGTACCGGCGTCATTCTGCCGCCCTGATCCCCGCGTTGCCTCCTCCATCTACCCCGCAACGGAAGGCCGCTACTCGTGCCGGAGGGCCTCGATGGGGTCCAGCCTGGCCGCGCGGAACGCGGGATACACGCCGCTGGCCAGGCCCACCGACACGGCCATCAGGAACGGCCAGAACAGCGTCTGGATCGAGATGACGGCGGGAACGCTCAGCGCCCGCTCGATTCCCATGGGGATGAGCATCCCGGTGGCGATTCCGATCAACCCCCCCGCCGTCGTCAGCGAGACCGCCTCCACGAGGAACTGCGCGATGATGTCGCGCCGCTTGGCCCCCAGCGCCCGTCGGATGCCGATTTCCCGCGTCCGCTCGGTCACGCTGGCGAGCATGATGTTCATGATCCCGATTCCGCCCACCAGCAGCGACACCGACGCGATCGCCAGGAACATGATGTTCCACAGGCGGCGCTGCTTCTGGCGCTGCTCCAGCAGTTCCAGCGGCACGGTCACCTCGAAGTCCGGCTGGTCGTGGTAGCGCCCCAGCAGGCTGCGGGCGATGGCCGCCCCGTCCAGCACCTGCTTCTCCCCTTCCATCTGGAGGATGACCTGGTGAACGTCCACCTTCTCCATCCGCGAGCCGCCCTGGCCCCACATGACCTCGTATTCCCCGAACCGCGTGCGGTCGGTCGAGATGGGAATGATCACGCAATTGTCCACGTCGATGTCCTGCCCGCTGAGGGAACTGGGCAGTTGGGACAGCACGCCGACGACGACGAACGGTTCGCCCGCCAGTCGGAAAGTATCTCCCAGCGGATCCAGGTAGCCGAACAGGCGACGCGCCAGGCTCCGCGTGATGACGCAGTACGGCTTGGACAGCAGCACGTCGGAGGCCGTCAGGAACCGCCCGGCGACCACGTCGGTGCGGGCGGCCTGCGCGTAGGTCGGCTCGGTTCCCAGCACCGTCACGGAGAGGTTCCGCCCCAGGTAGTGGGCATATTTCTGCGTCTTGTGCACGGAGACGCACCGCATCACGCCGGGGATGTTGTCCCGCAGGCGGGCGACGTCCCGCAGCGTCACGCCGTAGACGGAGGCGCCGCGCCCCTCGGCCGTCGCCTTCGACTCCTGGTTGGGCGGCTCGACGGACCGGATGAGGATGTTGTCGCTGCCCAGCTCGCGGAGCGCCCGTTCCGACTCCAGCGCCGCTCCCTCGTTGATCGAGAGCATCGCGATCACGCTGAAGACGCCGAAGATGATCCCCAGCGAGGTCAGAACGCTCCGCCCCTTGTGCACCAGGATGCTGTGCAGCCCGAGGCGGACGAGGTCCATCACCTTGTGCGAGGCCTTCATTCCGCAGGCCCTTTCGCCAGGAGGTGGTTTTCCGACTCGACCTGCCCGTCCCGCAGCATCACGATCCGCTGCGCGCGCCCGGCCACGCTGTCCTCGTGCGTGACCATGATGAGCGTCCGCCCGCGGGCGTGCAGTTCGTCAAACAGGTCGAGAATGTCCTCGGTCGTGTGCGAGTCGAGGTTTCCGGTGGGCTCGTCGGCCAGCAGCACCAGCGGGTCGTTGGCCAGTGCCCGGGCAATCGCGACGCGCTGCCGTTGCCCGCCCGACAGTTCCGCGGGGCGGTGTTCCATGCGGTCGCCCAAGCCAACGAGCCGGGCAAGCTCGCGGCTGCGGGGATGCCGGTCGTGGCGCGGAACCCCCTGGTAGAACAGCGGAATTTCGATGTTTTCCACGACCGTCAGGGCGGGGATGAGGTTGAAGCTCTGGAACACGAACCCGATGTGCGTCCCCCGGACGTCGGAGAGCTGGTTGTCGTTCATGCCCGAGACGTCCTCGCCGCCCAGGTGGTACTGCCCCTTCGTGGGACGATCCAGGCAGCCCAGCAGGTTCAACAGCGTGCTCTTGCCCGAACCGCTGCGCCCCATGATGGCGACGTATTCCCCCCGACGGATCGTCAGATTCACACCGCGCAGCGCCGGCACGCCCTCGGGCCCGACCGAGTAGACCTTCCAGACGTCCCGGAATGCGACCAGTTCCTCGCTCACGCCGCGTCCTTTGTCCCTCGCCGTCAGAAGCCGTTGCCGGACGCCGCCGGTTGCGACTTGCCTTTTCTGCCCTGACCGTCCTTCTCCGACGACTTGCGGACGTGGTCGGCCGGCGCGCCGAGCAGCACTTCGTCGCCCTCCTTCAGACCTTCGGCGATCTGCACCCGCGTGTCGCTCATCCGGCCGACCTTCACCGCAACCCGCTCCGCCTTGCCCCAGCTGCGGCGGTAACAGTACGTTTTTTCCTGTTCGGTGAACACGCACGCCACCGGAACCGACAGCACGTTCTCCAGGCGGGCCAGCATCATTTCCACGTTCGCGGTCATGCCCGGCTTGAGCCCGTCCGTGGAATCGTCGAACGCGACGGTCACGTTGTAGATCTTCACGCCGGGGTTCAGCCAGCGGTTCTGGCTGTCGGGAAGCGGGGCCACCTTGTCGATGTGCCCCTTCAACGCCATCCGCTGCTTGGCGTCCAGACGGATGACCACCGGAACGCCGGGCTTGACCTGGTCCACGAGCGCCTCGTACACCTTCGTGCTCACCTGGAGCGACGACATGTCCGGGATCATCATCAATCGCTGGTTCGGGTTGATTTTCTCGCCCACCATCACCACCACGTCGGTTCCGCCGCGGCGCCCGCGCCCGGTGTCGTAGACCACCAGACCGGACTTTTCGGCCTTCACGACGAGCTTGGCCGCCTGCTCTTCCAGCTCTTTCAGGGTCGTCCGGCGCGTCTCCAGCGTCTCCTTTTTCGCCTTTTCGGTGGCCTCGGCCTTGCGGATTTCCTTCTCGGCTTCCAGGGAGGCCCGCTTGTCGTTGACCTGCGCGTCTTCCAGGGCCAGCGCCAGCTTCCGCTGTTTGCGGGGATGGTCGTACTTCACCAGCATGTCCCGCTCGGAGATCGCCTTCGCCAGCGAGTTTTTCAAACGGTCCACCGAGAGCTGGTCCGCCTCGATTTCGTTCTTGCTGTACGGGCTGTTCAGGTCCGGGTCCTGGTTCACCTGGAGCTTGAAGGTCAGCTTCTCTTCCGCCAGCGCCAAGTCCCGCTTGGCCATGTCGATCGCCGATTTCGCCTCGCCCTGGAGGACA
>DNAS01000035.1:25120-29954 GCA_003485185.1 Phycisphaerales bacterium | reverse complement strand
TCGCCTCGCCCTGGAGGACAGGCCATTCGCCTTCCTCGTATCGCTTCAGGTCGGCCTCGGCGTCGATGACGTCCTGCCGGGCCTTGTTGACCTGGATCCGCATCTCCTCCTTCTTCAGGTCCAGGTTCTCCCGCGCTTCCAGGTGCTCCGCTTCCGCCTCGGTCAGCTTGAGCTTTTCCTGGGTGATGGCTTCCATCAGCTCCTTGCACTCGAACTCGATGATGACGTCGCCTTCCTTGACCAGCGTGCCCTCGGGGACGACCTTCTTGATGATGACCGGCCAGGTCAGCTCGTTGGAGATGATGCGTTTCCGTTCCGCTTCGACTTCGCCGCCCTCGGTCACGGAAATCAGCAGCGGCCCGCGGAGCACCCGCACGGCCGGCACTTCGCCGTCCGTCGCTTCCGGCGGGTCGCGCAGCGCCAGCCAGAGGATCACGACGCCCGCCAGGAGCGCCGCGCCGCCTGCGATCAGAACGATCTGTCGCTTCTGTTTCGTCATCTGCGGGATTCTCCTGCCGCCTGCGCGGCCTGCGGATATCGCTTCTCGATCCGCTCGAACGTCCGGGGCTTGGCCCGCTCCACGATCCGGCCGGCTGGGTCCACGTCGATCATCCCCAGCTGCGCCAGGAACTCCAGGCGCGTGGTCGTGTAGCTGACCAGGGCGCTGGTCAGGCCGTTCTGGGCGGAACGAAGGGCCTCTTCGGCCTCGAGCACGTCGCGGGCCGACGCCTCGCCCGCCATCTGCTGCAACGACGCCAGCTTCCGCCGGCGCTTCGCAATCACCACGTTCCGCTGCTGGATTTCGTAGCTCCGTTGGTTGCGGACCAGGGCGCGGTACGATTGTCGCACGTCCAGTCGCACCTGGTCGGCGAACTCCGCGTAATCCCGGATGGCTTTCTCCAGGGCGATCATCGCCCGGCGGTAGGCGTCGCGGTTGGCGGTCTGGTCGAGGTCGTACTGGAACTCGGCCCCCGCCGTCCGCGTGTGGTCGTGGAACCGCACCCGCGCGAACTTGTGCGGGTCGGTGCCCGGCGCGCTGGCGCCGAGGGTCACGTCCAGCTGCGGCAGGAAGTTGTTCGCCGCGATCTCCAGGTCGCGCCGCGCGTCGCGGACCTTGGCCCGCTCCGTCAACACGTCCGGACGGACCGACATGGCCACGCGCATCGCCTCCTCTTCCTCGAACGGAAGCGGGCGCGGGCCCGCGTCGCCCAACGATTTCAGCGCGCCGGGATAATCCAGCACCACCTGTGCCTCCACGGGCAGGCCCAGCGCCAGCTTGAATCCGTCCACCGCGTCCTGGTAGCCCTGCGTGTCCTGCTCCAGACGCACCCGCGCGTCCAGCAGGTTCTGCTCGGCCTGATCTTCCTCGATCGGCGATCGCTCCCCGCCCTTGACCAGCACCCGCGTCAGCGCCAGCGTCTGCTCCAGGCGCTTGATGTTCTCCCGCTCGTTTTCGAGCTGGTCGCGCTGGCGGAGCACTTCGTAGTACCGCCGGAAGATGTCCGTCGCGAACGTCTGAGTGAAACGGTCATAGTCGAAGATCGAGAAGAGGAAATCCCGCTCGCGCCGGAACTGGGTTTCGTAGGCGAACCCGTGCCAGCCCCCCCGCAGCAGCGGCTGGGTGAAGTTGGCGTCCAGCAGCGACCCGACGGTCGTGCCTTTCCACCCGACCAGGTCGCTGGCGAGGTCCAGCGAGGCGCCCAGCGTCAGGATTCCGCCGTCCACGAATCGCTGCGTCAGCGAGGCGCTTGCCCCGGCGGAGCCTGTGTTGGTCTCCCCGGTGTTGCGGGTGAACTGGTGCTCGGCGGCGCCGGTGAGCGAGCCTTCCAGCAGCGACCAGTTCCACGTGCGGCTTTCGCTGGCGAGGGTCAATGCCGAGCTGTAGAGGGTCTCCCGGCGGGTCTGGAAGCTGCGGCTGTTGCGCAGGGCGATCTGAAGGCAATCGTCGAAGCTCAGGACGATGGGCGGTTTGTCCCCCAGCGGGATTCGCTTGTCCCCCAGGCGAATGTCGCCCGGCTGGGTCGTCGCCTCGCGGGCGTAGGGGCGATACGAGACGTCAAAGTTCCCGCTTCCGCCCAGGGCCGCCTGCTGGGCCCCGCGGATCGTTCCATAGGCCGCCTTGTCCGCCTGCCGGGCGTATTGCGACGTCGTGCAGCCGGCAAGGACGCCCGCGAGAATGCACGGAATCCACCACCCCCGCATTGGTCTGCCTCGCCTCGTTGGTTGTCGCACTGTCAATCCACCACACATCCGACACAGCCTGCCGCGCTGTACCCGATCCTCGCGCCGGGGCAGTTAGAAACTATCTCAGAACTCCCGCGGGCCGCGACGGGGCAGATTCGGCCGCAGGCCAAGGCGCGAGGGCGACGACATATCTTTTGATGATATGTCGAGCCCGAGCAACGAAGGCATGCGGCCGCAAGATGCCCCGTCCCGAAGGGTTGCGATGATAACCGGGCATCTGCGGCGTCAGGCCTCCTCGCCATATCGTCCAAAGATATGGCGTCGTCGGCCTTCCTTGCATCTGCCCGCTTCTCATCGCAACGCGGCTCCGTGCGAGTTCTGAGATAGTTTCTTATATAACCCGTTCCCGGGACGGCCGGGGCGGTCTTCCACCCGAAAAGGGCGTGAAATTTGCATTTTACCGTCTCCGCGAGGCCTGTCCATCCAAACCCCCGGACAAAGACCGCGCGTTCCCCCGCCTATCCGGCGGTCAATCTTCCTCGACGTACTTGCGGCTCATCAGGAAGGTGATTTTTTCCTGCACTGCCGCCGGGAGCGTCTTGCGGAGGATTTTCCGCGCCAGCCCGAGGTTCGTCCTGCGGGTCAGGTGGATGAGAATGATGTGCTCGTTGTTCATCCCCTCCAGCACTTCCGGAAGGTCGTAGACGTGCAGGTGCTTGCCCGCCCGCGCCCGCTTGACGTGGTCGGCGTCGAAGAACGTGCATTCCAGCAGCAGCGCCTTGGCGTCGGCCACGTGCGGAAGGTTCGAATAGTTTCCCCGCGCCGTGTCCCCCAGGTACGCCACGAGGGGAACTTCCACCCGCCGGCTGATCTCCACGCCCTTTTCCTTCAGCGCGACCAGTTGCGGGCCGTCACATTGCGCGAACTCCTCCTTGAGCTTGTACCGGACGTCGATCAGCGAATAGCCCAGCGAGCCGGACACGTGCCGCGTGGCGAACGCCCGCGCCACCAGCCCGCGGCGGATTTCGTAATCCTCGCCGTCGGAGAGGCCCTTGAGATTGTACGGGGCCACGTGCCCTTCCACCTCTCCCATGGCCGACATCAGCCTACGGATCGGATCGACCAGGTTCGCCGGCACGATGGCCGTGCCCGTCGGAATGCCCTGGAAGTCGCGCTGGCTGAACCAGTACGGAAGCCCGGCCACGTGGTCCATGTGCCCGTGGCTCAGCAGGACGTTGCTGACCGTCAGCGCCTCGCGCGGGCACTTGCCGATGTCGAAGACGCTGTCCAGCTCCGGCGTGATGATGACCGATTCCTCGCCGGCGACGCTGTACCCAACCAGGGTGAACGTGTCGATCTGCAACTGCGAAAGACTGTAAGGCCTCAGTTTCATTCCGATCTCCGGCGGCATCGTAGGTTTCGCCGTCCCCCGCGTCAAGGATGCGATTGCCCGCGGGAGAAAATGACGGCAGTTGGTCCTTGCGGAAGGCCCCCGCCGGTCGTTCAATACCCCCTTCCGACGGATCGAAGGAGTCGAATGATGAACATCGCGATGTCCCTGAACGTGGCCAACGACCGGATGCCCGCGGCGGACCTGATTCCGCGCCTGGCGACCGCGGGGTTTGAGGCGCTGGACTTCAACTTCAGCGACCAGTGGAACCGCCTGCCCGACCGCTCGGAGCGAGCGGTCGGCGCCTGGCTGGACGCGCTGGCGCAGGCCGCCCAGGCCGCCAACCTCCCCTGGGCGCAGGCGCACGGGCCGTTCTTCAACCTCTTCGACAAGACGCCCCAGAACCAGGCGCAGCAGGACTTCTGCCCCGCCGCCATCGCCGCCTGCGGCCGGCTGGGCGTTCCGTGGATGGTGCTCCATCCCGGAACCCTGGACGGGCCCTGGGACCGCGCTCACCGTCGGGCCGTCCTGCAAGGAAACGCCGACTTCTTCCGCTCCCTGTTGCCGCACTGCGAGCGGGCGGGCGTCGGGCTGGCCGTCGAAAACATCCATGCCGACAAGCCCGCCTGCCCCCGGCGCTTCGGCAGCATGCCCGAAGACCTGCTCGACCTGATGGACGCGCTCGCCCACCCCCTCGTGGGCCTCTGCTGGGACACCGGACACGCCCGGATCATGAAGCTCGACCAGCGCCGGGCCGTCGCCTCGCTCGGATCGCACCTGAAGGCGATCCACGTGCAGGACAACGACGGCAACGGCGACGACCATCTCTTGCCGCTGGCGTGCGGCAAAGCGGGCGTGAACTGGTCCGACGTGGTCGCGGGCCTGCGCGAGGCGGGCTACGGCGGCGCCTTCGCCTACGAGGTCCACAGCGCCTTCCAGGCCGTGCCGGACGAACTGCTCGACGACGCGCTGCGCCACGGCGTGCGGATCGCCCGGACGCTGCTGGGCCGGACCTGACGGCCGCCGCGCCGTTCGCGCCCGGCGTCTTGCAAACGCGCCCCGGCTGGCCTACACTGCCACGCGGCCCTGCCGGCCGGGTAAGGATCCTTCGATGACGCTGGCGTACTTTGACTGTTTCGCGGGCGCTTCCGGCGACATGATCGTCGGCGCCCTGTTGGACGCGGGGGCGGACTTCCCGTCCCTCGCGCGGCAACTGGCGAGCCTGGGCGTCGAGGGCCTGTCCGTCCGCGCGGAAACGAC
>DNAS01000035.1:24669-24968 GCA_003485185.1 Phycisphaerales bacterium | reverse complement strand
TCACTGAGCGGCACGAAGTTCCACGTGGACGCCCCGCACGGCCACGAACACGAGCATTCCCACCCGCCCCACCGCCGCCTGGGCGACATCCTGTCCCTGATCGACCGCGCGGACCTGCCCGACCGCACCCGGGACCGCGCCCGGAAGGTCTTCACCCGCCTGGCGCAGGCCGAGGCCAAGGTGCATGCCGTTCCCATCGAGCAGGTGCATTTCCACGAGGTCGGCGCCATCGACAGCATCGCCGACATCGTCGGCGCGTGCGTCTGCCTGGAACTGCTGGGGATCGACCGGCTGTGCTG
>DNAS01000035.1:24267-24531 GCA_003485185.1 Phycisphaerales bacterium | reverse complement strand
GGCTGTGCTGCTCGCCCGTGCCGCTGGGCTCGGGCACGATCCGCTGCGACCACGGCCTGATGCCCGTGCCCGCGCCGGCGACGGCGGAGCTGCTGGTGGGCCTGCCGACCTACGCCGGGCCGTTCCAGTCCGAGGCGACCACCCCCACCGGGGCGGCCTTCCTTGCCGCCCTGTGCGACGAGTTCGGGCCGATGCCCGCGATGCGCGTCTCCGCCGTCGGGTGCGGCGCGGGCACGCGCGACGGCGGGCCCCTGCCCAACCTCC
>DNAS01000035.1:18147-24075 GCA_003485185.1 Phycisphaerales bacterium | reverse complement strand
CTGCGGGTGCTCGTGGGCGACGCCTGCGACGAAGGCGCCGCCGACAGCGTGATCGAGCTGTCCGCCAACGTGGACGACTGCACCGGCGAGGTGCTCGGCGCGACGATCGAGAAGCTTCTCGCGGCCGGGTGCGTGGACGCCTGGGCGTCGCCCATCGTCATGAAGAAATCCCGCCCCGGGTGGACCGTCTCGGCGCTGTGCCTTCCGGGCGGTCTCGCGGCGGCAGAGGATGTCCTGTTCGCCGAGACCACGACGTTCGGCGTGCGACGGCGCGTGCTCGATCGCAGCAAGCTCCTCCGGGCGTTCGAGACGGTGCCGACGCCCTACGGCCCGGTGCGCATCAAGGTCGGTCGCCGCGGGGGGAAGGTGGTCACAGCCTCGCCCGAGTTCGCCGACTGCCTGTCGGCGGCAGAGGCGCACCACGTCTCGGTGCGGGAAGTCCTGTCAGCCGCCCAGGCCGCCTGGCGCGAGGGGCAACGCACATGATCCCGTGGGAACTTGCCGCCGCTTTCGCCGCCTCGGCGTTGCTGGCGATCCTGGCCGCAGTCCTGGCGCTGGCCAAGGCGCGCCGCCGGCGGTCCTGCTGGCGCGACGACGCCGACGCCGTCTCCCTCGATGCCCGCGGCGCTCGCGGCGACGCCGCCACCCTGCTGCGCCAGGTGGACGAGCTGGCCGCGCGGGCCGACGAGGCCATCACGCCTCGAATGAAGGAGCTGCGCGAGCTGATCTGCCAGGCCGATCAGGCCGCAGCGCGACTCCGCCGCGAAATGCACGCCTGCGGCAGCTACGTGCCCGCCCTCTCCGACCCGCGCCACCTGAAAATCCAGGAACTCCACCGCCAGGGACTGACGGCAGCGGAAGTCGCCCGGCGCGTGGAGATGACCGTCGGCGAGGTGGAACTGGTGCTCAACCTCGACCGCGCCCGCCAGGCGACGGAGAAACTTCCCCTTTCCCCGGCCTCGGCGCCCAGCAGGGAGTGACAAGCAAGGATGCCCGCCCTCTCCATCGCGATTCTCGTGCTCGTGGGACTCGTCGGACTTGTCTGGACCAGCCGGCACCTGCTGATCTGGCGGGAGAGGCGGACAGGCTTTCTGCTGACCGCGGACTACCCCGGCCCGCCGCAGGCCGCCCCGTTCGTCAGCGTCTTGGTCGCCGCCAAGGACGAGGAGCAGAACATCGAAACCTGCGTGCGGACGATGCTCTCGCAGGAGTACCCGAACTTCGAGGTCATCGTCTGCAACGACCGCAGCGCCGACCGCACCGGCGAGATCGTCTCGCGGATCGCGGAGCAGGACCCCCGCGTCCGCCTGGTGAACATCACCGAGCTGCCCGAGGGCTGGTGCGGAAAGAACAACGCGATGCGCCACGGCGTCCGCGCCGCCCGAGGCGAGTGGATCTGCATGATCGACGCCGACTGCCGGCAGACCTCGCCCCGGACGCTCTCCACGGCCGTCCAGTACGCCCTCGACCGCGGCGCCGACCTGCTCAGCGTCCTGCCCGTCCTGGAGATGAAGGGATTCTGGGAGAACGTCGTCCAGCCGGTCTGCGGCGGGGTGATGATGATCTGGTTCAACCCCGACAAGGTCAACAGCCCTCGCCACCCCCACGCCTACGCTAACGGCGCATTCATGCTGATGAAGCGATCCGCCTACGACGCCGTCGGCGGGCATGAGGCCGTCCGCAACCAGGTGAACGAGGACATGCACCTGGCCGCGATCACCAAGGCCGCCGGGCTCAACCTGCGCGTCGTCCGGAACCACGGGCTCTACATCGTGCGGATGTATACGTCGCTGGGGCAGATCCTGCGCGGGTGGAGCCGCATCTTCTTCGGAACCTTCGGCACGCTCAGAAGACTCAGCATCTCGCTGGCGGTGCTGGTCTTCATGGGTCTGCTGCCCTACCTCGGCGCGGTCCTGGGATTCCTGCTGGCTGCGGCGGGCGCGAGGCCGAGAGGCCTTTGGCTGGCGTGTGGGATCGTCTCGGCGGCGGTGGCGGCAATGCAGGTCAGCGTCATCTACCGCTTCTACAAACTCATCGGGGCGAGGAAAGACCTGGCCTGGACATACCCCATCGGCTGCGGGGTGGCCACCGTGGCGCTCGTCCAGTCGCTCGGGAAACTCCGCAAGGGCGCCAAGCTGGTCTGGAAGTCCACCGCTTACTCCAGCGGTTCGTGACGGCGGAGACAGTCGCGGGGCTCAGGCAAACAACGCCGTGCCGACGCGCACGAGCGTCGCGCCTTCCTCGACGGCCACCGCGTAGTCCTGGCTCATTCCCATCGACAGGTGGCGGAACGCCGCGCCGCCGATGCCCTCGCGGCGCATTTCCTCGAACAGCTCGCGCAGGCGGACGAAGCTGGGGCGCGCGTCCTCGGAATCGTCGCTCAGCGGCGCCATCGTCATCAGCCCGGCCAGGCGGATGTGCTTCAGCGTGCAGAGCAACTCGCCCAGGTGCAGCGCCGCCCCGACCGCGCAGCCGAACTTCTGCGGTTCATTGGAGCAGTTGACCTGCATGAGCACGTTGACGACCTTCGCGGCGGCTTCAGCCCGCGCGTTGATCTCCTCGGCCAGGCGGAGCGAATCGACGGAGTGAATCAGTTCGAGCCCGGGCTCGGCCAGCACGTGGCGGACCTTGTTGCGCTGGAGGTGTCCGATCATGTGCCAGCGGATTTCGGCGGGGCTTTCGGCCCGGCGACGCTGCTGCCAGGCGGCGATTTCTTCGGTCCGGGCAAGGAAGTCCTGTGCCCGGCTCTCGCCGAGGTCGGTCACGCCGAGTTCGATGAGGCTGCGGACTTCGGCCAGATCGGCGGACTTGGTGACGGCGACGAGTCGCACGGCAGCGGCGTCGCGTCCGGTCCGCGCGCAGGCCTCGGCGATCTCTCCGCGGACGCGATGAAGGTTCTTCTCGATTTTCGCCTTGCCGACAGCCATGAGTGCGAAAGATACCGCGCGGCTGGCCCGCTCACAAGGCGCCGTCGGAGGCAATGCCCGTCGTCGTCGGCGCTATCGGCGCCGTCCGCCGCAGCCAGGCGCTCCGCTCGGCGTGAATCCGCTGAAGGATCTCGCGCGCCTGCTCCCGCTTTCCGGGCTCGGGCGCGGCGTCGTAGGCGTCCAGTTCCTCCGACATGGCCCGATCCACGGTCCAGCCGTCGAACAGCACGCGGTACACGGCGGAGAGAAATCCCGTTCGATGCCGCCCGTGCTCGCAGTGGAGCAGGACCGGCCCGTCGCTCGAACGCACCGCGCGGAGGAATCGCTCGATCTGGGGATCATCCGGTAGAGGCGCGCCGATGGGGAGGTTCACGTAGTCCACGCCGGCCTGACGGCAAGCGACGATCTCGGCATTCATCGCGGCGGGGTCTTCTTCCTCCATCCGCAGACTGATTACCCGTCGGATGCCGTATCGCCGGAAAAGGACGGGGTATTGCAAGCCCACGGGCTGGCGACAGCGGTACAGGCGGCCCGGCGCGACGGCGCCGAAGCGGTAGACATTCCACACATCTTCCAGCCAGCACGCACCCGCGGTCAGACCGCCGAGGACGGCCAGAACCAGCAGGAGCTTCCACTTCGTGCGCGGGCGGGACACGGCGGACCCTTGCTCGCGGGATTACCGCGGCGCCATTCGCAGCCAGTCCTGCAACTGCGAGAAGGTATACGTCCGGCTGACGCCGCCGGCGCCCTTGACGAGGGCTTCGGCGCTGCCGATGGCCTGGGAATCGCTGTCGAGCGAGAGAATCACGATCCGGACCTTGGCGGCCTGGAGTTTCGCCGCCAGGGCGGGGGGATCGTTCAGCACCTTTCGCAGGAACAGGACGATCGTTCCGGGCTTCTTCGCCAGCGCGGCGTCCATCGCGCGGGGAATGTCGCTGGCGCCGATTCCCGCGCCGCTGTCCTGCACCTTGTAGAGGAAATCCTTGGCCTTTTTGGCGCCTTCCTCGCCCCCGTCCTGGAACTCGTCGGATAGGGCGACGTCGCCTTCTTCCAACGACACGAGGACGTTGAACTTCTGCTCGGCCTTGAGCGAGAGGATCGACGTCCGCGTGAAGTGCGCCGCGTAATCGAAGCCGGACTTCATGCTCGACCCGCCGTCGATGAGGTAAATCACCGGCGCTGCCACCGGCACGTTGCCCGCCACCGTTCCGGGACTGGCTGCCTGGAACGGGTTGGCCGGCTGCGAGACAGGCGCGGGCGCGATCGGGGGAATTCCTTCTCCCTTGTCCCTGGCGCCCAGCAGGAGAATGGCCAGGTACGCCCCCGCCGCCAGCATGAGAATCAGCAGCCCCAGCAGGACCATTGTCACGACGCCCTGGACGAACACGGGCCTGGCCATCGGCACTTCGCGCTCGGGCGCGGGAGCGGGAGCGGCTTGCGGGGCGGTCGCCTCTTCCGGCGCCGCAGCGCCCGGCGCCTCGGGACGTCCGCCGGGCGCCTCGGGGCGCGCCCGGGTGGTGGTCGCCATCGCGTCGCCCCCCACCATGTTGATGGCCTTGCAATACGGGCATCGGCAGACGCCGCCCGCGAAGGCGTCGTCCACCGAAATCTTTTTTCGGCACTGGTCGCAACGAATTCTCATGCGAGCGGCTCCCTACCGTGGGGGATCGGGGATCGGATGCCAGTAGTGTAGATTCACCGTCCCGGCCGGGCAACCCCAAACCTGTCACTTCGCATTTGGCGGCTGGATATGCAATAAGCGCCCCCAGCCTGCGTTGAGTTGAGAGTAGGTCCGGCAGGCGCCCGTCCGGCGAGTCGCCGACGGAAGCAACCGGAAAGCCAGTCGCCTAGCGACGGACAATTTGCCCGCAAGGCAAGGAGATCGGTCATGAAAAAGTTCGTGATTCTGACAGTGGTGGGCCTGATGGCGGTCGCCGCGGCAGGCCAGGAAGGACAGCGCGAGCGCAGGGGCATCGGCGCCGCTTCCCGCCCCGGACGCGAAGACGCCCATCCAGGCGCGAGGTTGCAGAACCTCATCAAGGAACTGGGGCTCTCCGACGCACAGGCCCCGCAGGTCCGGCAGATTCTCGAGACGCACCGCCAGGCCGTCGAGAACTGGCGCAAGGAACACGGTCAAGCCGTTAAGGCGCTGGGCGAGCAGATCGAAGCGGCCCTCAAGGCCGGCGACCACGAAAAAGCCAAGACCCTCCGCGAACAGTTGTCCAAGGAGATGGCGTCGCGCAAGGAACTGCACGAAAATCTCTTGAAGCAACTGTCCGGTGTGCTGAACGAGGACCAGATGAAGAAGGTCCGCGAAAGGTTCCAGGAACGTCTGCAGGAGCGTCGCCAGGGCGAAGACCGGCCTCGGCGCCCTGTCCTGGACGCCCTGATGGCCGCCGGGCTCACCGACGAACAGAAGGCCCAGGCCAAAAAGATCATGGACGACGCTCACGCCAAGGCCAAGGAAGCCCAGAATCCGGAAGAAAAGGCCAGGATCATCCGCGACGCGATCGAAAAGGTCCGCACTGAGGTTCTCACCGAGGAGCAGCGCAAGAAACTCGCCGATGCCCGCGAGCAGGGACGCAAGAAGATGGCCGAGGCGCTCGGCCTGACCGATGAGCAGCAGAAGAAGCTCGAGGCCCTGCGCGAGGATTTCCGCAAGAAGTTCGAAGCGGCCAAGACGCCGGACGAGAAAAAGGCGGTGGCTGAGGAGCATCGGAAAGCCCTTGAGCAACTCCTTTCGCCCGAGCAGCTTAAGAAGTTCCAGGAGATGCGCGGAAACTTCCGCGATCGCCGGGGACCGAGACGAGAACAGGGCCCCCGCCGCGGTGGCCGTGGCGGCCCCGCCGATGCGCCCGCGGGCAACGCCGATTGACGTCCAATCCTGAATTGCTTGATGTACAACACCTTCCGCCTGTCGCATTGCCGCGGTTGCCGCGCGATGCGACAGGCAATTTTTTCAGTTTTCCCCGCTTTTTCGCTTTGTCAGAAATTCCTCATC
>DNAS01000035.1:17036-18001 GCA_003485185.1 Phycisphaerales bacterium | reverse complement strand
GAAATTCCTCATCGTCACGTATATAATTTTTTGAGTGATTTCCAAGCACGGGGTCGAGGGCGAATTTGGCACCTTGGGCGCCCATGGACAGGGGCAGGGACGAACACGGCAGGCGGAGAATGCGTGACGAAGCTCCGCAGTTTGCCGGGGTGTGCTGCGACACGGAGACCAGCTATGACCCCTCCCGTCCGACCGGAATCGTCCGATTTCGCGCGCCTCAGCGAAGAGGGGAGCACCCGCGTTTGCGTTCTCGGCGGGCAGCGCCTTTGTCGCGCCGCGATGGCTGCCCAACTGGAGCGCCTGGGGTTCGAAGTAAACCACTCCCTCACCGACGAGATGGAACTGGACCGTTGCGGCTGCCTGGACTCGCCCTCGTCCTGCCGTGTGCTCCTGTTGATCGCTTCCGCGCAGGGACCGTTTGCAACGCTGCACCGGGTGCGGGAAATCCTGGCCCGTACGGCCAAGGACGTCGCGCTGGTCGTGCTGGCTGAACACGCCACGCGCGGACATCTGCTCGCCGCGATCCGCGCCGGCGCCAAGGCCGTGCTTGACTACGACTGCGAGCCGGACGAGCTGGCTGTCGCTATCCGCCGCGCCGCCGGCGGGCAGACCCACCTCGCCGGCGACGCCGCCGAGATGCTCCTTAACGGGGTGGCCGATGGCACACCGGTGGTTTCCGGCAGCGCCAACCTCAGCGACCGCGAACGAGAGACTCTCCATCTGCTCTGCAAGGGCCTGACGACCAAGGAAATCGCCCGCCACCTGCATCTGAGCGTCAAGACGGCCGAGAATCATCGCTACGCCGTCTACCGCAAGTGCAAGGCAGGCAACCTCGCCGAGTTGATCCGCCACGCCATCCGCCAGGGTCTCGTGCCCGTTTGATCGTCTTCGCGTGACAAGCGTCTTGCGTTTTGACGGTTCCGCCCTACACTAGTCACCACTCGCCGGAGTGGCGGAATTGGCAG
>DNAS01000035.1:13176-16873 GCA_003485185.1 Phycisphaerales bacterium | reverse complement strand
GCGGAATTGGCAGACGCGCGGGATTCAAAATCCCGTTGGGTTCACCCCCAGTGAGGGTTCGAGTCCCTCCTCCGGCAATGCAGGAAGTTTACCAATTCGTCGGCTTTTCCCGGTGAGGAGTTGTGTTCCCTCGGCCGGGGCATGCCATTCCGGCAGCTTGCGACAAAGGGGATTCATCATGAAGACTGCATTCGCGCGGCAACTGGCTGGGATCTTGCTGACGGCGGCGTTCTGTGTCGCGACGGCCTACGGACAGGTCAAGGTCGGCGACAAACCGAGCATCGATTGGGTGACCACGGCTCGTCAGCGCGTCACGACGCAGGCGCTGGCGGGCGGCATCATCATCGTGGACTTCTGGGCCACCTGGTGCGGGCCGTGCATGGCCGAGGCCGAACACATGGTCAAGCTCAGCAGGGACTACGGCCCCAAGGGCGTGCAGATTCTCGGCGTCAGCCTGGACCGCTCCGCCGCGACCATGGAGAAGGTTGCGACCCAAAAGGGCTTTACCTGGCCTCAGGTTTGCGACGGGAAGGGATGGAAAAGTCCCATCGCCGTGGCCTGGGGCGTCCGCAGCATCCCCCGAACGTTCATCCTCTCCCCGGAAGGCGAGGTGGTCTGGGTCGGGCATCCCGCACAGATCGACAAAGCGCTGGCCGAAGCCGTTGACAAGTATCCCACGCTGGTTGCGGAACGGGCCAAGGCGATGGAGACGATCGAACAGGTGGAGAAATTGCTGGGGGAAAAATCCTACGAAGCGGCGCTGGCCGCCCTGGAGGCGCTGCCGGCCAAGCTCCTGTCCGATCCTGCCGTCGCCGCGAAGATCAAGCTGTTGAGAGGCAAGGTCAAACCGACCGGGGAAGACCAAGCTGCCTTCCAGAAGGCCTTGGAAACGCATCCGGCGGCGGCCAAATTGCTGAGCCCCTCCGCCACGTCCGCGCCCGCTACGGCGCCCTCGGCGAAGGTGGACGAGACCGTCCTGGGCGCCCGGCTCCAACAGGCCGACAAGCTCCGTGAAGCAGGTAAACATTCGTCCGCCTACCGCTCTTACAAGTGGATCACGGAACACGCGCAGGCGGATTCTCCCGCCGCGGCAGCAGCGGCCGAACGCATCAAGGCGTACGAGGCCGATGAAGCCTTCATGACCTCGTACAAAAAGGAAGTCGCCGAGGTGGAAGCCGGCGCGATCCTCTCGATGGCCAGGAATTACCAGGCCGCGGGAAAGACCGACCTGGCTAAGGCGCAGTTCCGGAAGGTCGTCCAGGAATTCCCCGACACCCGCGCCGCGACGGAAGCGCGGGCGGCGCTCGCAGAACTGAACTCCCGCTGAGTTTTTTTCTTACGCCGTGCCGCCGACAGGCAAACCCATTTGGCTTGCGTCACCCACTGACAGCCCGCCGGGGCTCTTCCGGCTGCTTGACAACCAGTCGCGAGGGCCAAAAGAAGAAAGCCGCCCGGGTATTCGGCCCCGAACGGCTTCATGTTCTATGGCTTATGTCCCCGTAGCCTTGGCGGAAGCGGATCGCGCCGGGGATCAGCCGGCACGCCGCGTGTCCTGATTGTCTGCCCCGATCATACAGGCCACAGCGTGCCCGCCAAGAAACTTCTCTCGCCGCGATACGAATTCTGTACAGCGGTGTACGTTTTTGCGTAGAGCGACAAGACATCGGCACGAACAGCAGCCTTGGAGGTACTCAAATGTCAGCAAACCGCGGGCACCGCGGACTGGCCTTGGCCAATGAATTTGCCGTGCAGACTGCGATCAGTTGTGGTCTAATGCTCGGTTGACCCGGTGCCTGAACGGCCACGGGCGCACTGTTCAGGGGCCGCTATGCCGAGTCACGAGGGCGAAACCAATGCCAAGCGAATTCGAGCAGGCGTTTGAGAAGGCCAGGGCGAAAGAGGTTGATCTCTACGTGCAGGAGGTCAGCCTCATGCGGCAGCTTATCCGGGAACGCAGCACCGCGCTTGATCTGCTGCGAGAACTCATCTCTAACGCCGCGGCTCGCGAAGTGCAAGCGGAGAACATCTGGATTCGCTGCTACCCGCACCCTGAGGACGTGTACGTCTTTGAGGTCGAGGACGACGGCATCGGCATGGACTACGCCGACAAGCCTCCCGCCTGCCATTACGCTCGTTTGTACAGATTCCTTTCGCTTGGCCTCTCAGCAGTCGTTGGTGCCAAGAGTGACGAATTCTCATGGAAGGGGCTCGGATCAAAACTGGCGTTTCATTCCCGCCGCCTGGTCGTGGAAACCTGGACCGGACAAGGACCGGTGCGAAGGGTTGAAGTGATCGCTCCATGGGACACTATCACTGCGGGCAGGAAGCCGAAGCCTAAGGTCTTTGAGCTGGACCCTACGCCCAGTCACCATCGCGGGACGAAGATCACAGTATATGGACACCCTCCCGATGTTCAGCGCGAATACTCCATGCGTGAGATCAAAGACCACTTGTTGCATCGGACCTTTGTCGGCTTCACAAGAGATCGCAGCAGCCCGCCGAAGATTCATCTGGCCGTCGGCGGCATGAAGGAGGACTTGGAGTTCGGATTCCCGGTCTTGAAGCGGATGGGGGGCGACCCCGGCGAATCTACACGGTTTGTGAATCTTGTTGAAACCACAGGGCTTTCCGGGAAGAACTTCCCGATGACCGTGACTCTCAAGGGGTTGTACTCCGTCGAGGCGTCTCGCTTCGGGATCGCGCCTGAGAGCGGGAATAGTGGCCTCATCTTGTCCGTCATGGGGATTCCATATTTTGACCTGAATTTCGAGCAGTACACGCGAGGACGCCGCGGCCTCGGCATAAACCCCAGCGCTAGAAACTGCTGCTTGATTGTCGAGTGCGACCAGATTCAGGAAGAAATGAATATCAGTCGAAGCGCCATCAACGACGGGGCCGTAAAGGAGGCATTCGACACAGCTGTCCAGAAGCTTCTTGCGCGGGTGTCGGAATCCGAGGACTACAAGGCGTTCGTGGCCCACACGAAGAGGCAGAAGGATATCCGCGGGGCCGAAACGCTGGACCAACGCAAACGGAAGCTGGCCCAACCGGAACAGCGGTGGGTTTATTACACAGGTCCGGATGGCAAGCTCCGACGCCTCCATCGAGAGCCGGAAAACGAAAACGACACACTCGCTGTGCTATGGAAGATGGAAGCGATGGGCGTGCTTCCATTTCATCAATTCGAGTCTCTTGAGCACGGGTCATCAGGCGCTGACATCATTGCTCACTTTCGCGAAACGCCCGAAAGCAATCCAGAACGGTTTGTCACTGTCGAAGCAGAAAGCGCCTTCTCTAACTACAAGCCTCATGGCCACAATCCAAGTCAAATGCCGCTGGTTATCTGCTGGGACCTAAGCAAGAGCCGAAAGGTTCGTTTGCGAGAAACGAACACGCCTTGGAAGTTCGTCGCCGAAGTTGGTGATGTCGGCGTCAGAGTCTTTGCAATAGCCAGAATGCCCGGGATCAAGGTCAGCCGAGAAAACGTGTAGCTGATTCTCTATGAAGGCTCGTGTCACTGGCCCGTATGCCCTATGCCGTGCGGCTCGCCCGGCTGACGCTATTCTCTCGATGGCCAGGAATTACCAGGCCGCGGGAAAGACCGACCTGGCCAAGGCGCAGTTCCGGAAGGTCGTCCAGGAATTCCCCGACACCCGCGCCGCGACGGAAGCGCGGGCGGCGCTCGCAGAACTGAACT
>DNAS01000035.1:12448-13025 GCA_003485185.1 Phycisphaerales bacterium | reverse complement strand
GCCTTGCGGAGCGTCTCGAGGCGTTCCCGCTGGGCGGCCAGCGTATCGAGGACGATCTTCGGGGTGTCCGCTTCTCCGCGGTAGATCTTCTCGATGCGGGCGATCTTGGCCAGCAGTTCCGGCGTGCGGATCTGGAACTGTTCCAGGTACTGCGCCTCGGTGTAGTCCTTCTTGAGAACCTGCTGGAAGAGCTTCTTGATATCCTCGTACTTCGGGATATACCCGCAGGGGCCCTTGATGGCCTGCACGTCGCCGTGCGTCCGCAACTCGGCCCACTTCACCCACACGCTCTTGTCGAGCATGCCGTTGAGATACTTGCCATCCTTGCTCTTGAGGAAGTAGTTCGTGTTGAACATCTTGGGCGGCGATTTCACCGCGGCGCCGAAGTCCAGGTGGTTCTGGATGTACTTGCCGATCGGAATGGCGAGGAACTGGAGGTTGCTCATCAGGTCGAAGGTGCGCACGCCCTCGGCGCCGAGGGTGGCCGAGGTCGTCTCGCTCTCCAGGGCCGAACCCATCGTCACCACGCCGTGTACCCAGTCGAAGCTTTCGGTGACGGGGACCGACGTGTCGCTGT
>DNAS01000035.1:11522-12316 GCA_003485185.1 Phycisphaerales bacterium | reverse complement strand
GCCGCCCCCCCCGCCGTAAATCACGCCGCCGACCGGAACGCCCTGCGGATCCTCGAAGTTGGGGTCCAGGTTCGCCAGATCGCGCAGGCGGATCGTGTACCGGGCGTTCTTGTGGGCCGGGGGAACTTCCTTCCCGTCCGGGCCCTTGGCGCCCTGGGTCCACCGGCCGATGAAGTTCTCGCCCTCGGAGGGAATCTCCTCGCCCATGCCCAGCCAGTAGGGCATTCTGTCCTTGAGGAGCACGTTCCCGAAGATGACCTCGCCTGGGGCGTGCAGCACGTCCCAGATGAGCGGATCGCCCTTGGCGCTGACGTCGGCGATGATTCCGAAGATGCCTGCCTCGACGTTGACCGCCCGCATCTGCCCGTCCATGAGGCGCAGGTAGGCGATGTCGTCGCCCAGGATCGTCTCTCCGGGGAGCATGGCCGTCGAGGTCTTCCCGCAGGCCGACGGGAACGCGCCGACGAAATACGTCACTCGCCCGCCGGGGCCGCGCGAGCCCATCAGGAACATGTGCTCGGCCAACCAGCCCTCGCGGTCGGCCTTGCGGATCGCCAAACGAAGCGCCAGCTTCTTGAGCCCCACGGTGTTTCCGGCGTACTGCGTGTTGACGCTCATCACCATGTCTTCGGTGATGTCGATGTAGATGCGCTTCTTGTCGGGCTCGGCCGAGGCCATCCGCTCGTCCACCTTGCCCGTCGCGTGCAGGAAACGGAAGAAGTCGCCCTTTCCGCCCAGGCGCTTGAATTGCTCGTAGCCGGGACGGTAGAGCATATCCTCGCTGTGGCAGACGT
>DNAS01000035.1:0-11389 GCA_003485185.1 Phycisphaerales bacterium | reverse complement strand
GATCCTCGCTGTGGCAGACGTAGGCCGAATCGGTGATCTGGGCACACGAAATGCTGAACGCCGAGTTCGTCGGTCCCAGGCAGAAGAAGCGCACGAGCATGGTGCGCCCCTTCATGGCGCCGGCAAAGAACCCGCGGATTTCCTTGAGTCCCTCGTCGCGGTCCATGCTGTTGAGCCGCTCGCCCAGGTCCATTCCCTTGGGCAGGAGATACTTGGTGACTTCCTTGTCGCGCCCCTGGTCGAAGTAGCCGTCGAAATGCGCCGTGTGCCCCTTGACCGCTAGCGAGCGCTCCTCGCGGTTGTCGATCGCCAGTTGCCGGCAGAAGGCGATGTCGGCGGGCGAGTCATCGCAGACCTTGACCTTGTCCGGCCGGCACAGGCCGACCACGTCCACGACAAAGGCGCACAGCTTGTCGTTGCCCAGGGCGTCGAGCTTGGCGAAGCTCGATGCGTCCATCTTGTTCTTCAATACCTCGGCAAATTGCTCGTTCATCGTTCCGTCTCTCTTCCTGCTTCCGGGATAACGCCTGATCCGCCTGTCTGCCCTGGCGAGCGGGCGCCGCGATCCCCGCCGATCAGCGCGCATAGTTCCTCCGCCTTTGGAGGCACCTGCGGCCGAAAACTTATACAGACCACTCCCCCTCCTGTCAAGGCGGGAGTCCCCTTTGTCTCGCAGCTCTCACCCGGAACGACGGATCATTTCTTCGCGGGGGCGGGGACGACCAGGACCGGGCAGAGCCTCTGCTTGAGCACCGCCTGGCAGACGCTCCCTGCCAGCAGTTGGTGCAGCGCTCCATGTCCGTGCGAGCCCAGCACGATCATCCGGGGTTGCAGGCGGGCGGCTTCTTCCGGAATCTTGCGCGCTGGGTCGCCGGGAACGAGCATCGCCGTCGTTTCCACCGACTGCTCGCGGAGCAATTGCTGATACTGCTGGAGTTTCTGGTGCTGCTGTCGCAGTTGTTCGGCGACATCCTCGCGGATGAAGACCGGCCCGACCTCGTAGCCGACGAAACTGGGCTCTGGTGCTGCCACATGGATCAACCAGACCTTCGCGCCATGGGCCTTGGCCGCGGCAGCCGCTTCGGCCAAGACGGCTTCGGTCACGTCAGAGAAATCCACCGGAACCAGGATACTGTCGGACATGTTGCGCCTCCCTTCCGCAAAGACGCCTACTGAAACGAGTTGTATTTACTCGCCTATTGAATTCTAAGCCACGCCCCCATCGTCAAACCACTATCTCACCCGTTATGGCAAGGAAAACTTTCCTGTTTCCTGCCGACGGAAACAGGCAATTGTCGCCTTGGGCGTTGCCCGATTGCGTTTGGTGTGTTTGAATGATGGGCATGAGCAAACCAACTGCCAGACTCCGGCTGGGTGTGCTGATTTCCGGCGGCGGGCGAACGCTGTTGAACCTCCATGAGCTGTCCCGGCAAGGTGAACTGCCAGCGGAGGTTGCTGTCGTCATCGCTTCGCGCGAGTGCAAGGGAATCGAGCGGGCCCAGTCGGCGGGGCTGGACGTCCAACTCGTTCCATACAAGGATTTCCGGCGCCCCGACGGGCAGGCCGACACCGCCGCCTACTCCGCCGAGATCGCCCGGCGACTCGACGCCGCCCGCGTGGACCTGGTCGTCCAGGCGGGGTTCCTCTCGCTCTGGCACATTCCCCCGCAGTACGCCGGAAAGGTCATGAACATCCACCCCGCCCTCCTGCCGGCGTTCGGGGGCAAGGGCATGTACGGGCACCACGTCCACGAGGCCGTGCTGGCGCATGGATGCAAGGTGTCCGGCTGCACGGTGCATTTCGTGACCAACGAATACGACACCGGCCCGATCATCGTCCAGCGGACCGTGCCCGTGCACGACACGGACAGCCCCGACGACCTGGCCGACCGGGTCTTTGAGCAGGAATGTCTCGCCTATCCCGAGGCTATTCGCCTTTTTGCTGCCGGCAGACTGAAAATCGACGGGCGCATCGTGAGAATTACAGACCGGTAAGTCCAATTCGATTTGAATTTCCCGCCGGAGGGATTGTACAATGATCCGGTCTTGGGAGCAGGTCCGCGAAGCCTCGCCGGCGACGCGAATTGCCCGGTCGTCTCCGCCATCCCAGCCGTTACAGATTCGGTTCAGGGCAGCGGTGTCGACATAGACGACGAATGGAAAGGATGGGACGGAATTGAGCGACAAGAAGCCAAAATATCCGCTGGCGGATGTGGAAGAACCCAACCTCTACCGCGAGCAGTTCCCCTACACCGAACTGCCGAAGGTTCTCTTCGAAGAGGCCACGGTTCCGATGAACGTGGCCCCGGAAGTCTGGATCACGGACACCACGTTCCGCGACGGGCAGCAGTCGCGCCCCCCCTACACCGTCGAACAGATTGTCGAGATCTACAAGCTGCTGAGCAAGCTGGACGGCGGCTCGGGCATCATTCGCGCCAGCGAGTTCTTCCTCTACTCCAAAAAAGATCGCGAGGCCGTCGAAAAATGCCGTGAATTGGGGCTGAAATACCCCCTCGTCACCAGCTGGATCCGGGCGGTCAAGAGCGATTTCAAGCTGCTCAAGGAGATCGGGCTCGACGAGACGGGCATCTTGACCAGTTGCAGCGATTACCACGTCTTCCTGAAGCTCAAGAAGACGCGCAAGCAGGCGCTCCAGATGTACCTGGAAATTGCCCGCTCGGCCCTGGACGAGGGGATCGTCCCCCGCTGCCACTTCGAGGACATCACTCGCGCGGACTTCTACGGGTTCGTCGTGCCGTTCGCGATCGAGCTGATGAAGCTGCGGGACGAGTACAAGAAGGACGTCAAGATCCGCCTGTGTGACACGATGGGCTATGCCGTTCCCTGGCCGGAGGCGATCTTGCCTCGCAGCGCGCCCAAGCTGGTTCACGGCATGATCCACGATGCCGGCGTCCCGGGACACCTGCTGGAGTGGCACGGGCACAACGACTTCCACAAGGTGCTCATCAATCCGGTCACCGCATGGCTCTATGGCTGCGCCGGTTGCAACGGCAGTTTGCTGGGGATCGGCGAGCGGACGGGCAACACGCCGATCGAGGCGATGGTCATCGAGGCCGCCCAGATCAAGGGAATGGACTCGCGGGTCAACTACCACGCCATCACCGAGATCGCCGAGTATTACCGCAAGGTGATCGGTGTAACGATTCCGGCGAACTTCCCGCTGATCGGGCGGGACTTCAACACGACCCGCGCGGGAATCCACGCCGACGGGCTGCTCAAGAGCGAGGAAATCTACAACTGCTTCGACACGTCGAAGATTCTCGGCCGTCCCCCGGCCGTGGTCATCACCGACAAGTCGGGCGCCGCAGGCATCAAGCACTGGATCGACCACCACTACAGCACCAACGTGGCCAAGGACGACCCGCGTCTGCTGAAGATTCGCGACAAGGTGGACGAGGAGTATGAATCCGGGCGCACCACCTCCATCAGCGACGAGGAGATGCACGCCTGGTACACCCAGGCGTTCGGCGGATAATCCCGGCGAGAGAGTAGCGCACACCGGCGGCGGTCCTTCGGGGCCGCCGCTTTTCTTTGCACATTCCCCCCCAAGGCAAGAAGTAAAGATTTTCTTGTCTGCCGATGGTTCTTCCACCCCCCGCGAGCGTTTAAGATAGTAGAGGCGTCTCGCGGTATGCGCAGGGACGTGCCCCGCGCGGCGTCAACAGACACCAAGGGCTCACAGGCCATGACCACGCTCGAACAGAACCGGTCCCTCGCGGAAATCCATCGCCACCTCGATACCGTGCGAATGCGCCGCTGGTCGGTGGACCTGCTGGCCGGCGCGGCGGCGGTGGTCGCGGTTGCCTGCCTGACGCTGCTGGCGGTTTCGGCCGGGGTGGGGTATCTGCCCGGCCAGCCCCCCGCCGCACTGCGGTGGGCGATCCTCGCCGTCGCGGTCCTGGCCTGGTCGGCGGCGGCGTGGTGGTTCCTCCTGCGCCGCGCGTTCCGCAGGCACAACCGCGCCCAGGCGGCGCGATTCGTCGAGCAACATCTGCCCCGCCTGGGCAACGAACTCATCAACTCCGTCCTTCTCGCGCGCGACCGCGAGCAGGTCAGCCCGGAACTGGTGGCCCTGGCCATCGAGGAAGCCGCCCGAGATTCCCGCAGCGTGGACCTGCTCTCGAGCGTTTCCCTGCGGTCGCTGAAGCGCTGGGCCGTGGCGGCGGCAGTCGCCGTCGTCCTGCTCGGCGCGTTCGCCACGCTCCAGGGCGAACCTTTCCGCCGAGGGCTGCTGGCGGTGCTCCGGCCGGGCGGGCACGTCCCCATCGTCAACACGATTCGCCTCGTTGTCCTGACGCCCGGCGACACGACGGTCTTCGCCGGAGAATCGGTGACGATCGTCGCGAAGATCGTCAATGACTCCGAAACGAATTACCCCGCCCACGTCCTGATCGAAGGCGGACCGGCCAAGCCCATGTTCTCCAAGGACGGCTACGCCACCTTCGCCTGCCCGCTGGGGCAGGTCACAGAGCCCGTCCGATACGCCGTGCAGATCGGGCAGTCCCGCTGGCCGACCGACAAGCCGTTCTTCACGATCGGCGTCAACCGGGCCGAGTCGATCTCGCTGCGGTATGCCTACCCGCCCTATACGGGCAGGAAAGAGCATACGGTCCGTCCGGAAGGCCTGGACGGCGCCATCGAAGCCCCCCTCGGCAGCACGGCGACCGTCACGCTCAAGGTTTCCGCCCCCCTGCCGAGCGTCTGGCTGGACCGCCAGGGCGCTGCGCCCGAGGCGATGCGGTCCGACCCGTCCGGCACGAGCTTTACCGCCGACATCCCCGTCCGCGCCGACGGCGCCTACCGCCTGCTGCTCAAGGACCATTCCGGACAGGTCATCCAGCAGTTGCCCGACGGACCGGGCAGCGCCGACATCTACGGCCAGACGACGAACGGATACTTCCGCATCCGGGCCGTACCCGACGCGCCGCCCGCGATCCGGTTCCTGTCTCCGGCCCAGCCGGTGACGGCGGCGCCCGGAGGCAAGGTCGAGATGCGCCTCAAGGCGTCCGACACCTACGGCCTGACGGACGTGAAACTCTACGCCGCGATGGAAGGCCAGCCCGCCGCGCCGGTGAGCGACTTTTCCGCTGCCGCTGCCGTCGGGAAAACCGACGCCGTTCTCGATTACACGTTCCTGCTCACCGGGTATGTCGAGGGGAACGTGATTTCCTACTACGCCGTCGTCACGGACAACCGCGACCTTCCCGGCGTGGGCGGACCCCAGAGCGTCCAGAGCCGCACCTACACCATCACCGTCCAGAATGCCGAGAAGGTCGCCGCCGAGAAGGCCCGCGCCTACGAGGAACTCCGTCGGCGCCTGATGGAACTGCTGAAGATGCAGGAACCACAGCGCGTCAACACCGACCTCTGCCTGAAGGTGCACAAGTTCCCCGACGAGTTGGACCGCATCCACAGGACCGCCGGCGAGATCCACGACGCCCAGAAGAAAATTCGCGCGGGGATGATCGACCTGGTGGAGCACTTCCCGTTCACCGAGGACCTGGCCCCCATGCGCCCGGAGCTTGCGGTGCTGGCGAACAACGAGGCGCGGTCGGCCGTCGAGGAATCGCTGGTGCTCAGCCGCCTGGCCGTTTCCGACAACCGTCACGCCGCCTGCCGGCAACTCGCCAACACGCAGGACAAGATTCTCGACGCGCTTCACACGCTGCTGGCCATGTTGCCCTCGCTGGCCAACCGCCCCGAGGCAAAGAAGTCCGCCGCTGCAGGACAAGACTTGCCCCCCGAAGCCAGGGAGAAACTCGCCCAGCTCAAGGATCAACTCGGCAAGTTCGTCGACGAACAGAAGAAGCTCATCCAGGCCTCCGAACGCCTGAACAAAAAACCCGTGGACGCCTTTACTCCCGAAGACCAGCAACTGCTCAAGGAACTCCAGCTCGCCCAGGACAAGTGGGAAAATTTCCTCAACGAGCAGTTCACCGATTTCAGCAAGCTCGCCCAGCAGGATTTCTCCAATCCCCTGATGCTAAAAGAGTTGCTGGCGGTCAAAACCGACGTCACGATGGCCAAGGACGCCCTGGCCAAACAAGCCACCGAAATTGCCACAGCCGTGGAGGACAACGGCATCGAGAACGCCAAGACGCTGACGGCCAACATCGAGAAATGGCTGCCCGATGAGCCCGATCGGATCAAGTGGAGCATGGAAGACCCCGCCGGCGGGCAGAGCAACATCGAGCAGGCCAACCTGCCTACCGAGTTGGAGGACCTGGTCGGCGACCTGCTGGAGCAGGAGGAGGACCTGTTCGAACAGATGGACGACCTGGCGAGCAAGTACGCCATGAGCGGCGACAAGGGCATCGGATGGGACGCACTGGACGGGCCGATTTCCAACATGAACGCCCAGGGCGTGACGGGCAACCAGTTGCCCAACACCAACGAGCTTCAAGGGCGCAGCGGCGAAGGGCGCACCGGGAAAAGCAGCGGCGAGTTCGTGGAAGACAAGGCCGTCGGCAAGGGCGGACGGCGCACCCCCACGCGCCTGACGCCCGAGCCGTTCAGCAAGGGGCAGGTCAACGACGTGTCGCAGGATTCGCCGGGGGGCGCCACTGGCGGCGGGAAGATATCCGGCTCGGGCGAGGAAGGGATCGAAGGCCCCGTGCCCCCGCCGCTGGCCCAGGAAATGAAACGACTCGCCGGAAAGCAGGCCACCCTCGTCAACCGCGCCGAAAAGATCCGCTCCCGCTTCGAGGTGTCGGACAACGCGAACTTCCGCCTGCTCCAGGCCATCACCGTCATGCAGCGGGTTCAGACCGACCTGGAACACAACCGTTATCGCAACGTCCTGCGTTCCCGCGACCAGGCGGTGGGCGCCCTGCGGCAGACCAAGCTCCTGCTGGCCGGCGGGGTCGATGTTCAGACCGACGCCTCCACCGCCATGCCCAAGTATCTCCGCGACGACATCGCCGACGCGATGAAGGGCAAGCTCCCCGAGCAGTACAGCACCGCGCTGGAGGAATACTACCGCCGGCTCAGCGAGCAGAAGTGACCCGCACCCTCGCTCGTCAATACCAGACCATGACGATCAGGTTCGGCTCGGACATCTTGGCTTCGAGCGTGCCGATGACGTGTCCGACGTGCTTGATCTCGATCTGCTCCTCGTCCAGCCATTCGTTGATCGTGGTCTCCAGCCCATGAAGCGGCGCGTCGGCGATCTTGGAATGGAAGATCCGGCAGCGGGTGGCGCCTGTGCCGTTGACGTTCAGGGGGCGGCGAAACTGCTTTTTCTCGTGCATCCCCACGGCGGCGCTTCCCAGGCCTCCGCCGACCTTGATCTTGCTCATCCCCCCCGCGCCTCCGCTGTCCACCAGGCTGATGGGCTCTTCTTTCGGCTCGACAATCTTCGGAGAGGGCTTGTCCTCGTCCAGTTCCAGGGGAATCGGCTCTTCGTCGGGGACGATATTGTTGTTCTCAGCCATTGACCTGCTCCCACGTGTCAGGAAAGAGATGCCGTAGCCCGCGCTCCGCACGGACCACGTCGCTCATTCTATTCCAACGCGGGCGAAGGTCAAGGATTTCCGGTTTCCGGACCAAATCGTCCGCACGGGAAGCGCTCACATCTGCTATGATTTGACGCCTTCTGACGGCAGGGAGATTCCGGGCATGCTTCCCGACGGAGACGACAGGCGGATGGGCGGACTGGGTGAAGTGCTCGCCCTGAGCTGGCCTGCCAGTCTGACCATGCTCAATAACACGCTGATGCAGTTCGTTGACGGCCTGATGGTTGCGCGCGTCGGACCGTCGTCGTTGGCGGCGCAGTTCGTCGGGGGCATCTTCGCGTTCGCGCCCACGAGCCTGGCGCTGGGCATGCTGACGGTGGTGAACACCTACGTCAGTCAGAACCTCGGTTCCGGCCGGCCTCAGCGGTGCGGCCAGTACGCATGGGCGGGCATCGCCATCGCACTGGTCTACTCGCTGACGCTGGGCCCGCTGCTGATCCTGTTGAGCGGGCGCATTTTTTCCTTCATGCCCCACACGGAAACCGTCCAGGCGCTGGAGACGACGTATTTCCGGTACATGATCTCTGCAATGGGACTGTTCCTCGCCGCCAGGGTGCTCGGACAGTTCTTCTTCGGCATCCATCGACCCGGAATCGTGCTGGCGGCTTCGCTGATTTCCAACCTCGTCAACGTGGGCCTGAACTACGTGCTGATCTACGGCAAGCTGGGCATGCCGGCGATGGGCCTGGAAGGCGCCGCACTCGGCACGCTGTGCAGCGCCGGTGTGCTGCTGGGGCTTCTGCTGGCGGTGTTCCTCGCGCCGTCGATGCACGCGCGATACGGAACCCGCGCCCTGCGACAGGTCCGCCGCTCGCAGTGCGGCGAGCTGATGCGCATCGGATGGCCCGCGGGCGTCCAGTTCTCCAATGATTCGCTGAGCTGGGGCGTGTTCATCTCGGCGCTGGTCGGGCAGTTCGGAACGGCGCACATGGCCGCCAGCACGGTGGCGATGCGCTACATGTCGCTGTCGTTCATGCCGGCCGTCGGCGTCTCCATCGCCACCACCGCCATTGTCGGACGATACATCGGCATGGGACGACACGACATCGCCCAGCGCCGCGCCCACGCCGCGCTGGTGGCCGCCATGGCCTACATGGGCCTCTGCGGCGCGTGCTTCCTGGTGTTCCGCTACCCGTTGGCACGCTTCTTCGCCGCGGGGGTGAATTCCGCCGCCGCGAACATCCCTATCGAGCAGGTCGTGGAAATCAGCACGAAGATTCTGATCTGCGCGGCTGTGTTCCAGCTTTTCGACGCGATGGCGATCGTCTTCATCGGCGCCTTGCGCGGCGCGGGCGACACCTTCGTCCCGATGGTGCTGACGATCGTGCTCTGCTGGACGCTGGTCCTGGGCGGCGGGCTGGTCATGGTGAAACACCTGCCGGCCCTGGAAAGTCTCGGGCCCTGGCTGACGGCGAGCCTGTACGTTATCGTGCTGGGGGTGCTGGTGGCCTGGCGGTTCGAGAGCGGACGGTGGAAGAAGATCCGCCTGCTGGACAGCGTCGTTCCGCCGGCGGGCGCGCCCTGACGGGCCCGCTCCGCCCGCATTGAATCGTTGACGGCGGCAGCGCGTCCGCTATAATCCACCTGATTCGCCCCAGGATGGGCGTGACAAGCCGGAGCACACGTGCGGACAGGCCTCGACAATCGACAGGCTGCATCGTTCCCCGCGCCGGGGATGTCGGGCCGGGTCCGCGCCGGCATCATCGGCATTCGCCCGATCGTCCGTGTGCTTTAGGGCGCGTGCCGGCTGCCTTGCGAATCCTGAAGCCCTGAGGCGGTTGCGACCTCCAGGGCTTTTTGTCTTTGGGAGCATTCGATGGCTGACGGAAAGAACAACTACAAGGACACGCTGAACCTTCCGAAGACCGACTTCGACATGCGGGCGGGGCTGCTGACCAAGGAGCCCGCCCTCCAGGCCAAGTGGCGTGCCGAGGACCTCTACGGACAGATCCGCCGCGCCCGACGGGGCGCCGCGCGGTTCATCCTGCACGACGGTCCGCCGTATGCCAACGGAAACATTCACATGGGCACCGCGCTGAACAAGGTGCTCAAGGACATGGTCATCCGCATCCGGAACATGTCCGCGACAGACGCGCCGTACGTCCCGGGGTGGGACTGCCACGGCCTGCCCATCGAGCAGAAAGTCATGGACGAATTGGGCCCCAAGGCGCACGAGATGGACGCCGGGGAAATCCGCCGGCGCTGCGCCGCCTACGCCGACCGGTTCGCCCGTCTCCAGAGCGAGCAGTTCCAGCGCCTGGGCGTGCTGGGAGAGTTCGGCGCCCCCTACATCACCATGCACCCGCAGTACGAGGCCGACACGCTGGAGGTCTTCGCCCGGCTGGCGGAGCAGGGCCTGGTCTACAAGCAGCTCAAGCCCGTCCACTGGTCCATCGCCAACCGCACGGCCTTGGCCGACGCGGAACTCGAATACGAGGACCGCGAGGACACGAGCGTCTATGTGGTGTTCGAGTTGTCGCCGGAGTCCGTGGCGAAGGTCCCCTGCGCGCAGGGCGACCGGGTTTACCTGGCCGTCTGGACGACCACCCCCTGGACGCTCCCGGCGAACCTGGCGGTGGCGGTCCATCCCGACTACAACTACGCCTCGCTGCATTGCGAGACGTCCGGCGGGCCCATGACGCTGGTGGTCGCGGCCGACCTGGCCGAGCGACTCGTCCGCTCGCTGGAGACGCGGCGCGGAGAGTTCCTCCGCCGCTGCGAGGTGACGTGCACGGTGCGCGGGGCGGACCTGGTGGGCTCGCAACTTGCTTACCGGCATCCGCTGGTGGAGGGGCAAACCTGTCCCGTCGTGCCGGCGGATTACGTCACCCTCGAAGACGGCACGGGGTTGGTGCACACCGCGCCAGGGCACGGGCAGGAGGACTACGGCACGGCCCTGAAGTGCGGTCTGGAAATCTACTGCCCCGTCCGCGCCGACGGCACGTACGACGACACCGTGCCCGGCTGGTTGCGGGGCATGAGCGTCTGGGACGCGAACGGGAAAATCGTCGAGCGCCTACGCGAGGCGGGCACGCTGCTGCTGGACGAAAAGATCGTCCACAGCTATCCCCACGACTGGCGATCCAAGACGCCCACCATCTTCCGCGCGACGGAGCAGTGGTTCGTCGCGGTGGACAGGCCCTTGAAACGTTCGGGCAAGTCGCTGCGCGACATGGCGATGGACGCCTGCCGCGCGCAGGCCGACGAGGGCGGAGTGGACTTCATCCCCTCCTGGGGGCGGAACCGCATCGCCGGGATGCTCGAAAGCCGCCCGGACTGGTGCATCAGCCGCCAGCGCGCCTGGGGCCTGCCGATCCCCGCCTTCTACACCGAATCGGGCGAGCCGGTCCTCACACCCGCCAGCATCCGCGCCGTGGCGGACGTGTTCGAAAAGGAAGGCTCCGACGCGTGGTTCACCTTCACACCGCGACAGCTGCTGGCTGGGTATGACCCCGCCGAAGACCCAGACCTGCCGGAAGGCCTTGCCGTGGATGTTGACTCGCTGACCAAGGGCAGCGACATCTTCGACGTCTGGTTCGAGAGCGGATCGAGCTGGTTCGCCGTCGCCATGGCGCGCGGGCTCGTCGAGGACATCCCGGTGGACCTGTACCTGGAAGGCTCGGACCAGCATCGCGGGTGGTTCCAGCTTTCGTTGCTGCCGGCGCTGGGCTGCCAGGGGCGTCCGCCCTTCCGCAGCGTGCTGACGCACGGATTCGTCGTCACCGAGGACGGACGCAAGATGAGCAAGTCCCTCGGCAACACCATCGACGTGATCGAGCAGCTCGACAAGCGCGGCGCGGACATCCTGCGCCTTTGGGTGGCCAGCCAGAATTACCAGGACGACGTGCGGTGCAG
>DNAS01000173.1:7322-10725 GCA_003485185.1 Phycisphaerales bacterium | reverse complement strand
CGTCCGAACGTGAAATGCTCTAATCCGCCATACTTCTTCTTCCACCGGTAAAAGGTTGCCTCGGAGATGCCCATCTTCCTGAGAATCTCCGAGATCGGCACCCCCGAATCCGCCTGACGAAGGGCAAACGCCTTCTGCTCTTCCGTGAATCGCTTCTGCTTCATTCCCGATCTCCTGCCAGTGCGAACCATAACCTAACAAACTCGCACTTGCCCCGGACCAGAAAACAGGGAGGACATCAATGTCCCCTCCTGTCGATGTCTGTCTCCTGCCGACGGTTTCGGGCCTTGCCTTACGATCGATTCAGCGCTACGATTGGATTCGCCCAATCAGGTCAGAATCGCCTTACGCGGAGGACTTGTTGGAAAATGGAAGACACGCAACCTAAGCTCCGGGACCAATTGGCGAAAGCCGAAAAGTGGCTCAAGGGCGTTGTCCTCGACCACGATCCGACAGGCTGGCCATGGGGTGAAGCGTTGATCTACTTTTTGAGCAGAGAATTCCCCGAGCGAGACTTCAAAAGGGGCATTAAAGAGGTCCGCCAACGATGGAAGGAGCTGGAGATCGCCTGGGAAACGGGCGAGAAGCACTTCCTCGAGTTTCCGCGCCGGAGGGCCGAGTCTCCGGACGATAGGGATGTTTATGATGAGGGGACGCCGGCAAGAGAGGATATCGCGGAACAATCCCCTCGCCCCTGGTGGCGAGAGGGCTGGCTTGGCATAGACGCAACGATGATGCGCCTAGCGGAATGGGTGGGTGGAATTGACGGGGCGGAGCGCCGATGGCGGCTTCTGAACGGATACGTCTCCCGCAACCCAACCGAGCTTTGTTCCCAAGCCGTTTGGCGGGCCCTTTACGCGTTCTCCCTTGATCGGTCGGATGCCGCAGCTGAACGGATGGCAGATGCCCTCAAGGTGATGGTGTGGACCTTCTATGACCAAGAATCCAGCGAGGTTGAGCCTTGGAAGATATGGCAGGGCCCCAGGGATGTCCTGTCGAAACGGCTCCTCTACGACGAAGAGGAACTCGTCGAATCAGTTCAAGTTGCGTCAGCGCTGGTCTTCCATGGTTACCGCTCAAACGCCGCCGGCTTGGGCAGGGAGTTTCTCCGGAAGGCAGAACGGTTCCTCGCCGCCAGACAGCAGCCCGGCGGCGCCTGGCAGGCCCCCGATCCATACCTGCTGAAGCCGAAGGACTCCGTGCTGGCAACCGCCATGGCCATTCACGCGTTGTGGGCAGCAAAACCAAACGGGTGGGAAAGAGCAGTTAAGGAAGGCGCGAACTGGCTTTGGACCCAACAACAGGCGGCCGGTCACTGGGGCGAGGACCCGATCGAGTCGACTTTCCTGACCGTTCTTGTCCTCGATGCGATCATACTGGCCAGCGGGGGGAAGCGCGTGTCGTTCAAGATGACGGTGTTGCCTCAAGCCAAAGGAACTGAAGTTACGCCTCTTGAAGACAAAGAACCCGTCCAAAACGGTAGACACCATCGCCGACTGGAGACAGCCGAGGAGAAGTTTCGGGCCAAGGTGCTTCTAACCCTCGAATACAACCGTCGATTGCCCAGAAAAGACCGAAAGACGCGTCGCGAAATCTGCAAGATATTCGGTATCTCCCTTTCCGGAAGGCACCACAAAAACAACCTGAAGGCCTTCGAAACCTGGCAACGTTCCAAGACAGGCAAGCAGTACTTTCTGAATTATAAGAACTCCGCGGATGGAAAGCTGTTTATCAGCAAATTGAACAGTGAGGGGCTTCCGGCATCGAAGTAGCGCTCGTCCAACATGTCCAGCTAAAACGTATTTTCCCGCCCGATCCAAAACCCACCTGAAATTTTTTTGGGTCTTTTCCGCCCAATGAAATCAATCCCTGTCGACAGCCGTTCGGGGGGGCATCGTTCCAGCATAGAAGCTCTCGATGCTGGACAATACTCTGAGGGCGTTGGCGACGAATGAAGTGGAACCCCCGTCATAATCGTTCCCGGAAAGGAAAAATAATGGCGACTGCCATCGACAAGACGACGACCGGCGGCGGATTTTTTTCGCATGGTGCTGGCCGCGAACTGCCCGTGATGTGCTCCGTCGATGATGTGGCGGCGCTGTTGGCGTGTTCGTCGCGCCACGTCTACCGCCTGGTCGACAGGGGTCGAATGCCGCGGCCGGTCAAGCTCGGGGCGCTTATCCGCTGGCCGCGCTCCACGGGCAACTCCCGGACGGGCATTTTGGACTGGATCGCTGCGGGTTGCCCTGATTGCCGCAGGAGGTGAGACCATGGCCCTCGACAGTCACCAAATGCTCCGCGTTTGCAAAACTCGGCCGTGCCCGATCTGCGCGAAGACCGACTGGTGTCTGGTCGCCCCGGATGGCAGCGCGGCCATCTGCGCCCGGGTTCAGGGCGGTTCGCTGAGGCGTTGCGGCGAAGCGGGCTGGCTCCACCGACTTCGCCCTGGCCGGCCCGCAGCCTGGGCAGCGGGCAGGCGTTGTATTTTTTCATTACCGGAAGCATCGGGGAAAAATTTCGAGGCACTATCGATTCGCCACCAGCAGAGACTTGTCCTGGAACAACTGGGCCGCTTGGCCGAGTGTCTGGGAGTCTCGCCTGCCTCTCTCCGACGCCTCCGCATCGGGTGGACGGGGAGCGGATACTCTTTCCCGATGCGCAATGCTGGCGGCGAGATCATCGGGCTACACATCCGATACGCGTCGGGCGCCAAGGCGGCCGAGGCGGGGAGTCGGCTGGGTCTTTTCCTGCCAGCGGACCTGCCCAAGATTGGCACTTTGGCGATCTGCGAGGGAGTTACGGATACGGCGGCTGCCTTGGACCTCGGCCAGGAGGCCGTCGGGCGGCCCAGCTGCAACTGCGGGGCGTCCATCTTGGCGGTCCTCGCCAGGGGCCGCGACGTCGTGATCGTGGGCGATAATGATCCGCCGGGCCGCCATGGTGCAGAGTCGCTGGCCTCATGCCTCGTGGGCCGCTGCTCAACCGTCCGAATCCTCTACCCACCCGAGGGCATCAAGGATCTGCGGCAATGGCGCCGTTCCGGTCTGACGGCAGTGGAATTCCGAGAGGCTCTACGAGCCGCGTCGGTGTGCGAACTGAGGGTTTTGGCTGCTCGGTTCGGTCAGGTCAAGAAGGAGCGACAGGATGAGCGGTAACGGCAATTGGGAGATCGAATACACACCCATCGGCAATATGGGGAAGGTCACGCTGACTGTTCTTGTCGGCGAGAAGCCGACCAAGGTGTTCACGATGAACATTCTCGAGGAAGCCGCACGCGAGAAAGCCCTGGCGAAACTGAAGGAGGAATTCCCCCCTCTCGCTCAACCGGAAACATTTTCGGCTTTGACGGAAAAATTGTTGTCATTTGCGGCAGAGGTGGCCGCGACACTGTCGCTCAAGACGT
>DNAS01000173.1:1470-7198 GCA_003485185.1 Phycisphaerales bacterium | reverse complement strand
CGCTCAAGACGTCGGTGACGGGCGCCCAGGGGGGATCGCCTGCGAGCAAGTCTTCCGCCGAACTCTTGTCGGAAATGCCGGAAACGACGCGTCGGGAAGCGGAAGCCATGCTCGAAGATCCGGACCTGATCCGACGGATCCTTGAGGACATCTTCGCCCTGGGGGTGGCCGGGGAGCAAGAGCTCGTGGCGACCATCTACCTGACCGGGACGTCCCGCCTTCTCGATCGGCCGTTGGCGGCAATCGTGCAGGGGACGTCCTCCAGCGGCAAGAGTTTTCCGATCCGAAAGGTTGCCGGGGTCTTTCCGCCGGAGACGGTCCTGCACGCCACGCAGATGTCGCCCCAGGCGCTGTTCTACATGGAGCCGGGTTCGCTGAGGCACAAGTTCGTCGTGGCGGGCGAGCGATCCCGACTGCAACGCGATGAAGCGGCCGAGGCGACGCGTGCGCTGCGGGAAATGATCTCCGAAGGGTGTCTTGACAAACGCGTGAGCATGAAGGTCGCCGGGACGATCAGGACGATTCACCTCCACCAGGAGGGGCCGATCGCCTACGTGGAATCGACCACGCAGACCAGCATCTTCGCCGAAGATGCGAATCGCGCTTTACTTCTCCAAACCGACGAGAGCTCGGCGCAGACGCGACGCGTGCTTCGCAAGGTTGCGAGTACTTACGGCGAGAACATTGGGGGCTGCGAAGCCGAGAATATTATAACACGTCATTGGGCCGCGCAGCGCATGCTACGTTCATATGCCGTCTGCATCCCATACGCGGAGCGTCTGGCTGCGCTATTTCCCGACCAGAGGGTCGAGGCGCGTCGCGCCGTCGGCCATATTATGAACATGATCGCCGCGGTCGCGCTCCTGCACCAGCGGCAGAGGGAAACAGACCCCGACGGGCGGCTCGTGGCGACGGGGGAAGATTTTCAGATTGCGCGGCGACTGTTGGACCATCCGATGGCCCGCCTCGTCGGTCGCAGGATTTCCAACGCGGCTCTGAGGTTCCGCGACCGCCTCGAGGGATGGGCAAGCGGCGGTAACTTCTCCACCCGCGATGCAACGCAGAAGGAGAACGCGACGGATCGTTCCGTGCGCGGCTGGCTCGGCGAATTGCACAGAGCTGGTTATATGGAGCTTGTCGCGGAGCCTCGCGGCAAAGAGCCTGCCATTTGGCGACTTGCTCCCCAAGGCCCGTCCGAGCATGTGTCCATCCTCCCCACTGTGGCAGAATTATTCCCAGAGCTACCTGACTCGCTTTCCGGCAGCGCACATGATCTTGCCATGAAAGACGTTGCGCCGGAAATCGACGTTTCTTCCGGATAACTTCCGGCAGACCGGAGGTGGTTGTCGGAATTTCCCGAAAAGCGAGGCTTTTTCCGGCATCGGCAATTGCGATGGACCAGGACCGTGAAGCGAGAAGATAAGGATGTACGGCGTGCTGGATCTTGATTCCATCTTCGACCCGGATGTCGTCGAGACAACCGTGTTGGCGAGGTACGGCGAAGTCTCCGTCGAGAGTCTGCCCGGAGACTGGCGGGTCTGGTTTGAAGAGCGGGCCGCCATCAAAGAATACGATGGGGGCCTGCCTCGGGAACGTGCCGAAGCCGAGGCGCTCGCGGAGACCGTCAGGATGATGCGAGCTTCAAAACGACGTATCCAGGATTGATACCTATCACGCATAGGATATACTATATAGTATTGTGACAAGAGGCCGGAGATCCATGGCGGAGGCTTTGAGGGAAGCGGCGGCTTCCGACGGCCGCTCGATCTACGCCTTGGCACGCGACGCAGGCATTCCTTATCCGGTGATGTATCGGTTCCTCAAGGGTGATGCTGAAGGGAAGCTGTGGGGTCTGACTTTGATGACGGCAGACAAACTGGCCGAGGCGCTGGGCCTGGAGCTTCGGCTGAAGGAGAAAGGTTAGGTGCACGATGGGAACCGTTTTTCGTAAAAGTTACACCAAGTCATTACCTTCGGCCGCGGAATTGTTCACCCGCCAGGGGGAGCGGTTCGCCCGGTTCAAGGACCGCCGGGGCAAGACGCGGACGGAGAAGGTGACGACGGGCAAGGACGGCTCTCCGCGACTGCTGATCGAAGCCGAAAGCTTCACGGCTAAGTACCGTGATGGCAACGGCATTGTCCGCGAAGTGGCGACGGGCTGCCGCGACGTAACCGCGGCCCGGAACGTGCTGGCCGAACTTACCAAACGGGCCGAAAACGTCAAGAGCGGTATCACAACAGCCGCCCTCGACACCGTGATTGACCACCAAGGCACGCCGATTTCAAAACACGTTGACGCCTATCTGACGTTCCTTGATACCAAGACGATTCATGGCCAGAAGGTGTCTAACGCCCAACAGGAGAACGTCGCCCGTAACCTGCGCCGGCTTGTGGCCGAATGTCGCTTTGAGAAGCTTGCGCAGATTGACCGCTCGGCCGTGGAATCATGGATGAAACGCAAGGAAGCCGAAGGCATGGGCGCCCGCACTCGCAACACCCATCGGGCAGCGATTGTCGCCTTTGCCAACTGGTGTGTCGAAACGCGCCGCCTTGCTGTCAACCCACTGATTCGGCTCTGCAAGGCCGACGAGAAGAGTGATTGCCGCCGCCAGCGCCGGGCCCTGACAGAGCAAGAGCTTGTCGCCTTACTGGACGTTGCCCAGCGGCGTCCGCTGCTGGATGCGATGATCATTCGGCGGGGCAAGCGCAAGGGCGAAGTAGCCGCAAAGCTCCGGCCGCAAACCGTCGCCCGCCTGAAAGCGCTCGGCCGGGAACGGGGCTTGATCTACAAGGGGCTGGTGCTGACCGGGCTTCGCAAGGGCGAGCTTGCTTCACTCACCATCGGCCAGCTTGAGCTTGAGGGACCGACACCCTATGCCGTGCTCCGTGCTGCCGATGAAAAGAATCGCCAAGGCTCCAAGATTCCTTTGCGGGCGGACTTGGCGACAGACTTACGGGAATGGCTGGCGTATCAACTCGCCATCGTCAAGGAAGCCGCCAGGAAACGCGGTGAACCGGTACCAACTCGTCTCTCCGCCGACACGCTCCTTTTCAACGTACCGACCGCGCTGGTGCTCATTCTGAATAGAGACATGAAGATGGCTGGAATCCCAAAGGTGGACGAGCGTGGGAGGACCATAGACGTTCACGCCCTGCGTCATACCATCGGCACGCACTTGAGCAAGGCGGGTGTCGCCCCGCGAACCGCCCAAGCCGTCTTACGTCACAGTACGCTTGACCTGACGATGAACACCTATACCGATCCGCGCTTACTTGATGTGGCCGGGGCGCTGGATACCCTGCCCGACCTGCCGCTTGGGGATAAGTTCCAGGCCGAACGCCAGCGCATGACGGGCACCTGCGCTGTCGTTTCGCTTGCACCAATGCTTGCACCAACTTCTTACAAGCCGTGCATAACGGGGGCAACCGCTGACAAGACGGCTGGCCGGAGGGCACGGACGACTGACAGAGGAAAACATGCGGAAAACCCCTGTAGAATCAACTCGAAACGGTCGTCGTCATTCTCTGACAACGACCGTCCACAAAAGCGGGCGATGGGACTCGAACCCACAACAGCCAGCTTGGAAGGCTGGCGCTCTACCAATTGAGCTACGCCCGCAAGGGCATTGCGGATCGACGCGGGCAGAAAAATATCCGCAATCCGCAATCGAATGGGAGCGGGTGGATTCGAACCACCGTAGGCTGAGCCGGCAGATTTACAGTCTGCTCCCTTTGTCCACTCGGGCACACTCCCGCAAGGCGATGCACCATACGATATCGGCTGCGAGGCGTCAAGGGCTTTGGGCAAACAACGCGGGAATCCGCCCCTAAACGTCCCTCGCGTCAATCCGAAATCCACTCGTCAGAGCGGAGCCTGCCGTAGCCCGACAATCCGAAATCCGCAATTCAATGCCCCCCTTCACGGCAGGGGCGGAAAATAATAAGGCCCATCCTGTGAAACCGTCGGGTCGGGGGTCCGTTCGATCTTGGGTATCCACGGATGGGCCTTGGGTCGGTCCGCAAGGCTTGCGATATTCGGTTGTCACATCGGGCTGTCGATGCAGAGATTGACCGGTCCGTCGGCGTCGCTGCGGATGACCATGTCCGCTCCGAACAAGCCGCAGGCGATCGGAACGCCCTGCCGGCGGACGGCCTCGACGAATTTCTCGAACAGCGGCGCGGCGATTTCCGGCCCGGCTGCGTCGGTGAACGCCGGGCGGCGCCCCTTGCGGGCGTCGCCCAGCAGCGTGAAACTCGGAACCGCCAGGATGCCCCCCCGAACATCCTCGGCGGACAGGTTCATCTTGCCCTGCTCGTCCTCGAAGATCCGCAGATTGGCGATCTTTTCGCCCAGCCACTCGGCGGCCTCGGGAGAATCGCCCGGCGAGATTCCGACATACACCAGAAGTCCCTTCCGGCAGCGCCCTGCCATCCGGTCACCCACGGAGACCTCGGCCTGTAATACGCGTTGCACCAACGCGCGCATGGTCAGATTCCTTCCTCAGTCGCGCTGGCGAGCACGGCCTGGGCCTTTTGCGCCACGCGCCGCCGCAGCACCTGCGGCGTAACGACCCGCACCTGGTCTCCGTATCCGAGCACCCACCAGGTGATCTCGCCTAAGCCGTCCACGGTGACGTGAAACTCAATCGATCCGTCGTCGTTCCATTCGACCCGCTGTGTTTCGTGCCAGCCCACCTCGGCCACGTTGCCCGCGACCTGCGGTTCGAAATGCAGGTGCACCTTGTACAGCCGCCCCTCGGGAATCATGCTCCAGGCAAGCCCGAAGCACCGCTCGGGGTCGAAGTTCGGCGGGGGGACGAATTCCTTGTCCGTCACCTCCAGCCGGCGGATGCGCCCGAGCTTGAATGTCCGAATCTCGCGATGCATCACCGACCAAGCCACCACGTACCACGCGCGCGACACGAACACCAGGCGCAGTGGATGCACCGTCAGCGCGATCTGCTTTCGCTCATGGAAGCTGATGTAGATGATCCGACAGACGCGGCGCTGGCCGACGGCGTCGGTCAGGCGGCGGAACATTTCGTCCAGTCCCTCGTGTCGCGACATGGGGCCGAGGTTCAACCCCACCTGCCCCGTCACACTGCCGAGGTGGCGGCGCACCGCGCCGGGCAGCACGCTTTCGATCTTGACCGCGGCCGATGCGCTGTCGGCCAGCAGCGGCACCTTGCCGAACGGACGCCCCCGCCCCGTCAGCACGAGCACCGCCAGCGCCTCGTTGAGCGTCAGATTCACCGGCGGAAGAAAGAAATGCTGCCCAATGCGGTATCCGCCGGACTCCGAATCGAAATAGTAGGGTATGCGCGCCATTTCCAGCATGTTCAAGTCCCGAAAGACGGTGCGGCGGCTGACCTGAAGCTCCTCAGCCAAATCCGAGACACGGTATCCGCGATCGCCCTGGAGCAGGGTAATCAGTCTGAGAAGTCGGTATATCCGACTGACTCGCATCGCCTTGGAAGCCTTTATCGACCTGTGGGGTGACACCTGACTGTCACCCGAAGAACATATTTTTCAAACTTTCGCCTCGGGCTTCGTGCGGCCTACGGGATGTGAACTTGTTACTCGATGCTGATAAAGAAGTTATCGGCGCGCTGGATAAGCAATTCAAGACCATATTTACCCAGAGGATTCCCTCGCTGCCGTAAAAGGAGGAAATGCGGTGTCAGACGGACAGCAGAACGCCTTGATACTCTTTGGGTTAAGTCAAGAT
>DNAS01000173.1:630-1373 GCA_003485185.1 Phycisphaerales bacterium | reverse complement strand
CTCTTTGGGTTAAGTCAAGACACCTTTATCTCACGGGAATATCTTGGGTTGTGGGATATTTCTGATTTTTTTTCGTCGTCTCGCCTGACCGCCATGGACTTTCGCCCCACGTGGCGGGCAATCGCTCTTCCAGACCTCCCGACAACTCCATGGCCGTGCTGGTCACCACGGTGCCTTGCAGGACGGTTCCGGTGGTCTGGGCCAGGCGGATCAGGGCGGCGTTGTAGTCGGTGACGGCCTGCAATTCCGAACGCCGCGCGCCGGCGATGGTTTCCTGGGCGGAGAGCTTCAGGCGGAGAAATTCAGGGCTCATCCGGGCACGGAGTTCTTCCAGGTCCTCCAGCGCCTTGAGCTGCGCCTTGGCCGCCTCGACGGCCTGCCGCTGCGTCAGCAGTTCCTCGTGGGACGCAGCGACCTGGCGCATCGCCTGGCGCACCGACTGCGCCACCTGGTCGGCCGTGTTCTGCATTCCCGCCACCGCCTGAAGTCTCTCGAACCGCGCCTTGCGCAGCAGGGCCAGCCGCTCGCGGTTGCCTATGGGATACTCGAACGTCAGCGCGAAGTTGTATCCGGCATAATCGCCCGTGAACAGCTCGTCGTGCCCCTGCTTGCTGCTGCCGCCAAGCCCCTGGAGCGTTCCGCCGGCGGTGAAGTCCAGCCGGGGAAGCGTCTGGTTGCGCGCGACGCGGACGTTGACGTCGGCCACCGCGATCGCCAGGCGCGCCTGCTCCAGCAGCGGGCTG
>DNAS01000173.1:283-490 GCA_003485185.1 Phycisphaerales bacterium | reverse complement strand
GCGCCTGCTCCAGCAGCGGGCTGTGGCGCAGGGCCGTGACGAGCTGGTCGGCCTCGTCGAGACGGACGCGGATGTCCGCAGCCTCGGTGACGGGAACGATCTCGGCGCCGGACAGCAGGTTGAGCTGCGGATCGGCCAGCAGGCGCAGCAGGACGTCCTGCAAGTCGCCGATGGTCCTGCGGGCGCGGACGAGGGCGGCTTCGCGCG
>DNAS01000173.1:0-123 GCA_003485185.1 Phycisphaerales bacterium | reverse complement strand
GGACGAGGGCGGCTTCGCGCGTGCGGACGGCGGCCTCGGTCTGGCGAATCTCGACGGCGGTGACGTCGAGTTTCTGTCGCAGGCGCAGCTTCTCCAGCGTCGCCCGCGCCTCGTCGAGCAGCC
>DNAS01000117.1:11144-15312 GCA_003485185.1 Phycisphaerales bacterium | reverse complement strand
CCCCCCCCCAGAGAAAAAAATAAAAAAAAAAAAAAAAAAAAAAAAAGAAAAAAAAAAAAAAGGGGGGAATGCCCGGAAGGACCGCCCTCGCCGCTACAGGGAAAAGGAACTCACAGCTCCGCGGGTCCCAGTACCCACGGTCGTCCCCGACACCAACCCGCGTCTCCGCGCGGGACGTTCGCCGCCGCGCTCAGCGGATGAACAGCATCTCGCGGTACGGCGGCAGCGGCCAGTACTCGTCGGCCACCATCAGTTCCAGCTTGTCGCCGAGCTTCCGCAGCTCGATCATCGCCGGAAGGACTTTGTCGTGGCAGCACCTGGCGTGCGCCAGGGTGTCTCCGCCGTGGTCGGCCGCGACGGCCTCATCCAGCGCCGTCGTCGCCTTGTGGAAGGCCGAGACCGTCTTGACCAGTTCGTCCAACAACTTCTTCTGCACGCCGTCCTCGACTCCGGCCGCCTTGGCCGCGCTCACCGCGCCCGCCACGTCCGCCTGATACCGCAGCGCCGCCGGAAGCAGCATCGTGTGGGCCAGGTTGGAGGCCGTCAGCGCCTCGATAGTCACCGTCTTGACGTAGTTCTCCAGCAGGATCTCCTGCCGGCTGTGCAGCTCGCGCTCGGTGTAGACGCCGTACTTCGTGAACAGCGCGATGGCTTCTTTGCTGGTGGCCAGCGGCACGCAATCGACCGTGCTGCGCAGGTTGGGCAGCCCGCGCCGCTCGGCCTCCGCATGCCATTCGGCGCTGTAGTTGTCGCCGTCGAACAGCACCGGCTTGAACTCCCTGATGACGCCGGGCAGCAGGTCCTGGATGGCCGCGTTGAGGTCCTTGCCCGCCTTGATGGACGCCTCGAGCTTCGTCGTGAAGAAATCGAGCGACTCGGCCACGATCGTGTTCAGCACGGTGTTGGGCCCGGCGACGGACTGGCTGGCCCCGACGGCGCGGAACTCGAACTTGTTGCCCGTGAAGGCGAACGGGCTGGTGCGGTTGCGGTCGCCCGCGTCGCGCGGCAGCTTGGGCAGCATCGACACGCCGATCTCGATGTGGTCGGCCTTGCGGCTGCTCTTGGCGGCGCCCTTCTCGAGCTGCTCGAACACGTCGGTGAGCTGCTGACCGAGAAAGACGCTGATGATCGCCGGCGGGGCCTCGTTGGCGCCCAGGCGGTGGTCATTGCCCGCGCCGCAGACGCTCAGGCGCAGCAGGCCCGCGTACTTGTGCACCGCGCGGACCACCGCGGCGCAGACCACCAGGAACTGCGCGTTGGCGTGCGGCGTGTCGCCCGGTTCGAGAAGGTTCTCGCCGGTGTCGGTGCTCATCGACCAGTTGTTGTGCTTGCCCGAGCCGTTGATGCCCGCGAACGGCTTCTCGTGCAGCAGGCAGGTCAGCCCGTGGCGGGACGCCACCTTGCGCATGATCTCCATCATCAGCATCTGGTGGTCGGTCGCCAGGTTGCTCGTCTCGAACGTCGGCGCCAGCTCGTATTGCGCCGGGGCCACCTCGTTATGCCGCGTCTTGATCGGAACGCCCAGGCGCAGCAGTTCGTACTCCACCTCGGCCATGTACGCCAGCACCCGTTCGTTGATCGCGCCAAAGTATTGGTCCTCCAGCTCCTGGCCCTTGGGGGGCTTGGCGCCGAAGAGCGTCCTGCCGGTGTTCAGCAGGTCCGGACGCATCAGGTAAAAGTGCCGGTCGATCAGGAAATACTCCTGCTCGGCGCCGACGGTGGTGAAGACGCGCCGGGCCTCCGCGTTGCCGAAGACGCGCAGCAGGCGGAGGGCTTGCTTGCTCAGCGCCTCCATCGAGCGCAGCAGGGGCGTCTTCTTGTCCAGCGCGTCGCCCGTCCAGCTGATGAACATGGTCGGGACGACCAGCGTCGCGCCGTTGGGGTTATCCAGGATGAACGCCGGGCTGGACGGGTCCCACGCGGTGTATCCGCGCGCCTCGAACGTCGCCCGCAGCCCGCCCGAGGGGAAGCTGCTGGCGTCCGGCTCGCCGCGCACCAGGTCCTTTCCGCTGAATTGCGCCAGCACCTCGCCGTCGGGCGTCGGCGTGATGAAGCTGTCGTGCTTCTCGGCCGTGCTGCCCGTCATCGGCTGGAACCAGTGCGTGAAGTGCGTCGCGCCGTGCTCGATCGCCCAGTCGCGCATCGCCAGCGCCACCGAGTCGGCGATGCCCGGGTCCAGTTCGAGCCCGGCCTTGATCGTCTTCTGGAGCGCCTCGAAGACGCGCTTCGGAAGGCGTTGCCGTTGCACCGAATCGTTGAAGACGTGCTCGCAATACACCTGCCGCACGTCCTTCTCCAGGTAGTTCACCGCGCCGCCGACCGCCTTGGCCTTTCCGATCTCGCTGATTGCCGTTTGCCTGACGTTTCCTGGGGTCATCTGTGACATCCTTTGCTTTTTCCCTGTGCAGCGCACCGCTGACAGACCGTTTCGCCGTTCCATTCCACGCGGCGCTTCCGCGCCGATACGCATTCCTTTTTCACCAGGCTCAGATCGCCATCCCGCCGCGCTCCCGCGTCCGGATGCGGATGCACTCTTCCAGCGGCGTGATGAAAATCTTCCCGTCGCCGACCGTCCCGCCGTCGTGCGTGGCGGCACCGAGGATCGCCTCGACGGCGATCTCGACGAACGCGTCGTTGCACGCGATGTCCAGGCGGACCTTCGGAAGCAGGTTCGGCACGACCTCCTGCCCGCGGTACAGTTCAGCCTGCGGCTGGTGCCGCCCGTGACCGGTGCACCGGCTGACCGTGATCCGCGTGATCTCCGCCGCGATCAGCGCCTCGCGAACGGCGTCGAGCTTGTCCGGCTGGATGATGGCGGTAACCATTTTCATATCGTCAAATCCGCGTTTCGTTCCGAGCCCGTTTCAGTTCAGGTTCAGCAGCCCGTAGGCGTGCTCGCCGTGCAGGCTGTGGTCCATGCCGGCCATCTCGTCCGGTTTCGCCAGGCGCAGCCCCACCGTCTTGTTGACGAGCACCAGCAGCACGATCGTCACGACGGCACCGTAGGCGACCGTCACGCCCACGCCTGCGGCCTGCACGCCCAGTTGCGACAGGACGCCCCACCCGGCGACCTTTTCGCCCGCCTCGGCCAGCCAACGGGACCGCAGGAAGAACGTCAGCCCGATCGCGCCGATCATGCCCGCCACCCCGTGCACGCCGAAGGCGTCCAGCGAGTCGTCGTATCCCAGGCGGTTCTTCAGCAGAATCGCCCCGTAGCAGCCCAGCGAGGCGACGGCGCCGAGCACGATCGCGCCGCCCGGTTGGACCACGCCCGCCGCCGGAGTGATGACCACCAGGCCCGCCAGAATCCCGCTGGCGATGCCCAGGCTGGTGGACTTTCCGTGGTGGACCATCTCGATCAGCAACCAGGTCAGCGCCCCGGAAGCCGCCGCCACTTGCGTCGCCGTCAGCGCCTGGGCGGTCTTCAAGCCCGAGGAAATCGCGCTGCCGGCGTTGAACCCGAACCACCCGACCCACAGCAGCCCGATGCCCATCAGCGTCATGACCAGGTTGTTCGGCTGCATCGCCGTCTTGGGATATCCGCGCCGCGCGCCCAGGTACAGCGCCGCGATCAGCCCGCTGACGCCCGCGGAGATGTGCACCACCGTCCCGCCGGCGAAGTCGATCGCGCCGGCCGCCCCGAGGTTCATCAGGAACCCGTCGGGCGCCCAGACCCAGTGACACAGCGGATTATAGACCGCCAGGCTCCACAGGGCAATGAACGCCAAGTACCCGCGGAACCGAACGCGCTCCGCGAACGCCCCGGCGATCAGCGCGGGAGTGATGATCGCGAATTTGCCCTGGAACATCGCGAAGACGTATTCCGGAATCCGGATGCCCCCGTTGTCCATGACGGACTCGTCGATCCCGCGCAGCAACAGCAGGTCGCCCCGCCAGCCGATCCACCCGCCCAGCGCGTTGGGCCCGAAGCTCATCGCGTATCCGCAGACCGTCCAGAGCACCCCGATGACCGCCATCGCGGCGAAACTGTGCATCATCGTGCCCAGCACGTTCTTCGTCCGGACCAGCCCGCCGTAGAACATCGCCAGCCCCGGAACCATCAGCAGCACCAGGGCCGTCGAGGTCAGCATCCAGGCCGTCGCGCCGGAATCAATGGTCGTCGCTTCCGCCAGAAACATCCCAACCGCCTTTTCCCTGTACCGTTCAA
>DNAS01000117.1:10645-10990 GCA_003485185.1 Phycisphaerales bacterium | reverse complement strand
TTTTCCCTGTACCGTTCACTCGCATCCGAGGATCGGCCGCGTTTGCTCCGCGTCCGGTCCGCCTCGGAAAATATCGAGCTTTTCGCCAGCCGGACGAAATGAACTATGGCACAAGCCGTGCCAGACGCGTGAGATTTCCATATCATTCGATTTGGCAGAATGTTACAACCAGCTACGGATTCGGCTCAGATGCAGAATAATGATACATTTATGTATCATATGTCATAATTACTACAAATTTGTTTCCTTTCATGCAAAACCCTGCCCCGATGTATCGGAGAGGGATCTCGGGGATTTCGCTGGCCCATATCCCGCGGTTTGCTCAGCCGGTGACTTCCCACACCA
>DNAS01000117.1:3229-10444 GCA_003485185.1 Phycisphaerales bacterium | reverse complement strand
TACAGGTCCAGTTCGATGGTGTGCGGGCCCTGGTCGGTCACGGACCGGTCGGGCCGGGCCACGGCCGGGCGATGGTGCACGAAGTGCGGGCTGCGGATCAGCGTCAGGCTGACGCCGCGCGAGTCGGCGCTGACGGAGAACACCTCCGGCGCGACGACGCCCAGCCGGCGCCGCGCGGTCGCCACGAGCAGCCCGCCGTTGAGCGGGCGCTCCACGCCGTCAGCCTGGCGCGTCAGCGGGCCGCCGCTGACCAGGTCCACCCGCTCGCGGAGCTTGCCCGGCGCCGCCAGGCGAAGTTGCAACAGCTCCCGCGCCTGGGCCCAGACGATCTCCAGGCGCACGCGCAGCATCGGTTTTCCGGCGAATTGCATCAGGCGGCACAGGACGCGCGACTGCCCGAACGTCGCCGCGCCGGCCAGCGCCCAGCGCACCGGGCCGCCTTCCTGCCGCCGCCAGCCCTGCCGCCAGGCGAACCGCCCGCGCAGCGGTTCGGCGTAGCGGTCCACGTCGTGCGACCACGTGTCGGTGCTGTCGCGGCGGACATCGAACGAGAGCGTCCAGCCCGCCACCCGCACAGTTCGCGCTCCGGCCTGCACGCGCACGCGTCCGTTGTCCAGTTCGTCGGCCGGCGCGTCGGCGCACGCCTCGGCCGGCGCGGCGTCCGCCTTCGGCTCGTCCCGCGTCTCGAGGCGCAGCACGCGCCGCCCGCCCGGTGGAATCGTCGCGCCGAAGACGCCCGCGTGAAGTTCCTCCACCAATGTCTCGTGCGCGACGGGCTGGAACGGCATGGTCTGGCCCGACTCGTCCACGAGCCTCAGCTTCGACGGCTCGCGCTGCATCATCGCGTGGACGACGTGCCCGTCGAACGGCGCGTCGGACGGATTGAGCAGGACAATTTTTTCCGCGCCCGGCTGGGCCAGGTCGCGCGTCGCCCGGCGCGTGGCGCAGGTCATGACGTCGGTGGCGGCGGCCTCGGCCGCGACCAACTGCCCCGTCGCCCGCCGGCCCGCCTCGTCCAAGCTCGTGCCGCAGAATATGTCGTGGAACTGGTTGAACAGGACCGCGTCCCACGCGTCGCGCAGGCGCGCGCCGGCGTCCGGCGGCGCCTCGCGCGGAAACTGCTCGATGACGCGTCCGGCCTGGATCAGCCGGTGCTCCGCGCGGCGCATCGCCACTTTGATCCGTCGCTCCACCGCGTAGCAACCGATGGCATGGATCTGCAATTCGCCGCGCACGACGGGCAGGCGGTCATGGTTCGGCGCGACGGCGTCGAAGAACGCCCGCGGATGGCTCAGCACCGCCCGGGCGCCCGGCACGGAGTCCGCGTTCGCCAGGATCCACTCGATCTGCGCCCGCGTCGGCCCGCCGCCGTGGTCGCCCACGCCGTAGAAGCACATCGTGTGCTCCACGCCCTCCGGCAGGTCGCGCAGGCTCGCCTCGATGCGCTCGCGGATTTCCGCCTGGCGCGTGCAGTAGCTTCCGGCCAGCCGGAATGCCGTCACCTCGTGCCCGTCCGGCGCGGTCCAGCGGAACAGGCGCAACGGAAGCGGCATCTCCTCCGGCATCGGGCGCAGGAGCACGTACGAGTCCAGCCCCGCCTCGCGCAGGAACCGCGGCAGGTGCGCCCCGTGACCGAACGAGTCCACGTTGTACCCGACGGTCGCCGCCCGGGCGAACTTCTCGCGGTAGTAGTCCTGCCCGTGGCGGAATTGCATGGCGAACGACTCGCCCATCGGCAGGTTGCAGTCCGGCTGGATGACCATGCCCCCCACCGGCTGCCACCGCCCCGCCGCCACGAACTTCCGGATGCGCTCGAACAGCGGACCGTCCACCTGCTCGACCTGCCGATAAAACCAGCTCCCCGCGCAGGTGAACACGAACTGGGGGTACTCGTCCAGGCGGTCGCAGGCGCTGCGGGCGGTCGCCAGGACCGTGTCCACCCCCTCGGGATACTCCCACAGCCAGACCGGGTCCAGGTGCGCGTTTCCGACCATGTGAACGGTAATCATGCGGCAGCGTTCCTTCCGAAATTCGGGAAGTTCGAGCCGGGGAGCCCTTCACCGGCGAGGGCAAATCGCGGCGTCCGCACGCTCCCTTGGAACGACCCATCCCGGCCGTAGCTTACGCGCCGCGCCGGACGCATGCGACGAAAAATACGTCCTCGTGCGCAAAACGGGGCACGGAACTCCCGTTCCGCGCCCCGCTTGCCCGGCCCGCGCCGAAAGGCGAGTCGCCCGGCGCGTTCATGCCGCCGGCCGGCTCACCAACTCCAGGAAACTCCCGCGCCGCCGTAGAACTCGTCGTTCATGTAATCGCCCTTGCGTAGCGCGTCGCTGGCGACCTGGCTGTAGTTGAGGAATCCCGACAGCGCCAGCGAACCGTACTGTTCCGGAATGTTCAGGGCGCTCGACAAGTCGTAGCTCAGTTGGAGACCGTAGACCACCGTCGCGAGGCGGTCGCCCTTGCGGATCTCGTCGCTGGAATGGAAGCGGTGGTCCCAGCCCAGCGTCAGCGACGGCGTCAGCGTCATGTCCTTCAGGATCGGCGCGTCTTTCAGGCCCAGTTCCTTCATCGCGAAGTCGTGGCTGAACGCCAGCTCCAGCCAGCTTCCCCGCACGTCGTCGCAGTCCAGGTAGTAGCGGAACGTCGGGTTCAGCACGGCGTTTTCCGTGCTGAAGAGCTTGCTGTCGTCCAGCGCCAGCGAGAAGTACCACTCGTTGGTCGTCTTTCCGTCGCCGCTGGCCTGCGGGAACTGGTAGAGAATCCACCCCGTCTCGAACGTCAGCGGGATTTTCCCGTTCAGTTTCGACAGGTCATACGACCAGTTCAGCGTGTAGTCCACTTCCTGGAGGCAGCAGTTGGAGTTCGCGTCCAGGGCGCTCTGGCCCTGGTAGAACTCGAACCAGACGTTCGCCCCGAACGTGCCGAACCGCTCGGTCTCCCAGCTTACCGTCAGCGACGCCTGGTGGTTGAGCTTCTCGCGTCCTTCGCCGGCGTATTCGCTGAAGTTCAGCCCGCGCCAGACGTAGTCGCTCACCATCGTGTAGTCCAGCCCGAGCGACAGCGGGAGGGGCTTTTTCCACCCGGCCTCCGCCTGTCGCGGCGCCGCCTGCGCCAAGGCCTTGTCCGCCTCGGCCTGCATCGACGCCAGCCAGGCGTTGTTGCCCTCGCCGGCCGTCACGAGCCCGCCCGTCATCCAAAGAACCACTCCCGTCAGAACGCCCAGGAACCATTTGCCGCCTCGTCTCATTGCCTCTCTCCATCAAGGGGGAATCTTTACCGGATTCCCCGCGCAAGGGGTTTTCTCGTCCAAACTCATCCGTGCAAAAAGATGGAACAGTAGAACAGGAGAACAGCCCTTCGCCTCGCTTCGCTCGCTCTGGGCCAGGAGACCGCAGGCGATCCGTCATGGCATCCTTGGGAGGCAAGCCGAAACCGCAAGTCTTGCCCGTTTCCACTGCTCCACTGTTCTCCTGCTCGCCTGCTCCAAGCATTCTTCAACCCGGGTTGAAGAATGCTTACCCGATCGCTTCGTTGCCTTCTTCGCCGGTGCGGATGCGGATGCACCGTTCCAAGGGCAGGACGAAGATTTTCCCGTCGCCGATCCGGTCCGTGCGGGCGCCCCGGATGATGGCGTCGATCGTCGGCTGCACGAACGCCTCGTTCACGGCGATCTCCAGGCGGACCTTCTTGAGCAGGTTCACCTCGATGTCCACGCCGCGGTACGTCTCGTGGTAGCCCTTCTGCTGCCCGCATCCCAGGGCGTTGGTGACGGACATCTTGTACACCTCCGCCGCGTAGAGGGCCTGCTTCACGTCGTTCAGCTTTTCCGGTTGGATGTATGCGATGATCAGTTTCATGATTCGGTTCTCCTGCTCTTCGCGTCAGGTGGTGGTGAAGATCTGGAAGCCGCTGTAGGCCTCCATGCCGTGCTCGCCCACGTCAAGGCCCTTGAGTTCCTCTTCCGGCGAGACCCGCAGTCCGATGGTCTTCTTGATCGCGTAGAACACCAGGCCCATGCTGGCGGCCACGAACGCGCACGAGGTCAGCGAGCCCAGCAGCTGAACGCCGAGCTGACCGAACGAGCCGTCGATGAACAGGCCGTTGCCGGCAAGTCCGCCCTGCCCCTGGATGCCGAACAGGCCCACCGCGAGGGTGCCCCAGATGCCGTTGACCATGTGGACGGGCACGGCGCCGACGGGGTCGTCGATCCGCAGCTTATCGAGCGCCAACGCCGCCAGCACCACCAGCACGCCGCCGATCGCGCCGATCGCCACCGACGCCCACGGCGAGACAAACGCGCACGGCGCGGTGATCGCCACCAGACCGGCCAGGCAGCCGTTCATCACCATGCTCAGGTCGGGCTTTCCGCCGACCAGCCAGATCATGATCATTGCCGTAACCGCGCCGGCTGCCGCCGCGAGGTTGGTGTTCATCGCCACCAGCCCGGCGAGGTCTCCGCCGTCCGCGGAGACGCCCAGCGTGCTGCCCGGGTTAAACCCGAACCATCCGAACCACAGGATGAACACGCCCAGGCTGGCCAGCGGGATGTTGTGACCGGGCACCGCCTTGATGGCGCCGTTGGTATATCTGCCGAGGCGGGGACCGAGCATCATCGTGCCGACCAGAGCCGCCACGCCTCCGACGGAGTGAACGACCGTCGAACCGGCAAAGTCGCCGAAGCCCTTCGTGCTCAGCCATCCGCCGCCCCAGATCCAGTGCCCGATGATCGGGTACACCACTGCGCTGATGACGACGGTATACATCAGGTAGGCCGGGAACTTCATCCGCTCGGCCATGCCGCCGGCGACGATCGTCGCGGCCGCTCCGCAGAACGCTGCCTGGAACAGCCAGAACGCCCAGATCGGCAGGGAGGACGGCCCGGCGGCGTCTTCCATGCCGAAACCGGTCCAGCCGATGAAACCGTTGCCTTCGCCGAACATGAACGCGTATCCGACGACGAAAAACATGAGGCTGGCCGAACAGTAGTCGACGAAGTTCTTCGTCAGGATGTTGCAGGTGTTTTTTGCGCGGATGAAACCCGCCTCGACCATGCCGAACCCGGCCTGCATGAAGAACACCAAAAAGGCGGCCACCAGGACCCAAACGGTGTCCACGGCCTTGACGACGGGCGTGCTTGCGGCCTCGTCGGCCAGGACAGGCGTGGCCAAGACCAACGCCAAAAGCAGAATCCACAATCCCCTGCGTCTGATCCCGTGGGCTGCCTTCGAGAACCGCCTGCTGAATCCCTCGCCGGCCTGCCGACGGATCGGAAACGTTGACGGACCGAGAGACACCCATCCTGTTTTGCCTGATGCTTCTGCCATGACTCGCCCTTCCTAAAGAGCCAAGCCGGACCATTCCGGCTTTTGCGAGTCCATAGGCATAAATCATGCCAATTCAGGAACAGAGAAGATAAGGCCTTATTCTAAAAGAAGTAGAAATCACCAATCGCCCCGGGAGAATCCTATAAATAAAATTACATTTATGTACTATATTACTTATTTACCAACAATATTGTGTTATAATTTGTGGTCAGATACATGAAAGGCATGGCCAATGGACCCGGATTCAAAAAAGAGCGATTCCCCCGCCAGCCACGACGGCCGGCACGACGGCGAGCTCAGTGCCCTGCATCGCATCAGCCAGATTCTCGCCACCGGCACGCGGCAAAAGCAGATTCTCGCGGAGATGCTGGACGTGCTGGACAAGGAACTCGGCATGACGCGTGGGACGATCCTGCTGCTGTCGCCCGACGGAAAGGAACTGATGATCGAGATCGGGCACAACCTCTCCGAGGAACAGCGCCGCGCCGTGCGCTACCAGTACGGCGAGGGCATCGTCGGGCAGGTGGTCCAGAGCGGAAAGCCCGCCGTCGTTCCGAAGGTTTCGCAGGAGCCTCGCTTCCTCGATCGCCTGCACCGCCGCCGGCAGATCGGGGACCGGGAAATCTCCTTCCTCTGCGTGCCGATCTCCATCGGAAACGAGGTGGTGGGCGCCCTGTCGGCCGACCGGGTGTACGACGCGTCGGCCGTGCTCGAAGAGGACCTGCGCATCCTGACGATCGTCGCGAGCATGATCGCCAACGACGTGCGCCTGCGCCGCGCCGCTCAGGCCGAGCGCGAGGCCCTCGAGGAGGAGAACCTCCGCCTGCGCACCGAGTTGGAGGACCGATTCCGCCCGGAGAACATCATCGGCAACTCCAACGCCATGCGCGAGGTCTACCGCGCCATCCACCAGGTGGCCGGCAGCGACACCACGGTGCTCATCCGCGGGGAGTCCGGAACGGGCAAGGAACTGGTGGCCCACGCCCTGCACTACTCCAGCCCGCGCGCCAAGGGCCCGTTCGTCAAGGTCAACTGCGCCGCGCTGAGCGAGAACCTGCTGGAGAGCGAGCTGTTCGGGCACGAGAAGGGCGCCTTCACCGGCGCCATCCAGATGCGCAAGGGGCGCATCGAGGAGGCCGAGGGCGGCACGCTGTTCCTCGACGAGATCGGCGACTTCACGCCCGCCATCCAGGTCAAGCTGCTGCGCGTCCTCCAGGAGCGGGAGTTCGAGCGCGTCGGGAGCAACCGCACGATGAAGGGCAACGTGCGCGTCCTCTGCGCGACCAACCGCGACCTCGAGCGCCTCGTCCAGGACGACGCGTTCCGCCAGGACCTCTACTACCGCATCAACGTGTTCCCCATCTTCCTTCCGCCGCTGCGCGACCGGAAGGACGACATCCTGCTGCTGGCGGACTTCTTCGTGGAGCGCTGCGCTCGGCGGATGGGCAAGGACGTCCGGCGTATCAGCACCCCCGCCATCAACATGATGGCCGCCTACCACTGGCCGGGCAACGTGCGGGAGCTGGAGAACTGCATTGAGCGGGCCGTCCTGCTGAGCACCGACGGCGTCATTCACGGCCACCACCTGCCGCCCTCGCTCCAGACGGCCGACGCCTCCGACACCGTCGGCACCGGGACGCTCGACGAGCGCGTCCGTCTCTACGAGCGGGACATCCTCGTCGACGCGCTGAAGCGGACGGAGGGGAACATCTCGCTGGCCGCCCGCGATCTGGGCTCGACGGCGCGGATCATCGGGTACAAGATCAGGCAACTCGGGATCGATTACCGGAAGTTCCGCAAGTAGGCTCTGTCTGAAAACTCGCAATCCGGGGGTGCCACGGCTTGCTTGTCAAGCCGTGCAGTCACAAGAACACTGCTTGCAAGCAAG
>DNAS01000117.1:0-3123 GCA_003485185.1 Phycisphaerales bacterium | reverse complement strand
CAAGCAAGCAGTGCCACCCTTGTGGATACCTCGGGCGCGGTGCGCCCTTACACGTCCGCGCGAATCAGCCCGCGCCGCTGCGCGTACTGGCGCAGCGCGCCGACTTCCTCGGTCGGCGGGCGCACCAGCAGCTCGGGGAACCGGTCGGCGTGGTGGCACGGGCGGTACTGGTCCATGACGTTGATGGCGCAACCGGGGGCGATGCGGGCGACGGTGTCCAAGACGGTCCGGCTGTGGGCCAGGTCACCCGGAAGCACCAGGTGCCGCACGAGCAGCCCATGGACCATCACGCCCTGACCGTTGATCTCGGCGCGCCCGACCTGGTGAAACATCTCGGTCAGCGCCGCGGCAGCCACCGCTGGATAGTCCGGCGCCTGCGAGTATTTCCGCGCCGCCTGCTCGTCGCCCCACTTGAAGTCGGGCATGTAGATATCGATCAGTCCGTCCAGGCAACGGATCGTCTCGAGCGATTCGTATCCGCTGCAATTGTACACCACCGGAATGCGCAGGCTCTTGCGCCGGGCCAGGACGATCGCCTCGGCCACCGCATGGGTCACGTGGGTCGGCGTGACAAAGTTGACGTTCTGGCACCCCCGGCGCTCGAGGTCCAGCGCCATCTCCGCCAGTTCCTCCGGTGAGACGGGCTGGCCGGCGGTGCACTGGCTGATCTCGGCGTTCTGGCAGAAGACGCAGTGGAGGTTGCACCCGGCGAAGAAGATCGCGCCGCTTCCGCCGGGGCCCACGAGGCAGGATTCCTCCCCGAAGTGCGGGCCGACCGACGAGATGATGGCCTGGTCGCCGACGCCGCAGGAGCCCCGCTGCCCGGCCGTTCGGTCCACCCCGCAGGCGCGGGGGCACAGCCGGCAGGCGCGGATCATCTCCTTCAGGCACGCCACATTGTCCGGCATCTCGGGCACAGGAATATTCTATACATCCCGCCCCTCGCCGGACACGAGGCGCCGAAGGCCTTACTGTTTCGGAAACGACTTGAGGTCCAGCCAGAGCTTCCAGGCGGCTTTTTCCCTGCCGTCGTGACACTTCAGCGCGGTGGAGATGAACGCGGCCAGCCCGACGTTCGCCGGAACGTCGCCGTTCTTCCACGGGGCGAAATCGTTGATGTGCAGCCAGTTGATGAACTCCAGCGGCACGGTTTGCGAAAGCTGCGCCAGTCGCTGGATGTACCGCGCCTGCTCGTCCTCCGAGCCGGTGTATCCCTGATCGCTCAGCGGTTTGAGCCGCCCGCCGAACGTCTCGCGCGCCATCCAGGCCGTTTCGGTGATCGCCAGCGGCTTGGCGGTGTGGCGGGCAATCTGCTTGAGGTACGCGTCGGGCACGCGCGCGGGGTCGGTGTATTCCAGATACGGATACGTCGTCAGGCCCAGCAGGTCAAAGCGGTCGTCGAACTTCTTCAGCAGGAACCACTGCGGCTCGCGGGGGGCCAGCCCGCTGACGTGCGAGCGCCCCAGCAGGCGCTCGTACTGGAAGGTCGTGAACACCTTGACGTGCGGGAATTCCTTCTTCACGAACGCATACACGTCCTTGTATGCGTCCACGAAGCGGTCGAACTCGCGCGGGTGGGCGTCGTAGAGGGCGTTGACCTCGTTTCCGATGAACAGGTACTTGACCTGCGGGTACTTGCCCAGCACGTCGTCGCGGATGACGCGCTTCAGGGCTTCCACGTCGCGGGTCCATTCGGCGGGCTTCTGGAACCCCAGGCCGACCACCAGGTCCGTCGGCACGGACTTCGCCGTGACGTCCAGCAGGCGGAGGTCCTTCCAGTCGGTGTGCACGCCGTGCAGTTCGCCCGCCGCCTGGACGTCCTTCCAGAACTGCGACACGTCGTCGGCGCTCATGCGGGGGAAATTGGCCGGGGCGAATCCCGCCGTGCCCACCAGGAACGTCCGCTTGGCGATGGGCAGCTCGTACGAACTGAGCCTGGCCGGCTGTGCACTATCCGGCGCCGCGCCCCCGGCCGTGGCGCTGAGGAGCATGGGGACCATTGCCAGGAAAAAGATTGGAAGTTTTTCAAACGCGAAGGACATGGATGCATTCTAACGGCTTGAGTGGAGAAAGTAGAGAGGAGACCGCGGAGAAGCAGTACCACTCCGTACCGCGGCGGCGGTAAGGAAATGACCTTCACCGTTTCGCCCGTCGCCAGACTCGAACGGCTATGGCGGCTGCCATCAGCAATCCCAGGAGAACCGCCACGACAAGCATGCCTCGCCAGGCGTAATCCCAGAAATGAATAACGACAGCAACCCCGCCACAGAAAGCACCTCCCAAGAGGTAGTAGAGTTGGCCGACATGGGCTCTCTGCGTGTAGCGCTGCATTCGTGCATACGCTTTGGGTGTGGGCTCTTCCCCCTCCACGGCATTGGGGACATGATCGGTCCCATTGATCATCGCTTCCATCGCCATGAGCATCTTGGCGTGAAATATCATGTGGAGCAGCGTGTGGCCGACCCCGAAGACAAACAGGATAAGCGCCAGTAGGAAGAAGGCCCCAACCCACTCAGACACTTGTTTGTACAGAAGTAGCAGGAGCGTACCGCCGATCAGGCTGGAGTACAGCGTCACGAACAGCCGGTCGTAGGACGAGACGAGATCGGTTGCCTTGCCGAAGTAATCGACCTCAGGCACAGTTACGCCGTTGCCGTCCTGTTTCAAGTTGTTCATCTGGTCGCTCATGTCAGGCCACGATTTTCACAGCCATGTTCGGCAGAGTTCTCTCTAGCCGACGGCAAAACTCATACATGCGGGCGTAGGGGAAATTGGGAAATCGCCAGGAAAAAATTCTAACGGCTTGAGAGGAGAAAGTTGAAAGGAGACCGCAGGGGAGCGGACCGGTCGCAAATCGTAAATTCTCGTCGGCTGCCCTTATCATATCTTCCGATTGTCCAAGCCGTTGATCAGGCCGCTGATCATCTTGGCAATCTCTTCCAGTTTTGTCCGGAGTTCCGCATTCATGCCTTTGTCAATGAAGCCGCGCCGTCGCGCCACCTCGAGCAAGGGCACGCATTCCTGTGTCGACCCCCTGGCAATCGTGAAGAAGTTCCGCCGGTCCGCCTTGGTGAATCGGCCATTGCCTTCCGCAAGGTTAGTGGCGATGGAAAGGGTTGCCCG
>DNAS01000138.1 GCA_003485185.1 Phycisphaerales bacterium | reverse complement strand
GGCCTGTATTGTTTACTTTTCCCTTACGGGAAAAGTAAACAATACAGGCCTTGTGGAAGTGCCCATGGGCATCACCCTGAGGGAAATCATCTTCGATATCGGCGGCGGCTGCCCCCACGGCAAGGCGTTCAAGGCGGTGCAGACCGGCGGTCCGTCCGGCGGCGCTTTGACCTACAAGGATCTGGATGTCGCCATCGACTACGAGAGCCTGATGAAATGCCAGTCGATGATGGGCTCCGGCGGCATGATCGTCATGGACGAAGACGACTGCATGGTGGACATCGCCAAGTTCTTCCTGACCTTCAGCCAGGACGAATCGTGCGGGAAATGCACCCCCTGCCGCGAGGGAACCAAGCGGATGCTGGAGATCCTGGAGCGCATCACGTCCGGCAAGAGCGCCCCGGACGACCTGGCGCGCCTGGAGCGGCTGGGGAAGCTGGTCAAGAAGTCGTCGCTGTGCGGGCTGGGGCGGGCGGCGCCCAACCCGGTGCTCAGCACGCTGAAATACTTCCGCGAGGAATACGAGGCGCACGTGACGCGGCGGACCTGCCCGGCCCGCAAGTGCACCGCGCTGATCCGCTACGAGATCGACCCGGCCAAGTGCGTCGGATGCACCGCCTGCGCCCGCAACTGCCCGGTGACCTGCATCTCCGGCGCGCCCAAGAAGGTCCACGAGATCGACCAGGCGCGGTGCATCCAATGCGGGCGGTGCTTCCAGGTCTGCCGGTTCGACGCGGTGTTGCGAAAATAGCCGCCTGCGGGCGGGGATGAGCATGAGCGACGTGAAGACAGTCAACCTGACGATCGACGGAACGCCGGTGGTCGCGCCGGCGGGCACGACCATCCTCCAGGCGGCAGAGACGCTCGGAATCCACATTCCACGCCTCTGCTACCACCCCGACCTGTCGCTGGCGGGCTCCTGCCGCGTGTGCATCGTCGAGGTCCAGGGCATGGGGCAGTACATGGCCTCCTGCTCGGTGGCAGTGTGGGAAGGCATGGAGGTGCAGACCAACTCGCCCGAAATCCGCCAGGCCCGGCGAGACATCATCGAGCTGCTGCTGGACAACCACCCGCGCGACTGCCAGACCTGCGAGCGCGACGGGCACTGCGAATTGCAGGACCTCGCCTACTCGCACGGGGTGCGCGAGCGGCTGTTCGAGGGCGAGCGCAAGCGGTTCCCGCGGGAGACGTCGGGCGTGTCCGTCGTCCGTGACAGCGAGAAGTGCGTCCTGTGCGGGCGGTGCGTGCGCGTCTGCGCCGAGGTGCAGGGGATCACCAACCTCAGCCAGCACGGGCGGGGTTTCCACACCATCGTCACGCCCGCGCACGGCGCGAAGATGGACGAGTCGGTCTGCATCCAGTGCGGGCAGTGCATCAACGCCTGCCCGACGGCGGCGTTTCTGGAGAAGGACCACACCGACGACGTCTGGGCGGCGCTGGCGAACCCCGAGCTGCGCGTGGTGGTGCAGACCGCGCCGTCGATCCGGGCGGCCATCGGCGAGGGTTTCGGCCTGCCGCCGGGCACGCCCTGCACCGGGCAGATGGTCACCGCGCTGCGGCGGCTGGGCTTCGACGCCGTGTTCGACACCGACCTCGGGGCCGACCTGACGATCGTGGAGGAGTCGGCCGAGTTGCTCCGCCGGCTGGACGGCGGCGGCCCGCTGCCGCTGCTGACGAGCTGCTCGCCGGGGTGGATCAGCTTCCTGGAGAAGTTCTACCCGGCGCTGATCCCGCACGCCTCCACCTGCCGCTCGCCGATGACCATGCTCTCGGCGCTGTCCAAGACGTACTACGCGGAAAAGCTCGGGGTCGATCCGTCGAGGATTTACATGGCGGCCGTCATGCCCTGCGTCGCCAAGAAGTTCGAGATGCGCCGCCCGGAGCACCGCGAGGCGGACGGCTCGCGGATGACCGACGCGGTGCTCACCACGCGCGAGATCATCTGGATGATCCGCTGCTACGGGATCGACTTCGCGAACTTGCCGGAAGGCGAGTTCGACGCGCCGCTGGGCGTGGCGACGGGCGCGGGCGACATCTTCGGCACGACCGGCGGCGTGATGGAGGCGACGCTGCGGACGGCCGCCTGCAAGCTGACGGGCCGGGCGCCCGAGACCCTCGAGTTCGAGCAGGTCCGCGGCGTGCTCGGAGGGCGCTGGGCGGGCTGGCGCGAGGCCGACGTGCGCATCGGCGACCGCACGCTGCACGTCGGCGTGGCCAACGGACTGCACAACGCCAAGAACCTGCTCGACCAGGTCATCGAGGGACGCAAGCGGTTCCACGTGATCGAGGTGATGGCCTGCCCCGGCGGGTGCATCGGCGGGGGCGGGCAGCCGTACCCGCCCACCGGCGAGCGGATACTCGATCCGGAGTTGCTGCGCCTGCGGGCGTCGGCTTTGTACAAGATCGACGCGGGCAAGACGCTGCGGCTGTCGCACGAGAACCCTGCCGTCCGGGAAGTGTACGAGACCTTCCTCGGCGAGATCGGCGGCCCCAAGGCCCACGAACTGCTGCACACGAGCTACGCCGCCCGCCTGCCGCGCGGCGTGCGATGAAATTTCAGGATTGCTCTGTTGAAAACATCCGTTCACGGGATGGGTGGCACGCTTTGCTCGCAAAGCGTGTTGCCTGAATTCGCGGAGAACACGGCTTGCAAGCAAGCCGTGCCACCCTCCTTCCCGATGTTTTCAACAGAGCGACACACGGTCAGAAAGAGCGGAACGACGCGATGAAACCGCCCACGACAACGGACAATTGGAACGAGGTGAAGGCCGCCGCCGAGGCCGCGCTGCCGGCGCCGATCGTCGAGTTCATCGCCCAATGCCGGCGCAGGGAGCACCCCGACAGCCACCTGATCTCCGTGCTCCACAAGGTGCAGGGGCATTTCGGATACCTCTCCGCCGAGCACATGGACGCGGTGGCGCAGCTTCTCCAGGTCCCTGCCGCCAAGGTCAGCGGCGTGGCGACATTCTACCACTTTTTCCGCCTGCGCCCGCGCGGGCGGTACGTCATCAACGTCTGCCTGGGCACGGCCTGCTACGTAAAGGGCGCCGACAAGCTGGTGGCGAAGCTCAAGGACGAGTTGGGCATCGACTTCGGCGAGACAACCTCCGACGGCATGTTCTCGCTGGAAGTATCGCGATGCCTGGGCACGTGCGGGCTGGCGCCGGTGGTGATGTTCAACGACGACGTGCATCCGCGCGTCACGCCCGATGCGATTCCCGTGCTGCTCCAGCAGTACCTCGACCGCGCCCGGAAGACCCCTAACGCCGCTCCGTGACATGCTGCGCCGCCCGCGGCATCATTTTCCCCCCGGCCAGTCGCGACCGGTCAGGGCCTTCATGTGCCTGGGGATGTCGCCCGAGCGCATCAGCGCCGGTAGCGGGCCGATGGTGGACATCAGGAACGTCGTCGAGTTGTTGCGGTTGAGCCCGCCGTGCGTCGAGACCACCCGCACCCGCGCGGCGAAGCCCTCCTTTCCGCTGTACCACCCGTCGGTCAGCGAGACGATCACGTCCGGCGCGTTCCGCGCCAGCGCGAAGTGCGCCCGCCAGAGGCGCTCCAGCGGGGCGGGGTACTCGTGCTCGGCCGTCGCCGCGAGCGTCTCGTCGGCGTCGTGGAACCCCTCGGCGTCGGGTTTGAGCTTCGCCAAAATCTCCCGCAGGCGGAGCGGATCGCCTGCCGCCGGCGCATACCCGTACCGGCCTCGCGAATTGCGGCGGATGGTCGCCTTTCCCCCGTCGGCTGAAAGCAGCGCCACCGCGTCGCCGTCGGCGTAGCTGGCCAGCTCGACGCCTTCGCACTTCACGGCGTCCGCCGCCAGCGCCGCCGGAGAGTTCGTCGCAAAGCTGATGTACGTCTCCAGCCCGAACCGTACGTACGCCACGTCGCGCGGATCCCGAAGTTTTTCGGTGAGCCGCCAGCCCGATTTCCGCAGGTGCTCTTCCATGCCGACCCGCCGGGACTCTGCGTAGCTGTGCCCGTGGTCGGCCAGCAGCGTGAACTTGACCATCCCGCGCGACTCGTAGAGCACCTGGAGGATCAGGCGTTCGAGCCGGGCGAGGCTCTCTCGCTGGCCGTCTGCCCCGTACGCCGTGCTGATGCCCGCGGAACTGACGAAGTACGCCAGGAACTCCCGCCCCTGCGCGCGGTCGAATTTCCGCTTGGCGTCGTTGAGCTCCTTTCCGAAGACCTCGCGCGGGTAGAGATATCCGATGGCGTCCCAGATCGCCGCGGCGCGGTAATCCAGCAGGCGGTTGTACGGCTCGTTGGCGCCGGTGAGGTAGTCCCAGTTTCCCCCGGCCAGGCGGTTGGTCCGGCGGTCGTAGTATTCGGCCTCGAACGCCCGGCAGGGGACGAACCCCAGCGCGTCCTCCAGGCACAGGTCGGTCAGCGTGGGGTAGGGGGCGATGACGCGCGAAGGGGCGTGGAAGAGGCGCAGCCCGCCGGCGTCGCGATACGCCTTGACCACGTCATAGCCGTAGCCGTCGAGAATGAGCACCACGTGGCGCGTCGTCGCGAGGGGGATCGCGTCGAGGGAAATCCGCTCGTCCACGACGCCGTCGCCGTTGCGGTCGTAGCCGATTGCGTCGATGCGTCCGTCGCCGGCCGCGAAGAGGAAGAAATCGACCTTCCCGTCGTGGTTTCCGTCGTAAGCGGCCGCGGCGCCGGCCTTTGCCGCCGCCTGCGCCTCCGAGGAAACGGGGAAATTCACGGGCTTCTGGCAGCCCGCCGAAACCGACAGCGCCCCCAGGACGCACGCACACACGAACCAGGTTCTGCTCATCGTCTCTCCGATCCCCGCGGCGCGGGGTAAGGCTTTTCCTGAAAACCGGCTTTCCATTTTACCGTTTCCCGGTACTCTCTATAACATTTCTGGAAAGTCTCGCAATCTCCACGGGAGTCTCCGCCAGCCCGCCGGGCTGGCGGTAAGCCCGTCCGGTTGCGGGGTTTTCCGGGAGCGGTCCATCGACATGCAAGCGCTGACGTACCATGTAAACCCGGTGGGGTGGGCGACGTGCAAGTGGCTTCGGCACTTCTGGCCGGGCTGCCTGCGCAGCCGGCTCAACGGCCTGAAGCTGCGCGATCTGGACCCGCCGGCACTTCCGGGCGACGACTGGGTGCGCGTGCGGACGCTGCTGGGCGGGCTGTGCGGGTCCGACCTGGCGATCGTGGCGCAGAAGCAGCCGCCCGATTCGATCCTCCAGGCGTTCAGCTCCATGCCGTTCGTGCTGGGGCACGAGAACGTCTCGGTGGTCGAGGAGGTGGGCCCTGCCGTGGACGCCGCCTGGCGGGGCAGGCGGGTGTGCGTCGAGCCGACGCTGAACTGCGCGGTCCGCGGCATCGACCCGCCGTGCGAGCGATGCGCCGCCGGCGAGTTCGGCTCGTGCGAGAAGTTCGGCGCCGACGGCGCCCAAGGGCGGTCGCATCTGCCGGCAGGGTCGTGCACCGGATACAATGCCGTCACGGGCGGCTCGTGGGGCGAGCGGTTCGTCGCCCACGTCAGCCAGCTCGTCGAGGTTCCGCCGTCGATTCCCGACGAGCTGGCGGCGCTGACCGACCCGGTGGCGTGCAGCCTGCACGCGGCGCTGCGGGCGGATTGGTCGTCGGCGAAACAGGTGCTGGTCTATGGCGCGGGCGTGCTGGGCCTGGGGCTGATCGCCGCGCTGCGGGCGATCGGCTACGCCGGTCGGATCGACGCGCTGGACACGGCCGGGTATCTGGCCACCACGGCGCGGAAGTTCGGCGCCGACGAGTTCCTGCGCCTGCCGCCGGCGCGCGGGGCGCGGTTCGACGCCGTCGCGGCGCGCACGGGCGGGCGGGTGCATCGCGTGCGGTTCGGCAACCGCATGCTGACGGGCGGGTACGACGTGGTCTTTGACTGCGTGGGCGCCCGCCGGTCGATCAACGAGAGCCTCAAGTGGGCACGGGCCCGCGGGCAGGTGGTGATGGTGGCCACCAGCCACGGCGGGCGGATCGACCTGACGCCCCTGTGGTTCCGCGAGCTGACGTGGACGGGCGTGTCGGGCCGGCAGGTCGAAAACTTCGCCGGACGGCGCGTCCAGACCTATCCGCTCGTCCACGAGATGATGATGAAGGGAACCCTCGACGTGCGGGAGATGCTCACCCACACCTTCCGGCTCGGGCAGTACAAGCAGGCGCTGGAGACGGCCATGAACAAGTCCGCCTTCGGCGCGATCAAGGTGGCGTTCGATTTTCGTAACCCGTAGCCGGTGATCAGTAGCCGGGACATTTGAAACCTTCTTCCCCGACATTCGGAGAGACAGACATGGCCGAGAGCAAACCCGTGGTGGGCGTGGTGATGGGCAGCGACAGCGACCTGGAGACGATGCATGCCTGCGTCAAGCAGCTGGAGGCGTTCGGGATCGCCTGCGAGGTGCGGATCCTCTCCGCGCATCGCACGCCGGACGCGGCGCACGAGTACGCCTCGACGGCGGCGCAGCGCGGGCTGAAGGTGATCGTCGCTGCCGCCGGAATGAGCGCCGCCCTGGGCGGGGTGCTGGCGTCCAAGAGTACGCTTCCGGTCATCGGGGTTCCGATGGCCTCGGGCCCGCTGGTGGGGGTGGACGCGGCATTGAGCACCATGCAGATGCCCCCGGGGATTCCCGTCGCCTGCATGGCGATCGGAAAGGCGGGCGCGACGAACGCGGCGATCTTCGCCGCGCAGATTCTCGCGACGGCCGACGAAAAGCTCGCCGCGAAGCTCGCGCAGTTCAAGGCCGACCAGGCCCGCAAGGTCCTCGAGAAGGACCAGGCGCTCCGCGCGGGGCAGTGATTTTCCGCCTTACATGCGGATGTTGAACCGCTGGCCGTCCCGCTCGAGCAGGACGCTCTGCTGCTCGATGCGGAGGATTTTCGCGCCGTCGATTTCCTGCCCGACGGTGAGGAAGTATCCGTTGATGATGGCCGTCGTGCCGCCCGGCCCGTGCATCACGCCGCTGAGCTGGTAGCGCGAATAGTCGACGGTCTTGGCCGGCGCGGCCTTGGCGGGGGTCGCAGCCGCCGCTTTTTCCGCGGGCGCCTTGGCAGGCGTTTTCGCCGCAGTCGCGACGGCACTTTGTGACTTGGCGGGGGCGGGTGCTTCCTCGCTCGCCGGCGCGGTGGCGGGTGATTCCGTCTTGGCGGTCTCATCGCCCGCCGGCGCCGATGTCGGCGCGGCGATCTGGCGCGGCGAAGGCGTGTAATACGTCGCCGTCTCGATCAGTCGAGCATAGGCGCGCTCGAGTTCCGGATTGACCGGCGCGGCCGGGGTGATCTTTCGCGATGCGTCGGTCTTGTCCTTCGCCGCCGCATCGTTCTTGCCCGCCTTGGGTTTGGCCTTGGCGTCCTTGCGCGACGCGCCATCGGCCTTGGCGGCGGCCGGACGGCTCGCCGGAGACGGGCCGCGGGTGAAATACCACGCCGCGCCGCACGCCACGACCAGCGCCGCCACGATCACCATCCGCGACGGCGTGAGCTTGAACTTCCGTTCCGTCGCCTGGCGGACCGGCTCCATCGGCGCGGGCTTCGCCTCGATGCCGCCGCCGGAGCGGTTCTGGGCGTCCTCTTCCGCCCGTTTCAGCGCCTCGTTGATCAGGCTCATCAGCCGGCCTCCTTCAACTCGCGGACCGCCAGCCGGATGATCCGACGGTCAATGGTCCCAGTGCGATACACGAATCCCGCCAGCAGCGCCTTGTCGCTGATGGCATTGATCAGGCGGGGCGTGCCGTTCGAGTGATGGTGAATTTCCTTGATGGCGCTTCCGTCGAACTGCACCACGCCGTCTCCCCCGGCCACCGACAGGCGGTGGCGGATGTACAGCTCGGTCTCGTCGCGCGTGAGGTTGTCCAGGTGATAGCGCACGGTGATCCGCTGCGACAGTTGCCGCAGCGACGGTTTGGCGAGCTTGTCCCGCAGCTCGGGCTGTCCGACGAGGACGATCTGGAGGAGCTTGCGGCTGTCGGTTTCCAGATTGCTCAGCAGGCGGGTCATCTCCAGCGTGTCATTGGGCATGTCCTGGGCTTCGTCGATGATGAGGACGGCGGTCCGCCCGGCGGCGTCGAGTTTCAGGAGGAACTCGTTGAGCAGCGTCATGTATCCGAGGCGGTCGCGGCGCTTGGTCTCGATGCGGAATTCGTCGACGATCGCCCGGAGCAGCTGCGTCTCGGTGAGCACGGGGTTGAGGATCAGGGCCGTCTCGAACATTTCGTCAAGCTGGCGGAGCAGGGCCCGGCAGAGCGTGGTCTTGCCCGTGCCGACCTCGCCGGTCAGGCAGATGAAGCCCTTGCGCTGGCGGACGCCGAACAGCAGGTGGTTGATCGCCTCGCGATGGCGCGCGGTCAGGTAGAGGTACCGCGGGTCCGGCGTGATGTTGAACGGCTCGTCGCTCAGGCGGTAATAGTCTGTATACATCCCGGCCACCTCGTTGGCGGTTGGTCCGTCGCGGCGCGGAGCGCGCCCCGCAACGTCGTCAGAAGGGTATTCGGCAGGGAAACGGGGCCACTTAATCAGTAAATTCAGCAAATTCCGCAAGGGCGGAAGGGGCGTTGACGGTTTGGCCGGCCCAGCGTAGGCTGTGGCGGCGCGCCGCGCGGGCGGAAAACGCGGACGAACCGGAAAGGACTGGCGAGATGCCTCAGCCGAACATCGTGCTGATCCTCATGGACGACCTGGGGTGGGTGGACATCGGCTGCTACGGCAGCAGCTTTTACGAGACGCCCGCCCTGGACCTTCTGGCCCGGCAGGGGATGCGGTTCACCGACGCCTACGCCGCCTGCCCCGTCTGCTCGCCCACGCGCGCGAGCCTCCTGACGGGCAAGTACCCCGCGACGGTGCGGATCACCAACTACATTCCCGGGGCGGCCAAGGGCAGGCTGCTGTCGGCGCCGTACCTGCATTATCTCCCGCTGACGGAGAAGACCATCGCCTCGGCCTTGCGCGACGGCGGGTACGCCACCTGGCACGTGGGCAAGTGGCACCTGGGCGCCGAGCCGTACTGGCCGGAAAAGCACGGCTTCGACGTCAACATCGGCGGCTGCGACTGGGGACACCCGAAAAAAGGGTACTTCAGCCCGTGGGGGATTGCGACCCTGCCCGACGGGCCCCAAGGGCAGTACCTTCCGGACCGGCTGGCCGACGATGCGATTGCCCTCATCCGCAACCGCGACAAGAGCAAACCGTTCTTCCTGAACTACTGGGACTACCTCGTCCACACGCCCGTCCAGGGCAAGCCGGAACTGGTGGAGAAGTACCGCGCCAAGGCGACGGCCCTGGGCCTGGACGCACGGCAGCACTACGAGGACGGCGAGTTTTTCCCCTGCGAGCACAAGAAAAACCAGCGCGTCCGCCGGCGGCTGCTCCAGGGCGACCCCGGATACGCCGCGATGGTCCAGAGCATGGACGAGAACCTCGGGCGCATCCTGGCGACGCTGGAAGAGGAAGGAATCGCCGACGAGACGATCGTGCTCTTCACCTCGGACAACGGGGGGCTCTCGACGGCAGAGGGAAGCCCCACCTGCAACGCGCCGCTGGCCGAGGGAAAGGGCTGGATGTACGAGGGCGGCACGCGCGAGCCGCTGATCGTCCGCTGGCCGGGCGTGACGAAGGCCGACAGCGTCTGCGCCGAGGCGGTAACCAGCCCGGACTTCTACCCGACGCTTCTGGAGGCGGCCGGGCTGCCGCCGATGCCCCGGCAGCACGTCGACGGCGTGAGCCTCGTTCCGCTGCTGGCCGGCCGGGGCGGGCTCGATCGCGAGGCGATCTTCTGGCACTACCCGCATTACGGCAACCAGGGGGGCACGCCCGGCTGCTCCGTCCGCAGCGGCGACTGGAAGCTCATCGAGTTCTTCGAGGACCGCCGTGTCGAGCTGTACAACCTCCGCCAGGACGTCGGCGAGGACCGCGACCTGTCGCGCGAGCAGCCCGAAATCGCCGAACGCCTGCGGAAAAGGCTCCACCAATGGCTGCGCGACGTGGACGCGCAGATCCCCCAGCCGAACCCGGACTACGCGCCGTAAAAAAAAAGGCGGAATTTTTCAAAAAGCCTCGCCTCCCTAAAGCCTTTTTCAACATGGTCTTGTGTTGATTCTTGCCGCTAGGGAGGGGGATTCCGGCGAATTGTCCTTCCCCATTTTGCCCAGGCGGAAAACGCAACGTATATTGCCATTGGAGGCCAAGGTGCGGTCGGGCACATTGCAGCCCGGCCGGGGCGTCTGGAGGCGTGCGGAATCATGAAAACCATGCTGGTGCTCATCCTGACAGCGGCTGCCTTTCTCGGCGGCTACTGGTGCGCCAAGCAGCCGGGAAGCCCCGACATCTTCGCGATGGCGAAGGACTATTCCGCCCAGGCCAACGATGCCGGGAAGAAGATTTCCGCGCTGCTCAACGGGGAGAAGATCGAGCCGGTTTCCGACGCTCCGGGTGAGGAAATGACCGTCACGGTGGACGGGAAGACCTACCGGATCGGGAAAAAGACGCAGTCCGATTTCGCGCCGCGGCGCTGAGGGGCGACTTATCAGACGGAGCCTATCGGTTTTTCAACGCCGATTCCATGAGCGGAACAGGTGAGCAGGAGAACAGCCCTTCGCCTCGCTCCGCTCGCTCAGGGCCAGGAGACCGCAGGCTCGATTCCGTCTTTCTCCTGT
>DNAS01000111.1:10006-10157 GCA_003485185.1 Phycisphaerales bacterium | reverse complement strand
ACGGATGTTTTCAACAGAGCAACCTGTTGACAGACGCGGTCACGGTAACCGGATACGTCAAATGATGTCAAACGCATTGTTTCCGGGCGCGGTCTGGCGCCCGGTTTTTCACTTTCTGGCGGTCACGACCACCGCCCCGGCGACGCAGGCG
>DNAS01000111.1:9545-9847 GCA_003485185.1 Phycisphaerales bacterium | reverse complement strand
CCACCGCCCCGGCGACGCAGGCGGCGCTGTCGCCCTGGCTGCCGGCCCGCGAGATGTACGGGCCGCTGGCAATCGGCGCCTGCACGATGGTGGTCTGGATCGTCCGCCGGCTCGTGCGCCCGGAGAAGTTCTCCCTCGCCGACACGCCGGGGCGCGGCAACACCCTGACCCCCGCCCACGTGCTGGTGCTGCTGGCGATGAAGGTGCTTTTCGATTCGCTGGCGGCCGGCCTGCGCGACCCGCGCTACCAGGCGATCGCGCTGGCCGGCGGGCAGGTGTTCTGGCTGGCGCTGGCGCTGCTG
>DNAS01000111.1:1844-9346 GCA_003485185.1 Phycisphaerales bacterium | reverse complement strand
AATCGTCGGATATTTCGCCTCGCTGCCGGTCGTGATCGCGCTGGCCGCCGCCGGAAGCTGGCTGCTCTACCAGTACGACCCAGCCCTGCTGGAGGAAAAGACCCACCGGCTCATCCGCCTGCTGGGGCAGTTGCACGGCCCGTGGAAGGCGGTCCTGTTCGTCGGCGCTGCGCTGCTGGCGCCGCTGGCCGAGGAGGTCTTCTTCCGCGGAATCCTCCAGTCCATGATGCGCTGCTACACGCGAAGCCCGTGGGCGGCCGTCGCAATCGCCTCGGTGGTCTTCGGGCTGCTGCACATGGACACGCCGCAGTATATCCCCGCGCTGATCGTGCTGGGGATCGTCCTGGGGTACAACTACGAGCGGAGCGGGCGGCTGCTGGGGCCGATCGTCCTGCACGTGATGTTCAACGGCGTGCAACTGGCCGTCCAGCTCGCCCAGGGGGGGTAGCCGATCGTTAAAAAAAGGCCGCACACGACGCCCATGGCGCCGACATGCGGTCTTTACCCTCACCTCGCTTCTTCCTCTACTTCCACATCCAGGGGCGATACACCGGCCCCTTGTGCAACCTTGTACAGGCAAAGAGCGATGAGCCTGCGCCGGGATAGCCTGAGCGTTGCCGTCCCGACCTATCGTAATCATAGAGGATAGTTCATTCTTTGTCAATGGAGAAACTCCGGTCGTAGACGGCTCCATTGCGGTTTCCGACAGGCATGTCGGCCCCCGGCATCTCAGCCGTGGAGCTGGACCGCCAGCTTGGCCAGGGCCTGCCCCAGCTTGACGCAGTTGGCCCGCGAGCGCTTGTCCAGGTCGCCGATGGCCACCGGGCCGTAGTGGTCGCCGCTGACTTCGCCCTGGATCACCATTCCGTGGATGAGCATGGCCTTGAGGATGTCCAGGACGGTCGTCTCGTTGCCCCCGCCGACGTTGGCGCTGCTGGAGAACGCCCCGCCGACCTTGCCCGCCAGTTGCCCGTGAAACGCCACGGACTCGTCGAAGAGCTGCTTCATCTCGGCGGCCATCGTGCCATAGTACGTCGGCGAGCCCATGACGATGGCGTCGAACTCCGGGAGGTCCTTGGCGGCCACCTTCGCCAGCGGGCGGAGGTCCACCGTCGCCCCCTTCACTTCGCGCGCCCCTTCGGCGACGGCCTCGGCCATGTGCTCCGTGTGTCCCGTGCGGCTGTAGTAGCAGATCAGCATCCTGGCCATGACGGTCTCCTTTTCGCATCCCGGAACCGGGGAACCAGGAACCCGGAATCCCGGCGCGGCCGGATGCCTTCTTCCCTGGTTCCCTGTTCCCTTGTTCCTGGTTCCTTTTCTTTCGTGGTCTCGAAATGCCGGGTTCGGTCCCCTGGCTCCCGGCTACTGGCGACGGGCTCCTGTTCAGTCGAGCCCGCCCTTGCGTTTCTTTTCCTTCTTGGGCGCCTGCCCGGGCAGGTGGAACAGCCCGGAGGTCTCGCCCTCGGCGGGCCCGCCCGAGGAATATTTCGCGATGTCGGCGGCGCTGGCGGTCACCGCGGATTCCATGGCTTCCTTGATCGACAGGCTCATGCGACGGCGCTGCTCGTCGACCTCGAGAACCTTGACCTTGACGGTCTGGCCCTCGCGGACGGCGTCGCCGACGGCGTTGACGCGCTTGTCGCTGAGGTGGCTGATGTGCACCAGCCCCTCCACGCCGGGGACGATCTCCACGAACGCGCCGAAGTCGGCGATCCGCCGCACCAGGCCCTCGAGCACGCTGCCCTCGGGCCAGCGGGCCGACGCGCCCATCCACGGGTCGTCCCCCACGCGCTTCAGCGACAGGCTGATGCGCTTCCGCTCGCGGTCCACGCCCATGACGCGCACCTTCACCGCGTCGCCCTCGGAGACGACCTCGCGCGGGTGGTTGACCCGCCGCTCGAACGTCAGTTCGCCGATGGGCACCAGCCCCTCCACGCCCGGCTCGAGCTCGACGAACGCGCCGAAGTCCATCAGGCGCGTCACCCGCCCTGCCGTCACGGTGTCGGCCGGCCACTTCGACTCCGCGCCGTCCCACGGGTCGCCCAAGATGTGCTTGAGGCTCAGTCCGATCCGACGCGCCTCGCGGTCCAGCTTGACCACCTGCACGTTCAGCTTGTCGCCCTGCTTGACCAGCTTCGCCGGGTCGTCCACCCGCGCGTGGCTCATCTCGCGGACGTGCAGCAGGCCCTGCACCCCGTTGCCCAGGTCCACGAACGCCCCGTAGGGCATCACGCTGGTCACCGTGCCGGGCAGAACCTTGCCCTCGGCGAGTTCCTGCCACATCTGCTCGCGCCCCTGCTCGGCCTCGAGCTCCTGCACCGCCCGCTGCGAGAGCACCACCTTGTGCTCGGACGGGTCGGCCTCGAGCACCTGGCACTTGAGCACGCGCCCGACGTACGGGGCGAGGTCTTCCACGCGGTACATCTCGACCTGGCTGAACGGCATGAACGCCGGGATCCCGTTGAGGGAGAGCTCCAAGCCACCCTTGTTGTGCCCGGTGACGCGGGCCTCGACGATCTGCCCCTCGTCGAGCGACTGCCAGGTGGCCGCCAGGACGGCGCCCTTGCGGCTGAGCAGCAGCAGTCCGTCGGCCCCGTCGTAGCCCTCGATGGTGACCTCGACGGTGTCGCCCACGGCCGGAAGCGGCTCGTCGGCGAACTGGTCGGCCGGCAGCAGCCCCTCGCTGCGCCCGCCGAGATCCACGAAGATGTCATCGCCCTGGATGGACACGACGCGCCCCTTGCGCACGCCCTTGCCCGCCGGCGCGGAACCCTTCTCGGCCGCGGCTTCGGCGTCCAGGATGTCGCCCAGGCTCATGTCGCCCAGCGCCTCGTCCAGCTCGCGCTGGAGTTCGGCGTCGTCGTTGCCGCCGGGAACGTAGTAGTTGTCCTTCTTCTTCTGGAACTCGCTGCTCATCGCCATTCCTCGCTGTGATTGCCGATTCCCGCGCCGCGATTCGACGCGGAATGAAGTAGTGTACCTTCCCTCGACCAACGGGCAAGAGAACATTCGCCGCCGGGAAGAGGGAACCCGGAACGGAGGAACCAGGAACCCGGCCATCGCTCCTGTGGCGCTTCCCGGGTTCCCTGTTCCAGGTTCCCGGATACTTAATCGGGCCCTGGGCGGGTGAAAATGGTTCGGAAAACGCGATAAATGTTTGCGATTTCATGGGTTAATCACCCCTGTTCCTGCCCGCAACTGCCCGATTCTGCCCGATCCTGCCGGATTTGACCCCGTGTTTTCCCACTTCGCGCGCGCCGGCGCGGAGGGTTTGCCCAGTCCGGGCGCGTGGGCGGGGGCTGATTGCGCCGCCCGGTCGCGCTTTCCAGCAGCCGCTCGAGGGCGTGCACGTCCTCGATGCCAGCGGGGAAATCCTCGGCGGCCGCACGGAGAATCGCCACGGCCGCCTTGCCCTGGACGGCCTTTCCGCCGCCCTGGATCAGCCGGCCCAGCGCCCAGACGGCCTCCTCGGCCAGCGCGCTGGCCCGCAGCGTCACGATGACCCGCGTGCCCAGCCGCTCGCACTCCATCGCCGACTGGAACCGCCGGCTCTGGAGAATCCGCTTCATCTTGCTGGGCGGAATCTTCAGGTGGCACATGACCGTGTGGATGGAATCGTAGGCCCGAAACGCTTCGATCACTTCCCGGTATCCCGCCATGGCGGTCTCCTTTTCGTATCCCGGAACTGGGGAACCAGGAACCCGGGAAGAAAACGCGCGCCGCGATTCCGGATTCCCTTGTTCCTTAGTTCCGTGTTCCCGGTTCCTTTCTTCCGGGTTCCCTGTTCCTTAGTTCCCGGTTCCTTCTTCTTCGCGGCGGCGCGCAACACCCCCCACCCTTTCCGGTCGCGCTCGGCAAGGCGCTGCCCGTTTGCCGCGCGGAGACGGTTCAAACGGCGTCGAAAGCCTGCCTGGGCCGAAGGATGGAAAATTTGAAAAATTCCGCGACCCCCGCGGAAAACCGGCGGCCTTTGCGCTGCCATTCAAGAGTGCTTAGTGGAGAGTGGTTAGTGGAGAGTGCTTAGTGAAGAGTGGTGAGTAGGGAGTGGAGAGGGAAGAGTGGGTGGCCCCCTCAAGCGCTGTGTGCTTGAGGGTGTGTCTTCACGGACAAGCAAACTGCGCTTGGCCGTGGCACCCCGCCCCGGGTCCCCAGTCCCTGGTCCCGAGTCCCTGTTTCCGGCTACTTGCGCGCGAGTTGCGGTTTGCGGCGCTCGGCGATGATTTCCTCGGCGATCTTCTGCGGCACGCGCCCGTAGCGGGACATCTCCATGGTGAACGTGGCCATGCCCTGGCTGAGGCTGCGGACAATCGTCGCGTAGCCGAACATGTTGGCCAGCGGCACCTCGGCCGTGATGGCGGTGTACGCGCCCTTGTTCTCCGTGCCGAGGATCATCCCGCGCCGGCTGTTCAGGTCGCCCACGACCGCGCCCTGGAACTGCGGCGGGGTCTCGACCTCGACCTTCATGATCGGCTCGAGCAGCGCCGGGCGCGACTTCAGGAACGCCTGCTTGAACGCCTCGATCGCGGCGATGCGGAACGCCATTTCGCTGGAGTCCACGTCGTGGTACGAGCCGTCGTCCAGGCACATTTTCACGCCGACGATGGGGTAGCCCGCCAGCGGGCCTTTCTTCGTGGCCTCCTGGAAGCCCTTGTTGACGGCAGGGATGTACTCGCGCGGCACGCGCCCGCCGGTGACGTTGTCCTCGAACTCGTACGGCGCGGGGGCGTTGTCCGGAAGCGGGATCAGCCGCCCGACGACGTGGGCGTACTGCCCCGAACCGCCGGTCTGCTTCTTGTGGCGGTAGTCGTACGCCGCCTCGACGACGGGCGCCTCGCGGTAGCTCACCTTCGGCGCGCCGACGGTCACGACGGCCTTGTACTCCCGCCGCATCCGCTCCACGTAGATGTCCAGGTGCAGCTCGCCCATGCCCTCGATGACCGTCTCGTTGCTCTCCGGGTCGGTGGACACGCGGAACGTCGGGTCTTCCCGCATGAAGCGGTTGAGCGCCTTGGCCATCCTGTCCTGGTCGGCCGAGCTGTCGGGCGTGACGGAGAGCTTGATGACCGGGTCGGCCACGAAGATGCTCTCCAGCGAGTAGTTCAGTTCCTCGCCGCAGAAGGTGTCGCCGCTGGCGCAGTCGATTCCGACGAGGGCGACGATGTCGCCGGGGAAGGCCTCGTCGACATCCTGTCGGTCGTTGGCGTGCATGCGGACGATCCGCCCCACGCGGTGCGTGCGCCCCGTGCGGGCGTTGCGGCACTGCGAGCCCTTGCGCAGCGTGCCCTGGTAGACGCGCGTGTAGGTGAGCTGTCCGAACGATTCGTCGACGATCTTGAACGCCATGGCCGTCAGCGGCGCGTCCGGGTCGCAGGCCAGCGGCGTCTCGGCGCCCTCGTTGTCGTGGTCCCGCGCAAAGTACTGGCGGTCCAGCGGGCTGGGCAGGTAGTGAACCACGCCGTCCAGCAGCGGCTGGACGCCCTTGTTCTGGTACGCCGAGCCCAGCATCACCGGCACGATCGAAAGGTTGATGGTCGCCTCGCGGATCGTCCGGCGGATCAGCTCCTCACTGACCGGGTGGTCTTCCAGGAGCTTCTCCATCAGCTCGTCGTTGTGCATGCTGAGGGCTTCGAGCATGTGGGCCCGGTCCTCGGCCGCCTGCTCGGCCAGCGCGGCGGGGATCGCCTCGCGGCGGAGCTTCTCGCCGTTGTCGCCGTCGAAGAAGATCGCCACCCTGTCCACCAGGTCGATCACGCCGGTGAAATCCTGCCCCTCGCCGACGGGAACCTGGATCGCCACGGGCTCCAGGCCGAGCTTTTCGGCCATGTCCGCGCACACCTTGCGCCAGTCGGCGCCGGTGCGGTCCATCTTGTTGATGAAGGCGATGCGAGGCACGCGGTACCGCTTCATCTGACGGTCCACGGTGACCGACTGGCTCTGCACGCCGCCGACGGCGCAGAGGACCATCACGCCGCCGTCCAGCACGCGCAGCGACCGCTCGACCTCCACGGTGAAGTCCACGTGCCCGGGCGTGTCGATGAGGTTGATGACGCAGTCGTCCCAGGCCACCTGCGTGGCGGCCGACGTGATGGTGATCCCCCGCTCGCGCTCCAGGTCCATGTAGTCCATGGTCGCGCCGCCCTCGCCGCCCTTGACTTCCTGCATGCGGTGGATGCGCCCCGCATAGTACAAAATGCGCTCGCTCAGGGTCGTCTTGCCCGAGTCCACGTGCGCCGAGATTCCGATGTTCCGTATTGCACTGCGCGTCTTCATGACAACCTCGCTGCCTGCCGATCCCTTTGAAAAACTTTCACCACAAAGGACACGAAGATCACCAAGGGAGAAACAGCACTGCTTTCCCCAATGCTTTGTGTCCCTGGTGTCCTTTGTGGTTTAAATACCGTCCAGCGTCTATCGGATGATTCCCGCGCGGCGGTTGATTCTTTTCGCTCGCGATTCGCGACTCGCAATTCGCGAATTCCATGCCGGCGTCTTTACAAATCGTCCCTCCGGCCGGGAGTCTCCTAACCGTTCCCGGTGGAGGGACATAGAAGGAAGATTGTATCAAATTTCACGCGAGTATGGCCAGATTTTTCCCCCCTTTCCGCGCGTTTTTCTTCGCGTCGCTTCCCGCGCCACCGTCTGGCTCGCCCGCGTCAGACGCCCGCGTGATGCCTTGCGTCCGAGATGACGTCCAGCAGGTGGCGGATGACGTCCATGCGGTGATGGACCCGCTCGCGATAGTCCGTCAGTCGCGTGCGGCGCGACTCCATCCGCGTGCTCTCCAGCTCCCGCTGGAGGATCTCGTCGAGCGCTTCCAACTCGTCGTCGGACAGTGAGAACATGTGCAACATGTCGCACCTCCTTGCGGAAACAGCTTCTCTGATTCATTATACGTCTTTGACGCGGCGCGAATCCGGGAGACACGAGCGTGAACAAGACACAGATTGGCAAGGCGATGCGGCTGGGGGCGTGGCTGCTGTGGGCGGCGGTGCTGGCCGGGTGCGCCCCCGCCGGCGAGGCGCTGTACCAATACTCCACGATCCCGGCGCTGATGGAAGGCGTCTACGACGGCGAACTGACGCTCGGCGAGCTGCGGCGGCGCGGCGACCTGGGCCTGGGCACGTTCAACGCCCTCGACGGCGAGATGATCGTCCTGGACGGCGCGGTCTACCAGGCGACGGCCGACGGAAAGGTCCGCCGCGCGCCCGACGGCGGAAAGACGCCCTTCGCCGCCGTCGTGCCGTTCCGCCCCGCAGCCGGCGGCTGGCGCTACGACCCGGACCGCGACGGGGCCTCTCTCGAAAAATACCTCGACACGCTGGCGCCCTCGGCGAACCTCGCCTACGCCGTGCGGATCGACGGGACGTTCCGGCACGTGACGGTGCGGTCGGTCCCGGCGCAGCGGCGGCCCTACCCGCGCCTGGCGCAGGCGGCGGCCGGGCAGAAAATCTTCGAACTCGCCGGCGTGCGGGGGACCATCGTCGGCTTCCGCCTGCCGGAAT
>DNAS01000111.1:0-1744 GCA_003485185.1 Phycisphaerales bacterium | reverse complement strand
CGGCGTGAACGTGCCCGGCTGGCACCTGCACTTCCTCTCGGCCGACCACGCCGCCGGCGGACACCTGCTCCGCTGCCGGGCCGAACAGGCCGACGTCCATATCATGGAAATCCGCCGCGTCGAACTCCAACTGCCCGACACGCCCGACTTCCGCGCGATCCAACTGACCGGCCCGAAACACCAGGAATTGCAGAAGATCGAGAAGTGACTGGCGTGTTCCATCGTCTTTTGGTGAAAGTCCGCCACAAACGGCCGGGAGAAGCGTTTATAATCCCGGCATGAGATTTTTCGCGGGCATGGTGGCGGCGATTGGGGCGGCCTGTCTGACGGCGGGCGCGCGGGCCCAGGACACGGCCCCGGCGTCGCAGGCGGCGGCCAAGGCGTATGTCGTCGTGTTCGACTTCGCCGACGGCGCCGACGGAAAGCTCGGCCCGGCCCTGTCCGACAGCCTGCGCCTCAAGCTCCGCCGCAACGAGCGCTACGAGGTCATCGACCGCCTGACGACGCAGGAGTTCGCCCGCCCCCTCGGCGCCGATGCCGACCGCGCCGACGCGCTCAAGCTGATGGCCGAAAAGCTCGGCGCGAACCTCGGCCTGTACGGGACGGTGCGCAAGGACGGCGCGAAGATCACGGCCGACGTCGTCTGCCTCGACCTGACCGGCCCGCAACCCGCCCAGTGGCGAAAGACCTTCTCCGACGACACCGAACGGGCGCGCGGCGTGATCGCGACGGCGATCGTGGAGGCCGTCACGGGCGGGCCCGACTGGAAGCCCCCGGAATACGGCGACGAGACCGAGCCGACGGCGAAGGAACTCGGCAAGCCGCTGAACGCCAACGGTGGATTCGATGCCGGCGCCGCCGGGTGGGAAGCGCCGGACAACGTCGGCACGTTCCTGGTCCCCGGCCCGCCGGGGCGCGGGACGATCCTCCGCGTGCGGACGGACCTGGAACGCGACCCGTGGCTGGAGTATCGCAAGGCGCTGCGGATGGGCAAGGCCGACCTGAGCCGCCCGCCGCAGGTCGGGCGCGACACCAGTTACGATTCGGTGGCCGCCCTGGAGGGCGTGCACTTCGCCGGCGAGTGGATTCGCGCCACGCCGGGGCGGCGCTACTGGCTGACGGCAGACCACAACGGACAGGGCGGCGCGAAGGTCTTCGTCAAGGGCTTCAAGCGCACCGAGCACGCGATGGACGGACTGCCGGAAAGTTCCCTGGCGGCGATGGGAATGACGCCCGAGCAGTTCGCCAACCTGCCGCCGGAGAAGCGCAAGGAACTCGTCGAAGCCGACGCGAAGAAGAACCCCATGCGCTATGTCCGCGAGTGCTACCGCTGGTACCTCAACTGCAAGGACGCCAAGGGCGAGTGGAAGCACCTGGCCGCCCCGTTCCCGCCGCGCGGGGGCCTGCCCGCCGACGTCGAATGGTTGCAGATCCAGATTTATTCGTACTGGCCGCCGGGCGAATACCTCTGGGACAACGTGCACCTCTACGCCGACCCGCGCCAGAAAGCGCCGCTGGCGGAGGAAAAAGCCCGCACGCCGCACTTCGGGAAGACCAGCGACGTCGTCGAGCGGGAAACCGCCCAACCGCGCACCGGGCCGGCGTCAAACCCGGCCGACTGATTGCGCTTTTTCTCAGTCCTCAGCATGCTCTGCAGAAAAAAACCGTTTCCCGAATGGGTGGCACGCTTTGCTCGCAAAGCGTGTTGCCAGAATTTGCCCAGAACACGGCTTGCAAGCAAGCC
>DNAS01000134.1:546-2893 GCA_003485185.1 Phycisphaerales bacterium | reverse complement strand
TCAAGCGTGAAATGCTCTAGAGGCGGTATTGCGGATAACAAAAAAGCCCGCGGGACGAATCCCGCGGGCTCTTTCATTTGCAGCGTGCAGCCGGGGCGTTACTTCGCCGCGCTCGGAGCGTCGCCGTAGCGGATCTCCGCCATCTGGCGGATGAGGTGCCACTTGCTGACGACGTTCTTCTGGGCCTGCTCGGCCAGGGCCTTTGCGGCTTCGGGATTGGCCTTGGTGAGCATCTTGAAGCGCGTCTCCTGGTAGGCGTAATCGGTGAAGGAGATGCTGGGCTCCTTGCTGTCGAGCTGGAGGGGGTTCTTTCCCTGTTCCGCCAGCCGCGGATCGAAGCGATAGAGCGGCCAGGCGCCCGACGCCACCGCCGCCTTCTGCTGGTCGAAGCCCGTGGTCATGTCGATGCCGTGGGCGATGCAGTGGGAGTAGGCGATCAGGAGGCTGGGCCCGTCGTAGCTTTCGGCCTCGATGAACGCGCGAACGGTCTGTGCGTCGGAGGAGCCCATGGCCACCTGGGCGACGTAGATGTTCCCGTAGGACATGGCGATCATGCCCAGGTCCTTCTTGGCGATGGGCTTTCCGCCGGCTGCGAATTTGGCGACCGCGCCGATGGGGGTGGCCTTGGAGCACTGTCCGCCGGTGTTGGAATAAACCTGCGTGTCCAGGACGAGCACGTTGAGGTTGCGCCCGCTGGCCAGCACGTGGTCTAGGCCGCCGTAGCCGATGTCATAGGCCCAGCCGTCGCCGCCGAGCGCCCAGACGCTCTTGCGGACGAGCACGTCGGCCAGGCTCGCCAGCTGCGCCGCGCGGGCATCCTTGCTTCCGGCGAGCTTGCCTTTCAGTTCCGCCGCGCGGGCCCGCTGCTCGGCGATGCCCGCCTCGGTGGACTGGTCTGCGTTGAGCAGGGCGGTCACGAGGTTGTCCCCGATCGTGCCGGAAAGCTCCTTGAGCAGCTCGCGGGCGAACTCGGCCTGCTTGTCGAGGGTCAGACGGAAGCCGAAGCTGAACTCAGCCGCGTCCTCGAACAGCGAGTTGTTCCACGCGGGCCCGCGCCCGTCGGCGTTGACCGTGTACGGGGTGGTCGGCAGGTTTCCACCGTAGATGCTCGAGCATCCGGTGGCGTTTCCGATGACCGCCCGGTCGCCGAAGAGCTGGCTGAGCAGCTTGACGTAGGGCGTCTCGCCGCAACCGGCGCACGCTCCGGAGTACTCAAACAGCGGACGGCAGAGCTGGCTGCCCTTGATCGTCGTGAGCTTGAGCTTGCTGCGGTCGTAGTCCGGGATCGACAGGAAGAACTCGTAGTTCTCGCGTTCCTGCTCGCGGAGGGGCGGCTGGAACGTCATGTTGATGGCCTTGCGGCTGGGCTCGGTCTTGTTCTTGGCCGGGCACGCATGGACGCAGACGCCGCAGCCCGTGCAGTCTTCCGGGGCGATCTGGATCGTCCACTTGTGTCCCTCGAACTCCTTGCCCTTGGCGTCGACGCTCTTGAACGTCTTGGGCGCCTTGGCCAGCAGGGCCGGGTCGTACAGCTTGGCGCGAATCGCCGCGTGCGGGCAGGCGATGGAGCACTTTCCGCACTGGATGCACACCGCGGGATCCCACTCGGGAATCTCCAGGGCGATGTTGCGCTTCTCCCACTGGGTGGTGGCGGTCGGCCAGGTGCCGTCGGCGGGCATGGCGCTGACGGGCAGGTCGTCGCCGCGTCCGGCCATGATCGTCGCGGTGACGGTCCGCACGAACTCGGGCGCCTTGTCCGAGACGGTGGGGGGCATGGTCGTCTTGCTGGTCGGTTGGGCGGGTACGGGAATCTCGTGCATGTTCGCCACGGCCTGGTCGACCGCGTGGTAGTTCATCTTCACCACGTCGTCGCCCTTGCGCCCGTAGGTCTTCTTGATGGTTTCCTTGATCTTCGCGATCGCCTCGTCGCGCGGGAGCACGCCCGACAGGGCGAAGAAACACGTCTGCATGATCGTGTTGATGCGCCCGCCCATTCCGGTCTTCTTGGCGACCTCGTAGGCGTTGATCGCGTAGAACTTGAGCTTCCTGTCGATGATCTGCTTCTGGACCTCGCGGGGCAGCTTGTCCCACGCCTCGGACGTGTCAAACGGGACGTTCAGCAGGAACGTCGCGCCCGGGGCGGCGGCAGAGAGCATGTCGTACTTTTCGACGAACGGGAACTGGTGGCAGGCGATGAAGCTGGCCTGGCTGATCAGGTATGTCGAGCGGATCGGACGCGGTCCGAACCGCAGGTGGCTGACGGTGACGGCGCCGGCCTTCTTCGAGTCGTACACGAAGTAGCCCTGCGCGAAATTGTCCGTCTCCTCGCCGATGATCTTGATGGAGT
>DNAS01000134.1:0-219 GCA_003485185.1 Phycisphaerales bacterium | reverse complement strand
CCATCGCGGGGGTGAATTCCTTGCTGCTCAGGCCGTACCGCCCGCCGAGGATCTTCGCCGCGCGTCCGGCCTCGGCGAAGGCGTTGACCACGTCCAGGTACAGCGGCTCGCCCGCGGAGCCCGGCTCCTTGGTGCGGTCCAGGACGGAGACGCACTTGGCCGACGCGGGGATGGCCGCCAGCAACGCCTCGTTGCTGAACGGGCGGTACAGGCGAACCT
>DNAS01000144.1 GCA_003485185.1 Phycisphaerales bacterium | reverse complement strand
ATATGTCGTCGCCCTCGCGCCTTGGCCTGCGTCAAAATCCGGCCCGTCGCGGCCCTTTGACCTGCTGGGACAGGCTCTAAGCGGGAAGAGGCGTCACCATGACCGAGGACGAACTTCAGGCCCAGGCTGTCAGCCCTCCGCGGAATCGCTCGTCCGTACGGGGGAACGAAAACTGTTTCGTCTGCAAGCGTCTGCGCGTCTTGCCGTTCCGGCATTGCGCGGACTGCGCTCTTCCGGGCGCCCGCGACTGCCCGCCCATCCGCGCCAGCTTCCTGCTGGTGCTTGGCGTGGTGCTGACGGGACTGACGGCCTATCTTCTCGGCGGGCCCGTGGGAAAGACCATTTTCCTGATGACCAGCCTGATCGTCGCCATCATCCTGCTGGTCATCAACTCGTACAGCAACGAGCAGGCGCGAAGCCGCCAGCGCCTCGCGCAGCTCCGCCAGGAGCTGGCCGAGCAGCACGAATTCCTCAAGGATCTCTCGCCCCTGGACACGCTGGAAAAGTGCCTGGACCACATCGTGACGAACGCGGCATTGCGCCTCCGCTGCCGGCGCGTGTCGGTGATGATGCCGGATCAGGCCGGAACGCACCTGTACATCGCAGCCGCCCGCGGCGTGCCCCAGGACGTCATCCGCACGACCCGACTTCCCATCGGCGAGCGGATTTCGGGGCGCGTCTTCCAGTCGGACAAGCCGCTGCACGTCTCGCGGAACCACGCGCAGGACGCCCGCCCCGGCGCGCTGCCCATCGAGTCGGAAGCCTTCATGTCCGGGCCGCTGATGCTGTCCGGAATGCGATGGGGGCACACCCGCCTCGGCGTGCTGAGCATCACCGAACCGTATGGGCGCGACGACTTCAGCATCGACGACGAGTTCGTCTTCAGCAACATCTGCGAGGCGGCGGCCGTCGCGATCTACAACCACATGGCCGTCGCAAAGGTCAAGCAGGGCAACGTGGAGTTCCTCGAGACGCTGGTCAACGCCATCGAGGCGCGCGACGCCTACACCCGCGGGCACAGCGATCGCGTCTGCAAGTATGCCCTGGCGACGGGGCGCGCGATGCGTCTCGACGACGAGGCGCTCGCCCAGTTGACCATCGCCGGTCGCCTGCACGACATCGGGAAGATCGGGATGGCTGACGCGATCCTCCTGAAGCGCGGCGAACCGAGCGAGGCGGAGTGGGAATCCATCCGCCGCCATCCGGACATCGGCGCGGAGATGCTCGCCAGCGCCTCGCTGGTCACCAGCGCCCGCGACGCCATCCGCTGCCACCACGAGCGACTGGACGGTTCGGGCTACCCCCACGGGCTGAAGGACGAGGACATCCCGCTGCTGGCGCGAATCATCGGGGTGGCCGACGCCTTCGACGCCATGACCACCGTCCGCCCGTACCGCGAGGCGCTGCCGTTCCCCGACGCGCTGACGGAACTCCGCCGATACGCCGGCAGGCAGTTCGACGCCGCCTGCGTCGAGGCTTTCATCCGCGCGGTCGAGTATGGCGACCTGTTCGCGTCCCAGCCGGCCGAGGCCGACGCGGCGCTGTCCGCCGCGCACGGATGAACCGACAAGCCTCCCCTGCGTCAGCTTGTCCCGTCGGGGCAGGGGGTCTTATTTCCGCGCTGACGGCGGCGCGTAAACCAGGGGCTTGGGCCTGGCTGGCGGCGGCTCGTCCGGGCGTAGAAGGTCAGCAGCACCCAGTCGCCGCTGCGGAGGGGAATGACGCTCCTGGTCTCGATCTGGACCAGGCCCTTGAGCTTGTCCACGCGCGCGGGCACGGCGTCCATCTCCTGGCCTTGCTCCTCCACGTCGTCGTCGGCGGACTTGAGCTTCTCGATCCGCAGGGCCTCCCGGAAGGGCATCGACTCGACGGGAACGATCTCCATTCTCAACACGTCCTGACCGTGCTTGATGGAGAACGTCTTGAGGTTGTCGGCCGGCAGGATGCTCTTGCCTTCCGGCAGCTTGGCGAGCTTGGCCTCCTGCTGGGAATCTTCCGGCGCTTCAGCGGCGCGGCAGGTCTGACTCAGCCCCGCCCACGCGATCATCAGGCAACCCAGGACGCAGGCCACGGACTTTCGCATGGAATTCTCCTTTCCGGTCCGCAACGGGAAGGAATTTTTCCGTCCGGCAGGGCGGCGATCGTTGTGCGGAACCGGTTTCGTAGAGGGTATTCTACTACCTTCCCAGGGGGTGTCAATGGCGAGCAGGATTGTCCAAGGCGGAAAGGGAGCGCATGGAGTTTCCGCCGGATCTCGCGAAGATTCTCCCGTCCAGCGCCAAAAACTCAAATAGTTTGCGCATCTGCCTACTTTTGCATTCAGGGCAGGGACGATATACTCGTCGACCTTGGAAACTGTTGGAAGGAGAATGAGAAGTGGGTCAGTGCGGCAAGAAGCGATATGTCCAGGTCGGCGTGGGCGGGCGGAGCAGCATGTATACCAAGGCCATCGCCGGCGAATACAAGGAAGTCGCCGAGCTGGTCGCCCTGTGCGACATCAACCCCGGGCGCATGGAGGTGAAGAACCGCCAGCTCCAGGAGTCCGGTCACCCGGCCGTCCCGATGTACGCGCCGGATCAGTTCGACCGCATGATCGCCGAGACGAAGCCCCACACCGTCATCGTCACCACCGGGCCGGACGCGACGCACTGCGATTACATCTGCCGGGCGATGGAACTCGGCTGCGACGTCGTCACCGAGAAGCCCATGACCACCGATGACGCCCGCTGCCGGAAGATCCTTCAGACGGTCAAAAAGACCGGCCGAAGCTGCCAGGTGACGTTCAACTACCGCTACTCCCCGCCGCGCAGCCAGGTGAAGGAACTCCTCGCCGGCGGCGCCATCGGCGAGATTTGCAGCGTGGATTTCGCCTGGCTGCTGGACACGCGGCACGGGGCCGACTACTTCCGCCGCTGGCATCGCAAGCTGGCCAACTCCGGTTCGCTGCTGGTCCACAAGTCCACGCACCATTTCGACCTGGTGAACTGGTGGCTGGACGACGTGCCGGAAGACGTCTTCTGCCACGCCGCCAAGAGCTACTACACGCCCGCTACCGCCGATCGCATGGGTCTGGCTGGGCGCGGCGAGCGCTGCCTCGGCTGCGGCGCGAAGGACAAGTGCCGGTTCTACCTCGACCTGGCCGGCAACGAGCACCTCAAGACGCTCTACCTCGACAACGAGAAGTATGACGGATACTTCCGCGACCGCTGTGTCTTTTCGGCGGACATCGACATCTGGGACACCATGTCGGTCTCCGTGCGATACCGGCGCGGGGCGCTACTGAGCTACCAGTTGCACGCCTTCAGCCCGTACGAGGGATACCGCATCGCCTTCAACGGCACGAAGGGCCGCCTGGAGCACTCCGCCTGCGAAAACACCTACATCAACGGCGACGGGACCATTCCCGGCGAGCTGAGCAAGAACAAGGTCACCCTGACGCTGATTCCCGAGTTCGCCAGCCCGCAGGCGCTGGAGCCGCGCATCGCAGCCGGCGGACACGGCGGCGGCGACCCGATCCTGCTGGCCGACATCTTCGATCCCAACGCGCCGGCCGACCCGCTCAAGCGAAAGGCGTTCCATCGCGAGGGCGCATACAGCTGCATGGTGGGCGTCGCGGCATACAAGAGTGTCCAGTCCGGCCAGGCCGTCCGAATTGACAACCTGCTGGCCGACGCGCCGCTCTGATCCCTTGCATTTGAGGAGAGCTGAGGATGTCTTCGGCAATTCCTCGCGACGAACATCCGCGCCCGCAATGGGTTCGTCCGGAATGGTTTTGTCTCAACGGGCCCTGGCAGTTTGAAATCGACGCCGGGGACAGCGGTCTGGAACGCGGCCTGCGGGATCGCCCGTTGCGGGACACGATCACGGTCCCGTTCTGCCCCGAGTCGCCCCTGTCCGGCATCGGGTGCGCCGACTTCCTGAACGCCGTCTGGTACCGCCGCGAGGTGACCGTTCCCGACGCGTGGAAGGGCCGGCGGGTGCTCCTGCACTTCCAGGCGGTGGACTACGACGCGACGGTCTGGGTCAACGGCGTGGAAGTGGGGCGGCATCGAGGCGGGTGGACCGGCTTTTCCTGCGACCTGAGCGGCCTGGCCGAGGGCGGGCAAACCGCCACGATCGTCGTGCGCGCCAGGGACGATCATCGCGAATCGAAACCGATGGGCAAGCAGTCCCGCGACTACGCCAACCAGGGGTGCCGCTACACGCGAACCACCGGCATCTGGCAGACGGTGTGGATGGAGGCGGTGCCGAAGCACACCTGGCTGCTGCGCCCGAAGATCACGCCGGACCTCGGCAACCGGTGTTTCCGCCTGGTCCTGCCGGTCGCCGGGCAGCGGCGGGGGATGACGCTCCAGGTGACGCTGCGCGACGGCGACGGGATCATCCGGACGGAGCAGGTTTCCGCCGATCGCGATTTCGCCCCGACGGTGACGGTACCGATCCCGGAGGAACGCGTTCGCCTGTGGGAGCCGGAGCGGCCTCACTTGTACGACATGGACGTCGAACTGCGGGACTCGGAAGGGCGGCTGGTGGATCGCGCCGCCGCGTACGCGGGGCTTCGCAGCGTCACGATCGACGGCAAGGCGGTCCGGATCAACGGGCGCGCCATCTTTCAGCGACTGGTGCTGGACCAGGGCTTCTATCCTGACGGCGTCATGACCGCCCCCACGGACGCCGCGCTGCGCCGCGACATCGAACTGTCGATGCAGGCGGGCTTCAACGGCGCGCGGCTGCACCAGAAGGTGTTCGAGGAACGCTTCCTCTACCATGCGGACCGGATGGGCTACCTGTGCTGGGGCGAATTCGGCGATTGGGGCGCCCGGCGCGACGGATACGGCGCGGCCTGGATCCCCCAGTGGCTCGAAGCGCTGGAGCGGGACTATAGCCACCCCTGCCTGGTCGGGTGGTGCGGCCTGAACGAAACCTATCGGGTTTTCGACGACCGGATTCACAATCATGACGACGTGATGCGCGGGATGTTCCTTGCGGCCCGGGCCGCCGACCCGACGCGCCCCGTGCTGGACGTTTCGGGTTATTCGCACCGCGTGCCCGAAAGCGACATCTATGACAGCCACGATTACGAGCAGGACCCCGCCGCCTTCGCGGCGCATCACGCGGGATTGGGCGAGGACCGCCCGTACCTGTCGCGCCACGCGAACTTTTCCTCCATCGCGTATCGCGGGCAGCCCTATTTCGTCAGCGAGTTCGGCGGCATCTGGTGGAACCCCAAGGCCGCCGCGGACGAACCGTCCTGGGGATACGGGCAGCGCCCCAAAAGCGTCGAGGAGTTCCACCAGCGCTTCGAGGGGCTCTGCCGCGTGTTGCTGGATCACCCCCACATGTTCGGGTATTGCTACACGCAACTGACCGACGTCCATCAGGAACAGAACGGCATCTACGGGTTCGACCGCAGCGAGAAACTGGATGTTGCGCGGATTCGGGCCGCCCAGCAGCGCCCCGCAGCCATCGAAAAAGCGGACCATTGAGTACGACAGGCGTCCCGCCTGTCGGCAATGACATTCGCGGCTTGCTTGTTTTTCCACCCGCGGCAATTGCCTATCCCGCCGCCCGTTGCGCTGCCGGAGGGAAACTCGCGTTGTTTTTCCGCAACATGCCTCCCCGTCCAGCCGATGAAAAACGAGGGCGCAGGGTCGGCGGACAGAGCGGGTTATGAAAAACGACGGCGCAATGACGGGCCTCAACGTGTTGCTGGTGGACGGCGACCGTGTTTCGGCAGCGCAACATACGGCGCTGCTGGAAGGCAACGGCCTGCGCGTCACGCGGGCCGAAAGCCTCGCGCGGGCGCGAATCATCCTGGAGGCCGGGCGATACGACGTCGCCGTCGTCATGGCGGAACTTCCCGACGGCGACGTCGGGCAGCTCGTCTCGCCGCGCGACGGCGGGCCGCCCGTCGTCCTGCTGACGGAGCGCGGAACGGTGCGCGGCGCGGTCGAGGCGATTCGCCGCGGCGCTGCCGACTACCTTGTCTGCCCCGTCACCGCCGACGAACTATGCGAGGCGGTCTCGCACGCAGTTGCCGGCGCCGCGCCGCACGACGCCCAGGGCAGCGGGCCCGATGCGCTGGACGGATTGGTCGGCGCCGATCTCCGCATGGCGAAGGTCTTCGACCTGATCGACGCGGTGGCGGCCGCAAGGACCACCGTCCTGCTCACCGGCGAGTCCGGAACGGGAAAGAGCCTCGTCGCCCGCGCCATCCACCGCCGTTCGCCCCGCCGGACCGGGCCGTTCGTCGAGGTCGCATGCGGCGCGATGCCCGATACGCTGCTGGAGAGCGAGCTGTTCGGGCACGTCAAGGGCGCGTTCACGCACGCGGTGTCCGACCGTCCGGGCAAGTTCGCAGCCGCTGACCGCGGGACGATCTTCCTCGACGAGATTTCCACCGCCTCGCCCCAGCTTCAGGTCAAGCTCCTGCGCGTCCTCCAGGAG
>DNAS01000179.1:28493-38961 GCA_003485185.1 Phycisphaerales bacterium | reverse complement strand
ATTCGGCCCCTACAGAGATGAACCCGCGACGGGTTCGGGGAGAGGCCGGCACGCGTGTGGATTCGGCTTTGCATTCGCATCCGTTCATGCGACGTCTCCAGCGCAAGGGTTAGCCGTTGGAACCCATAGCGGCGGCCGACCGCTAGACCGGCCGCCACTGAGCAAGACAACCAATTTCCTATCCGCGGAACTTGCGACGGAGCAGCGCCAGCCCGCCCATACCGAGCAACGCAAGTGTCGCGGGCTCGGGGACCATCGTCATCGAGAATTCCGTCACGTGCAGCATGTCCAGAGTACCGTTGTTTCCGAAACCAACCACGGTGCTGTCGCTGGACTGCCAACCGCTGATGCTCACCGTGTTGAAGCGGGTCGCGCCGTCGACCGTGACCGTGACGGTGCTGGCCGTCGGATTGTAGATGAACTGGATCGTGTGGTTGCCCGCGGTGCCGATCCCTGCCGCCGTGGGGTTGGTGCCGTCTGGCGTAAACAACTGCATGTAGCTTGAGCGAACGAGGAGCCACACCCTCTTGCTGACACCACTGATGCGATCCGTCGCCTGATTGCCCATCCCAATTCCCACCCAGTTGGTGGCCGTGTCAATGCCGCTGATGACGGTCGTCAGCGTCATCGTATTGGTCGGCGCCGCAGCCAGGACGACCGAGCCCCAGGCGTTGTTTGTGCCCGCCGACCAGGCATAACCGTCGCTGGCGTCGCCGCCCAGCTTGTCGGTACCTTTCCACGCCAGGCCGCCCACTTCGGTCGTCAGGCCGTTCAGCGACGTGCCGGCCGTACGGGTTGTCCCGTTCAGGGTGAACGTGTCCGAAAAGATGGTGCCCGCCATTGCCGGAGCCGCCATCACCATCGCAATCGCCACAACCGTCAGAATCGTCCTGCCTTTCATGTCCCTTCTCCTTCGTAAAAGAGTTGCGTTGTCAGCCACTTGGTCACTGGGGCCGGCTCACTGTCCGACCCACCGGTTGTCCTTGAAATCACTCGTTGTCGGATCTCGACCGCGAGGTCTGATCCGGTGCGCGGCCTGTGGTGCGACGCATCCACAAAGCCGGCTTGATCTTGATCTCGCCTGCGGACGCCGACGACTGGGACAGCAGTTCGCTCAGCGCGTCAGCGGTCGCTCGCCCATAGGATTCCATGTCGATCTCGACGGCCGTCAATGGCGGGCGGATGAACGCGCACAGGTTGCTCTTGCCCGCGAAGGAAATCACGCTCACGTCGTCCGGGACCTTCAGCCCGTGCTCGTCGAGGGTGCGAATGGCGGCAATCGCGCCGTATTCGGTGGTCGAAAAGATTGCGGTGAACTTGGTCCGGTTGGTCTCCATCCATCGGCTCATGCCCGCGTAAGCAACGGTCAGGGGGTGCTGGCCGTTTTCCACCTGGCAATCCACCAGCAGCGACTCAAGGTCGGTTTCGCCGATTCCGATCATCGCCTCGCGCCAGCCTTCGTACCGCTCCATGACGCTGGAGACGTGAGGCTGCTCCAGCAACATCAGAATGCGGCGATGACCCAGCGAGATCAGGTGCTCGACGGCCATTCGTCCCACCATCCGGTCGTCGACACAGACGTTGCAGACGCCGCGCCCGACCCAGTGCTCCTGGAGCAGGACGATCGGCTTGCGGGGATTGGACAGCACGCGAACCAGGTGGGGCGGGAATTCCTGGCAGTTGGGCAGCAGCAGGGCCGCGTCGTTGTTTCCCCACGCGCGCTCGAGATCGAGGGCCCGGAGATCGCCGTAGCTGAGAAGGTCGAACACCCACCCGCGTTTCTTGCCCGCCTCCACCACGGCGCAGCAGATGGCGTCATAATCCTGCGAAGGATAATCCGGACGGAGCAGGGCAATGCTTCCGGCAGCCTTGTCGTGCAGTTCCGCAACGACCAGTCGTTGTTTTCCGGCGGGGCGGTAGATTAATCCGTCTTTCCGCAGGCGTTGCAGGGCCGTTTCGATGGTGGTCCGGCTGGCGCCGAAGCGGCGGGTCAATTCTGCAAACGTGGGAACCTTGCCCCCCGGAGGAAGCTGGGCGATATGCTTCCGCAGGAGTTGTGCCACCTGGTGATGTTTTGTCCCGACCAGTTTTGTGGGCATGGGCCGCACCCGGTAATGCATTCATAAACATGCTTGTTATGAATGCATAAATATTACCATCACACGTGTCTTATTCCAGTTAATTTGCCATAATCAAGTGAAATAATCCAAAATTTCGACTGTGGATTATACCATGCCCCTCAAAAACCGCTATGGCAGTTTTGCGCAAATTTGTTTATCTACTTGCGACGCAGGCTTTCGCGCCGTATCATCGGGAGAAAGCAGGGCGCATCCTGCTTTCCGGGATTCCGTCATGGGAAAAAAATACCGGGTGGCCATCCTCATCGGATATCGCCGCAGCCTGCATACGGAGATCATTCGCGGGATCGCGCGGTATGCGCGGGAAGCCAAGAACTGGGAATACTACCTCTCGGGCCCGGACGAGGAGTTCGTCTCCTCTCCTTCGACCGTCTGGGATGGCTTGATCGCCCATCCCGGCGACCCGTCGGATGAGTTTCTCCAGGGTCTCCATGCGCCGGTGGTGACCGTCAGCGGGCACGGGCCGGTCGGAAAGCTGCCCTATGTCGCCAGTGACGACGAGGCCATCGGAAAACTGGTCGCGGAACATTTCCTGGAACGCAACTTCCAGAGCTTTGCCTATCTCGGCGACAGCCGCGGCGAAGACTTTTCCCTCTGGCGATGCAAGGGTTTTACCCAGACGCTCAACGTGCACGGGTTTGCCTGTCACGTCTTTGAGCAGGAAGACGTCGGTCGGACCACAATCCCCATGCGGGATCGGCTGGCGGCCTGGCTGGAGGCGCTGCCCAAGCCCGTGGGCCTGATGGCCACCTCGGACAATCGCGGACAGTGCGCGATCCAGATCTGCCGCGAGATCGGATTGAACGTGCCCGAGAAGGTGGCCGTCGTGGGCGTGGACAACGACGAACTGGTGTGCGAATCGTCCATGCCTCCCTTGTCGAGCGTCATCCAGGCCGGAGAACAGATCGGATGGGAAGCCGCCCGCCTGCTGGATCGGCGGATGGCCGGGAAACGTTCGCCCGAAAAAGTGCTTGTGCCCCCGCAGGGGATTTTCACCCGCCGATCCTCGGACATCCTTGCCATTGACGACCCCATCGTCTCGCAGGCGGTCCTCTATATCCGTGCCCATAGCAACCAGCCAATCCAGGTCAGCGACGTGCTGGAGAATGTGCTGGTCTCTCGCCGATCGCTCGAACGCCGGTTCCTCCGGGTGCTGAATCGGACCCCCGCCCAGGAAATTCGCATGGCCCATCTCAGCCGCGCCAAGGAATTGCTGGTGGGCACGAACATTCCCATCTCGGAAGTGGCCCAACAGGCGGGGTTCACCCAGGCCGGGCACCTCAGCACCGCCTTCCGCGAGGAAATGGGAATGACGCCTACCGAGTTCCGACACCGTTTCCGTCGCATCGGAGGATAGGAGATGCCGGAGGATTTTGATCGCAGAATTCGCGAACTCCCCGCCGTCCTGGGCGGTCCGAAGGCCGTCGGTCCGGTGGACGAGGCGCTGTTCCGCTGGCCCATCGTGACGGAGGAAGATGAGCAAGCGGTCCTGGAAGTGCTTCGGGCGGGCACGATGTCCCAGACCGACGTGACGGTGCGGTTCGAGTCCGAATACGCGGCCTTCCAGCAGACCCGTTACGCGCTGGCCCACTGCAACGGAACGATGGCGCTGCTGGCGGCGATGTTCGCCGTGGGCCTGGGGCGCGGGGACGAATTGATCTCGCCCAGCCTGACGTATTGGGCGACGGCGCTGCCCTGTTTCCTGCTGGGTGCGACCCCCGTATTCGCCGACGTCGATCCTGTCACGCTCTGCGTGGACGCGCGCGACGTCGAATCGCGCATCACGCCGCGAACGCGGGCGATCGTCGTGACGCATTACTGCGGGCATCCGTGCGACATGGATGCCATCCTGGCTGTCGCCCGCCGGCACGGACTGAAGGTCATCGAAGACGTCTCCCATGCCCACGGCGCCTTGTACAAGGGACGCAGGGTCGGGGCCCTGGGAGACGTGTCCGCCGCCTCGCTGATGGCAGCCAAGAGCTTCCCCGTGGGGGAAGGGGGAATGCTCTGCACGGACTCCCGCGAGATCTACGAACGGGCCGTCGCGTTCGCCCATTACGAACGCACGGGGGACACCCTCACGCTGCCGCGGTTGAAGGCGACGGCCGGGCTCCCTCTCGGCGGCGTCAAGGGGCGGATCAACCAGACCTGCTCCGCCATGGGGCGCGTCCAGTTGAAGCACTACCTGCCGCGCATCGGTGAAATCCAGGCCGGCATGAACCGTTTCTGGGACTTGCTGGAGGGCGTGCCGGGCCTGTCGGCGCATCGCCCGCCCATGCATTCGGGCCTGACGATGGGGGGATGGTACAACCCGCTGGGGCACTACCGCCCGGAGGAGCTCCACGGACTGCCGGTGGCGCGATTCATAGAGGCGGTGAACGTCGAAGGGGGGCGCGTCGGTCGCGGCTGCAACCTCCTTCAGCACCTGCACCCCGTGCTGAACGACGCGGACGTTTTCCACGACGGCAAGCCCACGCGAATCGCTTTTGCGGGGCGCGATGTTCGCCAGGGACCGGGCTCACTTCCGGTGACCGAGTCGATCCCGGATCGGGTGTTCGGCATTCCCTGGTTCAAGCACGACTGGGCGGAGCCCATCGCGCAGTTCGCCGCGGCCTACGCCAAGGTCGCCCTGCACGCGAAGGAACTGGCGGAACACTTTCGGGAGAAGTCCTCGCGATGATCATCGACAGCCATCAACACACCAACTGGCAGGGCAAAAGGACGCCGGAACTGGTCGCCTACCTGGACCGGAGCGGAGTGGACAAGGCTTGGCTTCTCTCGTGGGAATCTCTCGACGGCAGCCGGGAGCCGCACTATCTGCACCTGTCGATTGAAGACGTGTTCGACGCGGCGGCGAGGTATCCCGATCGGTTCCTCGTCGGCGCCGGCCCGGACCCGCGCCGGGAGAACGCCCCGGAGTTGCTCCGGCGGTATCATCGCGACGGCGCCCGCGTCTACGGGGAGATCAAGCTGCGGGTGCTGATGGACACGCCCGAGCTGATTCTCGTGTTCCGGTTGGCTGGGCAACTGGGCATGCCCGTCGTCTTCCACGTCGATCTGCCGGTCTATCATGGCGACGAGGCGGGGCTGTGGTATCTCGGAGAGCCCGATGCCGTGGAACGGACGCTCGCCAAGTGCCCGGAGACGAACTTTGTCGCCCACGGGCCCGGGTGGTGGGCCCACATCTCGGGCGACCGCAAGGGATACGAAACGGTCTATCCCGACGGTCCCGTCCTGCCCGGCGGCGAGGTGATCCGCCTGTTGGAAAAGCATCCCAATCTGTATTGCGACCTTTCCGGCACGTCGGGATTCAACGCCCTCACGCGGGATCCCGGGTTCGGCCGGCGATTCCTCCTCGATTTCCAGGACCGGTTGCTCTACGGCGCCGACCAGTTCGACACGCGCGTTCTGGATCATCTGCGCACGCTGGAGCTGCCCGGGGAGGTTTACGGGAAAATTCTTGGGGGCAACGCGCTGAAGCTGGTTCCGGTGTGAGATTGGACAGGCGAATTCCCCGCCAAAAGAGCGGCAGAAGGAGTGTTTTGTGAAAGTGGTTCATGATTTGAGCGAGTTGGAGTGGAAGCTGGCTGGGTTTGCGCCGTGGCTGTGGCAGTTGAGTTCGGTGACGGATATCCGCGCGGCGAACTGCGCGGAGATTCCGGCGATTCCCGCTCGGATGCCGGGATCGGTCCAGCAGGCCCTGCTGGACGCGGGCGTCATCAAGGACTGGAACGTCGGCCTCAATGCCCGCGACTGCGAATGGGTGGAAAACCGTCACTGGATCTACCAGACGTCCCTTCCGGACGAGTGGCTCGTGCCGGGCAAGACGCTGCGGTTGCGTTGCCAGGGATTGGACTACCGCGGCGGGATTCTCCTGAACGGCCGGCAGGTCGGCGCCTTCCGGGGCACGTTCATTCCCTACGCGTTCGACCTCACGGGGCACCTGAAAGAGCGAAACAATCTCCTCCAGATTTTCTTCGATTTACCGCCGCGGTGGCTGGGGCAGTTCGGGCACACGTCCGAGATCACGGAATGGAAAGCGCGGTTCAACTACACATGGGACTGGACCGGCCGGCTCGTGCAGGTCGGCGTCTGGGACGCCATTACCCTGGAGGTCGCCGAGGGATTTGAAATTCAATCTTTCCGCGCCACGACGGATGCGAATCTCGAGGACGAAAGCGGCCTGCTGCATTTCTTCGGGAAGGTCGCCGGCGCGCGAAATTGTCGAATCCATGTCGCTCTGAGCCGGGACGGGCAAACCCTCCGTGCCGAGGATTTCGACGCCCAATCCTTCAACGCGCGGCGGCATGGGTGGAAAGACCTGCCCGTCGAGTTGTGGTGGCCCAACGGGCATGGCCGCCAGCCTCTCTATACGCTGACGTGCCGGCTGTTTGACGCCGAGGGATGTCTGGACGACGAGCGGATCCTGACGGTTGGTTTCAAGCATGTGGACTGGCTGCCCTGCGAAGGCGCTCCCGCCGCAGCCGATCCGTGGATCTGCGAGGTCAACGGGAAACCCATCTTTCTCCAGGGCGTGAACTGGACCCCGATCCGCACGAACTTCGCCGACGTGGGGGAGGAGAACTACCGGCTCCGCCTGCGGGCCTATCGGGAGATGAACTGCAACCTGCTGCGGGTCTGGGGCGGCGGCTTCCCGGAAAAGGAAGCCTTCTTCCGCCACTGCGACGAGATGGGGCTGCTCGTCTGGCAGGACTTTCCGCTTTCGTCGTCCGGGCTGGACAACCTGCCTCCGCGCGATCCCGAAAGCGTCCGGGACCTGCTGGAGATTGCGGATTCCTGCATTCGGCGGCGGCAGCATCACGTGTCGCTCCTGTTGTGGTGTGGTGGAAACGAACTTCATGACCGTCATGGACAGGACGGTTTCGGCAAACCGCTGGACCTTGCCCACCCGCTCCTGGCGAAATTGCATGACCTCGTGGCGCGAGAGGATCCGCAACGGCGGTTCCTGCCCACGACGTCATCGGGCCCGCGGTTTCTGGCGCATCCCGACAATTTCGGCAAGGGGCTTCACTGGGACGTGCACGGCCCGTGGTCGCCCTGGCGGGATCTGCCGGCCGGGTGGAACTGGGCCGGTTATTGGGCGGGGGTGGACGCCCTGTTTCACTCCGAGACCGGCGCGCCCGGCGCCAGCTCCGCCGAGATCATCCGTCGTTACGGCGGCGAATATGCGGATTTGCCTGGCGACGCGGACAACCCCGTCTGGCGGCGCACCTGGTGGTGGATCGACTGGGATCAGTTTGTCCGGGAAAAGGGAAGGCAGCCCGGCAACCTGGAGGAATACGTTCAGTGGAGTCAGGAAGCCCAGGCGCAAGCCCTCGCGGTCGCCGTCGACGCGTGCAAGGGACGCTTCCCCCGATGCGGCGGGATCCTCCTCTGGATGGGGCACGACAGCTTCCCCTGCATGTCCAACACGTCGCTTCTTGACTTTGAAGGCAAGCGCAAGCCGGCGGCAAGCGCCGTGGGCGCGGTCTTCGCGAATGACGGCGTTGCGCGAGCGACGATCAACGCGGAATGAGGCCTACAACGCGACGGTGCTTTGTCGCCGCTGGGATTCGAGCGCCGCGGAGAAGAGCCTGTGGCTGAGAGCCGTTTCCTCCGGGCGGACGCAGGAGGCGAAACGGTTCCTCGCCCGGCCATGATGCATTTCGTCGAGGAAGGCCGCCCACATCTGCTGGATGGCGTCCGGGAATCCGAACTCGAAGATGCCGCCTGTGATCGCCTTGAAGGCCGGCTCGTAGCCCACGTCGATCTGCCGCCAGGCCTGCTCGCCGCCAGCGTATTCCAGCAGCTCCAGCCGTTTGGGATTCTTCGTGCTGAACCGGGCGCAGGCCTTGGTGCCCTTGATCTCGAGATACCAGGTGTTCATCTCGCCCGGCGCGATCCGCTGCATCTTGAGCGTCAGGGGGAAGGGCTTTTTGTCCGCGCCGGTCGCCTCGCACAGCAGCGTGGCGTTGTCCCACGTTTCGCAGGGCGCCATGCCGCCTTTTCCGTCCGGACGCTCCGGAACGATGTTCGACAGCACCGCCCGGACGTTCCGCGGCGTCCAGCCGGCGCGGAACGGCACGTGGCAGACGTGCATTCCCAGATCGCCCATGCAGCCGTACTCGCCGTTGAACCGCACCATCCGCTTCCAGTTGATCGGCTTGGTGGGGTTCAGGTCGCTGGAATGCAGGAATCCCGCGCTGACTTCCAGGATCGTTCCGAACGCGTCCTTCTCGATCATTGTGCCGATCCGCTGCACGGCCGGGAAGAACGGGAACTCGCTGCTGCATCGCACGAACACGTCCTTGTGCCGCGCGGCGCAGGCGAGGATCGCGTCGTTGGCGGCCTGGTCGATCCCGAAAGGCTTCTCGCCCAGCAGGTGCTTTCCGGCCTGGAGGATGTCGCAGTATATCTGCTGGTGCAGGTGGTGGGGGACGGCGCAGTAGACTGCCTGCACCTCGGGCTCACTCAGCAGTTGGCGATAGTCCGCATACCGCTTGATCGCGGGGAAGCTCGCCTGAAACCAGCCCAGGGCCGCCTCGTTCGGGTCGCAGCAGGCGACCAGTTCCGGGCGGACGTCCAGGTCCGTCAGGTGGCACCAGCGGGCGGCGGCGCTGGCGAACTCGCGCCCCATCAGTCCGCAGCCGATGATTCCGCATCGCACGGTCTTCATGGCGTTGCCCTTACAGAAGCTCTTTCTCGGTCTCGCCGATTGCCTCGTCGATCATGTCCATGCCTTTGAGCAGCACCTCGTCTTCCATGACGACGGGGGGGCTCATGCGGAGAATGTGCCCAGCCGGGATCCACGCCAGGCCCTTGGAGAAGGCCTTCTGGTAGACCAGCTTGCCCGCCTGGTCGAAGGGCTCCTTGGTGGCCTTGTCCTTGACCAGCTCGATGCCCATGAGGCATCCCTTGGCCCGCACGTCGCCGACAATGGGGTGCTCCGCCTTCATCTTCTCCATGCGCCGCAGGGCCAGCGCGCCCAGGTGGGCGGAGCGTTCCAGCAGGCGCTCCTCTTCGATGACCTCAGTGCTGGCCAGGGCGGCTGCGCACGCCATCGGGTTGCCGCCGTAGCTGCTGGAGGCGGAGATCGACTCAAACGACTCCATGAACGGTTCGCGCACGGCCACGCACGTGACGGGGAATCCGTTTCCGAATCCCTTTCCGATGGAGACCACGTCGGGCACGACGTTCCAGTGCTCCATGCACAGCCACTTTCCGGTGCGGGCCCAACTGGTGAGTACCTCGTCGGCCATCAGGAGAATCTTGTGGTCGTCGCAGTATTTCCGCAGCTTGGGGAAGAAGTCGTCCGGCGGCATGATCGATCCGCCCCATCCCTGGATGGGTTCGAGGACGAAGCCCGCCACGTCGCCGACGGTGCCCTTGTCGATATACATGTCGTAGAACTCGATGTACTTGTCGGTGTCGATGCTGCCGTCGGGTTTTGTCCAGAGAGGGCGGTAGGTGTCGGGGCGCGGAACCATGTGCATGCCCGGCGCCCGCACGCGCCCGTAGACCTGCGACCGGATGTGCGCCAGCGAGACCGCGCCGTAGGTCTTCCCGTGGAAGTCGTAGAAGCAACTGAGCATCTCGTTCTTCCCGGTGGCGGCGCGGAGGACCCGCTGTCCCGCCTCGACGGCCGCCGTGCCGCAGTCGTAGAACTGAAAGCCCTTCAGGTCGCCCGGGAGCACCTGCGCCAGCTTCTCCACCAGGCGGGTCTTGATCTCGGTGGTGAAATCGTGGCAGTTCATCAACTGCCCGGCGTATTTCTGGACGGCCTGGGTGATCTTGGGGTGGCAGTGCCCCAGCGTGGTGACGTAGATGCCGCTGGAGAAGTCGATGTAGCGGTTTCCGTCGACGTCGGTCAGGACGCAGCCCCGCCCGGACTCGAAGACCACGGGGAACAGCTTCACCTGCCCGCTGAGCCCCTTGAAGTGCCGGGTGCATCGCGCGTGCAGGGCGTTGGACTTCGGGCCCGGCGGCCGGCAGGGGACCGACGGAACCTGTTTCAGATCGACGTGCGCCCAGGATTTCGCGGTGGCAGTTTTCTTGGCCATGACATTCTCTTTCCTTGTGTCTCTCGATTCGATCAGGGCGCGACAATCACGGTGGCGCCCTTGCTTTCCAGTTCGGATTTGTCGCTGTCGCGGATTCGCGAGTCGGTGATCAGGGCTTCGACCTGTTGAAGGAATCCGTGGCGAGTGAGGGCGGTCTTTCCGATCTTGGTGCTGTCGGCGAGCACGTAGGTTTGGCGGGCTCGGCTGCGGATTTTCTGATCGACCTTGGCGATGCGCATGTCCTGGGTATACAGGGCGCCGTCGAGCCCC
>DNAS01000179.1:12349-28374 GCA_003485185.1 Phycisphaerales bacterium | reverse complement strand
CGGCGACCATGCCCGTCAGATCGGGGCTTCCGCGCCGGACGACGCCGCCCAGCAGGACGGTCTGGACGTTGTCGCAGTATTGCAGTTCCGAGGCGACGGCCAGACTCGGGGTGATCACCGTCAGGTCCTCGATGGGCTTGAGCAGGCGGGCCAACTCCAGCGTCGTGGTTCCGGTGTCGAGGATCAGCCGATGCCCGGGGCGGACGTGCTTGACGGCTTCGGCGGCGATGGCCTGCTTGGCGGGGCGGTTGGCCTGCCGCCTGGCCACGAAGTCGAACTCGAAGACCATGCGTTCCGCCGGCAGGGCGCCGCCGTGCGTGCGCCGCACGCGCCCTTGCGATTCCAACTGGTCCAGGTCGCGGCGGATCGTCATCTCGCTGACGCCGAAGCGCCGCGCCAGTTGCGAGATCGAGACCTGCTGGCGGGACTGGAGAATCCGCTGGATTTCCTCGCGCCGGTGCGGATGGGACGATCGGCTTTTCGCTCGTGGAGGCATGGGGGTTCTGTAATGTTGTTATCTTGCTAAACGAACATTAATTAACATATTATTAGCAGGCTATTCACGGGCGGTCAATCGGAAAATGGGGAATAATTGCTTGACAAACGCGAATGGTTATAACAAATTGGTTGTGTGCGGACTCTCCAGGACAATTCCCTCCAGGCCTATCGCCGATCCTACAATGCCCTGAAGGAACAGATTCTCTCGCACCGCCTGGCGGGCGGGCAGAGGCTGCCTTGTGAGCGGGAGTTGTGCCGGGAGCACGGCGTCTCGCGCATCACGATCCGTCACGCCCTGCGCCTGCTGGAGCAGGACGGCCTGATCCGCCGTCGCCGGGGGAGCGGGACGTTTGTCCGGTCGCTTCGCGCCGGGAAGCTTCCCATTCTCAACGCCGATTTCACCGGCTCGATGCGGAGCTATGCGCCGAACCTGGAACGGCGCGTCCTGTGCCGGCGGCAGGCGTCGCTTCCGCCGCGGATCGCGGAACTGCTGGATCGTCCAGGGGAAGAATGCTTGTACGCCGAGCGCCTTGACGTGCTGGAGGGAAAGCCCGTCGCCTATGACCGGGCCTACATTCCCGCCGAACTGGCGGGGCGGATCGACGAAGCCATGCTGGTCCGCGTCGATTTCCTCCAGGCGTGGGCGCAGGCCGAGGGACTGACGATCTCGCACGGCAGTCAAAGCGTGGAAGCCGTCACCGCCGGCGAGGACGATGCGCTCCGCTTGGCGGTTTCGCCCGGCCAGCCTCTGCTGCTGTCGACGGACGTCATTTACGGCCCGGCGTCGCGCCCGCTGGCCTTGTTCGAATCGCTGTACCGCGGCGATTGCGTCAAACTCGTTTCGACCGTCCGGGAGGTGCGCCATGGCGGCACGTCTACTGATTGAAAACGCGCGACTGGTGCTGAAGTCCGGCGTCGAGGAAGGATCAGTCCGGATCGAACAGGGGCGGATCGCGGAGATTCTGACCTCCGGGGAGCGCCCGGGCGGCGTGTGGGACGAGACATTCGACGCGCGAGGCGGATACCTGACGCCGGGATTCATCGACCTGCACCTGCACGGATTCCACGAGTATCAACTGGATCGTGGCCCCGCCGACCTTGCCGCAGTCTGCCGTCTGCTTCCGCGGCACGGGGTCACGGGCTTTTTGCCTACCCTCTGTCCTCACCCCGGCGGCGGGGACGTCAAACTGATCCGCCAGCTTGCCGTCGCCAAAACCACGGGCGCCGCGGTGCTGGCGTTCCACCTGGAAGGGCCGTTCCGCTTCTTTCCCGGCGCGCTGCCGACCGACGCGGTCGGAAAGGCCGATCCCGAACGCGTCGTCTCGCTGATCGAGGCAGCCAGGCCCTACCCGATGGCCTTCAGCGCCTCGCCCGATTTCGAAGGCGTCGAGCCGCTGATCCGTCTCATGCGCCAGCGGGGCGCGACGATATTCATCACCCACACCGCTGCCGACGTGGACCAGACGCGGCGGGCCATCGAGGCCGGCGCCCAACACGCCACGCATTTTTACGACGTGTTCTACCCGCCGGCGGAAACGGACAAGGGCGTGCGCCCTTGCGGGGCGGTTGAGGCCATCCTGGCCGATTCGCGGACCACGGTGGATTTCATCCTCGACGGCGTGCACGTCGATCCGGTCGCCGTCGAAATGGCGCTGAAATGCCTGGGGCGCGACCGCGTCTGCCTGATCACCGACGGGAATGTCGGCACGGGCCTGGGCAAGGGGCGATTCCACTTCGGCAGCCAGGAGGTGGAGTTCCTCTCGGCCGGCGGGCCCGCGCGATTGACGGAACATTCCACCACGCCGGGCGGACTGGCCGGCAGCGGGCTGACCATGGACCAGGCGCTTCGCAACGCCGTCAGCATGCTGAAGCTCGATTTGCCCACCGCCGCGCTGATGGTCAGCGCCAATCCCGCCCGCGTGATGGGCCTCGACCGGACCAAGGGAAGGCTCGCCGTCGGCTGCGACGCCGACCTGACGCTGCTGGACGATGCCCTGAACGTCGTGCGGACATGGGTCCGCGGCGAATGCGCGTTTCCGAATCCTTAAAACAGGGAGACAGAGTTCCATGGCGTTTACCTACCAACCCTCGCGATGGGTTCCTTTTCGCGACCTGGAAGTGCTGGAGAAAGTCCGCCGCATCCGGCGCGAGGAGATCACCCGCCATCCCAATCCCGACTATCGCATCCAAGTGCTCTCGGGCGGGGACATGGAGTTCCGATTCATCATCGACATCTTCGAACGCATCCGGCAATCCGACGTGGAAGACCGGCGCGTTGTGATGATCCTGCCCCAGCCGTGGCCTCTCTACAGCCGCGTCGCCTACCTCATCAACAAGTTCCGCGTCTCCTGCCGCAACCTGTATACGTTCAACATGGACGAATACGCCAACGAGCGCGGCGAGGTGGCGCCGGAAAGCTGGGAATTCGGTTTCACACACGCCCTGAAGAAGTATTTCTACAGTCAGATCGATCCCGATCTCCGCCCGCCCGAGGGCCAGATGGTCGGCCTGACGAATGAGAACCTCCGCGATTACGGCCGCATGATGGAAGATCTGGGCGGCGTGGACATCGTCTACAGCGGGCCGGGGTGGACGGGCCACCTGGCCTTCATCGAGCCGGACGCGCCCGAGTTCGACGTTCCCCTGGAGGAATGGAAGACGCTGGGCCCGCGGATCGTCACGCTCAGCCCATTCACGTTGGCACAGAATTCCCTGCATGGGAGTTTCGGAAAGAGCGGCGACCTGGCGGCCGTTCCGCCCAAGGCGGCCACCGTCGGACCGGCCCAGGTCATCGCGGCGCGGCATCGCATTCAGAAGCACGGAATCACCGTGCACGGAACCAGCACGTCCTGGCAGCGCCTGATCAGCCGCCTGGTCATGCACGGGCCGGTCACACCGCGAGTGCCGGAATCGATCTGCCAGACCCTTCGCACGGACGTGTGGGTGTCGGAGGAAATCGCCACGGACATCCAGCCGGACTGGAAGACGGGATACTGACGCATGACCGCAAACCACCCCAGGACGGGCCTGCTGCAAGCGGGCGCGGCGGAAGCGGACATCACGCCGACCACGCCGCAGTTTCTCTACGGGTATCCCCACGTGCCGCGAACGAGCACGGGCGTGCACGATCCGCTGTGGTCCTCGGCGCTGTTCCTGTCCGACGGCCGGACGCAACTGCTGCTGATCGCGAACGATCTGATTTTCGTGTCACGGGAGACGACCCTTCGCGTGCGCCGGCAACTGGCCGAGGCGACGGGCGTGCCGGCGACGAACATCCTCATGTCGGCGACCCACACGCATTCGGGCCCGCCGACGGCGGACATGCTCGTATCTTCGGGCGATCCGGTCGTGCCCCGGACGGATCGTGAATATCTGCGGTTCGTCGAGGATCGCATGGTGCAGGCGGGCACGCAAGCTGTCCGGTCGGCCGGGCCCGCCGAGATGGCCTCGGCGGTGGCCGATGCAGCCGGCGTCGGTGGAAACCGACGCGACCCGAACGGCCCCAGCGACCCGCAAGTGCCGGTCTGGGTGGTGCGGTCAGCCGGCGGCGGAAACGCGATCGCCGCCATGCTCGTCTGCTCGATGCACCCTACGGTCCTGCACGAGGATTCCACGCTCGTCAGCGCCGACTTCCCGGGATTCGCCAAGCAATATCTCCGCCGGCAGGCGGTGGGAGATTGCCCCATCCTGTACCACACCGGGCCGTCGGGAAACCAGAGCCCTCGCCACGTGGTCCGGGCCAACACGTTCGACGAGGCCCGCAGGCTGGGCGAGCAATTGGGTCGCGCGGCCGAACGGGCGATTCGCGGTTTGACCTTCCGCCGCGACTGGCCGCTGGCGTGCCGCGGCGAGACCGTGGACCTGCCGCGGAGGCAGTTTCCCACACTCAAGCAGGCCCAGGCGAAACTGCGCCGTGCCGTCGAGACGCTGGAGCGGTTGCGCCGGCAGGGCGCGCCCCGCGAGCAGGTGCGAACGGCAGAGTGTGACTGGTTCGGCGCCGAAGAGGGCGTCGTGCTGGCCCGCGCCGCGCGGGATGGCACGCTCGAGACCGTCTATCGCCAGTGCCTGCCGACGGAAATCCAGGTCATGAAGCTGGGCGAGCAGTTCCTCGTGGCCTTGCCGGGCGAACTCTTCGTGGAATACGGGCTGGCGATCAAGGCTTGTCGGACCGGCACGTTCGTCCTCTCGCTGGCCAACGGGGAACTTCAGGGCTACATCGTCACGCCCGAGGCGCTGGCGGAAGGCGGATACGAGGCGACCAACAGCATCTTCGGCCCCGAGGCGGGGCAGGTGCTGATCCAGCGGGCGACGGCGATTCTGGAATCGTTATGAGCCGCGAGAAGGCAATCGTGCTGGGCGTGGACCTGGGGACCAGCCGTTTCAAGGCGGCCATCTTCGATCGCCACGGCGCCCAGCGCGGACTGGGGCGACGCGACCTGGCGCCCGACCGCGGCGACGGGCAGCGATGCGAGTTGCCCGTGGACCGCTTCTGGCGGACCCTCAGCGAAGCGATCAAGGAGGCGATGACCTGCGCGGGAGCGAATGCGGGGGATCTGGCTGCCGTCGCCTACGCCTCGCAGGCCAACAGCTTTCTGCTGCTCGATGAAACCTACCGGCCGCTGACGTCGATCCTCCTCTGGCCGGACCGGCGGGTTCCGAAACCACCGCCGGCGATGCGGGCGCTGTGGGCTCGCCCGGACTTCCTGAAGGTGACGGGATTGGGGGCGGAAGCGGGAACGGAATTCGCCGCCGCCAAGATTCTCTGGTTCCAGGATCGTCACCCGCGCCTCTGGCGGCAGGCGCGATATGTCATGACCCTGTCGGACTATCTCGTCCACAGCCTCTCCGCCCGGCGCGTGGGCGACGCGGGGACGGCCTCACTGCTGGGAATGCTGGACGCGCGAAACCTCGCGTGGTGGCCGACGGCGTTGGAACTGCTGCATCTCGACGCGGAGCGGCTGTCGCAGCCGTTGCGCCCCGGCAGCGTCGCGGGAGCAATCACGGCCGAGGGCGCCGCGCGGGTGGGGTTGGCGGAAGGGGCGCTGCTGGCCGTCGGGAATCTCGACCACTACCTGGCCGCTCTCGGGGCGGGGCTGGACCGGTTGGCGCCGTTGAGCGAATCGACGGGCACGGTGACGGCCGTGGTCCGCAGTTGCACGGAGATTTGTCCTGCCACCGGCGTGTGTTTCGGGCCGGCCTTTGAACCGGGCCGCTATGACCAACTGCTTTACAGCGAGAACAGCGCCGCCGTGCTGGCGTGGTATCGGGAGCGATTCGCGCCGGAACTGACCTTCGAGGAACTTCTGGAGATGGCTGGGCGCATCGAGACGGCGGAGGCTCCCGTGGCCTTGCCCAACGCGGATCGCTACCCGGATCGGGAAGGTTTTCAGGGACGGCGGGAAGATATGGGGCACGGGCATTACGTCCGGGCGATCCTCAATTCCACCGCCGCGAGCCTGGCGGAACTGGTGGAACGGGCCTCGGCCGTCGCTTTTCCCCGAAGCGTCCTGGCGACGGGCGGGGGCGCGCGGAGCGATCTCTGGCTTCAGACTTACGCTGACCACCTCGGCTGCGATGTATTGCGGGCGACGACGGAAGAGCCGGCCTGCCGGGGCGCCGCAATGCTGGCCGCCCGCGCCACGGGTTGGTTTGACAACCTCTCCCAAGCAGCCGACGCATGGTGCCGCGCCGGGCGACGGTTTTCTCCCGCCCGCGCTAAATGATCCGCCTGTGCCCGACGGAGGCATGGCCTTGCCGGGCACAGGCGAGTTTTGTTTCCGTTAGAGGTCTCCTGGAATCAAGGTCTGACCGCCGCGAAGGACGATCCGAGGCGGATTTCATCGCAGGAGACGTCGCTTTGCTTGTACGACGCGCCGCTCCGGACGACCACCTTTCCAAAACTGGTGTAGGTCAAATCCGCGGTCGCGTCGGCCTCGCCGGTCGGCTCGGACGACGGGTCGGGATCGATCCACAGTTCGGCCTGGCTTCCGTTGGTCGAATCGACGGTGATCTTCACCACCAGCCAGACGGTTTGCCCTTTCGTGACGGCAACATCGGTATAGACGGGGTCGTAGGTGCTGGTGTTGATCTTGGGTGCGAGATACCAGTACCCGCCGTGGTTGTAGCCGATCTTGAAGGGGTCGCGGTTGTATTCGCCGTTGAGTTGGAGATAGGCGTAGGAGCCGGAGTTGTACCCGTCGTCCTCGCGCATCAGGACGCTGAACCAGTAGACGCCGTCGGCGGTTCCGTAGGTGGCGTCGAGGTCGCGGGTGGCGGTCTTGTAGTTGGAGTAGGCCTGGATGAAAAGTCGGTTTCCGGTTCCTTCCACGTCGTCGGTGGAGAGGGTGGGGGTGGCCACGGAAGCGCCGGGATTGTCGCCGGTCCATGCGGCGGCCCAGCCTTCGCCGCCGTTGCTGCCGGCGATGGCGCCCGTGCTGTAATCGAACGCCTCCGAAGCGTAAACCGTTCCGCCGCCCCCGCCGCCGCTGGCGGCCCTTTCGAAAGCGCCCATGTCGTAGGCGTCGCCTTGGGGACGTTCCACTCCATCGTAATCGTCGGCGACTTCATTGAGGATGGTGCCGGCGTCCACAACCAGGCTGTCCGGCGAAACGGTGTAATCGTCGCCTGATCCCGACAGGAACATCGGATTGAAATTCAGCGAGTGGTCGTCGTATGCGGTGTTGTTCTGCCAACTGAGAAGTGAGGTGTACGGCGTGCCGTTGTTGACGAGCCGGATCGCACTGCCGGCACGATAGAAGTCGTTGTAATCGCTGGTGTTTCCGGAACCGTTGCTCATGTACAGGTCATTCGTGGCGACGGTGTTGAAGACAATGTTGTTTTTGACGGCCGTGTTCGTCGAAGACGTGCCGTTCCGTGCGAGAACCTCGATGGCGGAAAGTCCCGCCGTGCCCACCACCGTGTTGTTGTAGACCTTGGCCTGGTCGGACCCGGAGATGTAAATGCCCCGGCGCTCATTGCCGACCAGCACGTTGTTGTGGATCTGCCCGTATTTGCTGGCCTCGAAGAAGATGCCGGCCTCCGTGGGCCCGTTGTCATGGATGTAGTTGTTGCAGATGTAGGTGGTGTTGTTGCTGTTGGCGTAGTCGCACCAGATGCCGCTTCCGTTGTTGTCGGCGACCTCGTTGTCCTCGATGGTCCCGTATGCGCCCGTGGTCACCTTGATTCCGCCGGCGTGCCAAAGGCGACTGAAGTTCCGGTAGTTGTTGTTCGTGATCGTGCAGCCGCTGATCAGGTAATTGGTGCTGCCGGGCCCCTGGATTCCCAGGTCGCCGTTGGAATCGAACACGGAATCGAACACCATCGTGCCCGTCGTCATGCCCAGCGACAGACCGCAGAAATCGGTGTTTCGGAAAGTGCAGGAATCCACGACGGAATAGTTGCTGAGCGTCACGGCGGCATCCTGCACGCTGGGCGTGATGTAAGCGGCGCAATTATTGTGCTCGAAAATCAGGTCGACGAGTCGGATGTATCCCCGGGCGGCCTCGGCGAAAAAGATGCGACGGCGGACGCTGACCTCCATCACGGAGTTGTTCGGGTTGGAGTTGTCGGAGAGCTGGACGTAAAGAATGCTGTTGGTGGAATCGTACCAGAATCGCCCCGGCGCCATGTCGCCCAGGCCGCTGCCGACGGGAACGTACTCGGTGGTCGTAAGATTGGCGTTGGGCATGCCGATCTGCTGGAGCGGCGCGCCGTCGTCAAACACCTGCTGACTATTGGTCGTCCAACTCGTCTTTTTCCAGATGTTTCCGCTGTGGACTTCCCACCCCGTGACAACGTCAGAACCCTTGACGATCACTTCCTCCCCGTTGTAGGCGGAAATGGTGACATAGTTTCCTTCGGAACCGGCCCGGCCGTCGTATACGGAAAAATATTCCCGATAGGTGCCTTCCCGGACATAGACCGTGTCGCCCGCGACGACCATGGTCATCGCCTTGCCGATGGTGGCCCATGGGTTGTCGATCGCACCCGTGCCGGTAGTGTTGTTGCCGGTGGTGGCGACATAGTAAGTGGCGGAAAAACCCGAGGCGCTGAACAGCAGGGAAAGGCAGAACGATCGAAATAGTTTGGACATGTGCGTCTCCTTATGAAGAGTGAAACTCGAAGACCCATACGTCGACGATTGCTTGCACCAGCAAATCACGAGAACCGAGACGACCTTGGAGACCCAACGGCAACGGAAGTGGAGAACATAAAAAATGCTATTTGTACGTTCAAATACTATATTCGATACGTTCAAATGCAAGTATATTTTTTTGATTATTCTTTTGGCTGGCGAAGCAGGGGACAAGAGCGGACTCTCTTGTCAGAGGGGAAAACGGCGGGGGATGGAGTTTCCGGCGAGACGGACTTCAGACCCAATCCTTGCCCGTTTCGATTGCCTCCGCCACGCGCATGGTGTTCACGGCATTGCGAAAATTGGATCGCGTCGGTCGGCCGTCGGCCATCGCCGCAAAAAAGTCCAGATACTCCAGCGCGTAGCCTTCCTCGAGAATCGGCAATTGCCGGCCGCTGCGGGTAACCACTTCGCCGTCACTGCGCGCGTCAGCTTTTCGAACGACCACTTCGCCCGCCGCGTCATTGTGAGGGCTGTGAAGAACGGCCGTCTGCCCGGCGGCGCGAACCGTCACGCCTTCCCAATGGCGGTCGCTGGAGGGCGCCAGGACGATCCGCCCGCCCAGGCCGGAGTCGAACGCCACATGCGCCACGTGGACCGTCTCGCCGGTAGCGGGATGCTTTTCCTTCTCGTTGCGAACCTGGCGAATGGGACCGAACAGGTATTCCATCAGGTTGATCAGGTGCCCGCCGGTGTGCAGCACGAAATGCGGCTCCCGGCGATTGATGCGGAACATCTCGCCTTGCACCCATTCGATCGTGCCGACAGTACCGAGCAGTTCCTTGAACCGGTTGTTGAGCAGGTTGTAGCGGCGGTTGAACCCGACCACGTTGATCACGTGGACCTTCTCCGCCAGCTCGCGCGCCTGGGCATAGTTGGCGCCGGGCGGCTTTTCCGTGAAGAGAGGCACATTCCTGGCCAGGAGCTTCAGCAGAACATCCCGCGTCGCTTCGGGAGTAATCACGACGGCCACTGCGTCGACGTCCGGATCGTCGAGGATCTCTTCCAGACGCGAGTAGACCCGTCCGAACGCGTATTGCTCGGCCAGTTGCACGGCCTCCTCCTGACGAATGCCGTAGATGCCGTGCAGGCGCAGGTCCCGCCCGTCGAGGCGGGTGTCGCGAATGTGTTTCAGCGACGGCAGGTGGTATCGCCTCGCCCAGTTGCCGGTGCCGACGAACGCGAGGCGGATCGGTTTGCGAACGCTGTCCGCCTTGCTCTTGACGCTGTTCCGTACTGCCTCGGCCATGCACGAACTCCCAATTCCTGCGAAAAACCGTGAACCCTCAGGCCGGCCGTCCGAATGGCAGCGCCGGACAAGCCTGGAGCCGCCTCGGGGTCTTCTTTACTCGGGCGCCCGCTCCGTCACGGGAACGGCCGTTTCCTGTGGGTTTTCGCCGCCTTGTTCTTCGCTGGTTGCCTGCGGGCAGACCGATGGTTCCATCGCTTTCCGACGGCGTGCCTGAAGGACAGGGGCCAGCACCATCAGGACGCCGAGGGCGGTGATCGCGCCGCTGACGATCAGGACCTGCATCCGCCCGGCCCAGTCGTCAGGAAGGAAGACCAATACGCCGATGAACAGGCCGATCATGATGGTGAAGATGCCGATGATCCGGAGCTGGCTGAAATCGCTCGCCTGGCCCACCTCGCGGTTGAAATCCACCGGCGTATGCATCTTCCGGAAGAATTCCGTCACCTGCCGGCGATAGCTTTCCGGTTCCTTCTTCCAGAACAGGCTGCTCAGGAAGAATACGCAGAGGCCCACCGGCGCGGTGACGAAGAACTTCTGCTGGAACGACCACGCATGGTCGAAGAGTTCCTTGCTGAAGAATCCCAGGATCGAAGGAATCAGGCAGGCGGCGACCGTGGCCATGGCCGCCCATCGCGGCACGCGGCGGACGAAGATGCACAGCGCCAACGGGATGACCAGCGGCAGATGTACCGTCGCGCTGATGTTGAGCATGATGCCGAAGATTCCCTGCTTTCCCGCGTTTTTGGCGAAGTGCAATGCCAGGGCGATGATCAGAAAGCCCAACAAGGCGGTGGTGATTTGCCCGAGGCGCAGAAGAGCCTTTCCCTCGAGCGGACGACGTTTGAACAGGCGGCACAGCGTGGGGTAGACGTCCTGCGTGATGATGGCGGCGTTGCGGTTCAGTCCGGTGTCCATGGTGCTCATGGTGGCCGCCAGCATCGCCACCACCATGACGCCCATCAGTCCCGGGGGCAGGAATTTCATGCTGACGACGGCATAAGCGGCCTCGGCGGGCTTGTCCAGGCCGGCCGTCCCCAGCACCTCCGGCGCCGCCACCAGGCGCGCGACGGCGGGGGGAATCCAGAACACGATCATTCCGATCACGCCCAGCACGACGCCCAGGACGGCCGACCGGCGGGCTTCCCGCCCGTCCTTGCAGGCAAAATACTTGGGCGACCCGTTGAGGCTGGCCGTGTGAAGAAAGTTGATCAGGAACATCGCCAGGATCCACTTCCACGTGTAGAGGTTCCCGGCGTATTCCCCGTCGGACTTGAACGGGCGGAATTTGCTTTCCAGTCCCTGCTGCTGGATCATCGAAAACAAGCCATCCACGCCGCCGACGTGCTGGAGGCACAACACGGTCAGGAGGACGGTCATCGAGATCAGGATCAGTCCCTGGAGGAAGTCGGTGCTCATGACGGCCCAGTTTCCGCCGGTCGTCGAGTACAGCAGCACGACCAGTCCGATGATCACGATGAGCAGGTAGAGATTCATCTGGAAAACCGTGCTGACGAAGATCGCGGCCCCGAACAGGTGCAGCGCGGCAACGAGGAGTCGCCCGATGACGTCGATCCAGGCGTAGAACTGCTGCGTCGTGGGCCCGAAACGGGCGCGGATCACCTCGGGCCCCGTGGTGGCGCGGAGCTGGCGGAACCACACCGAAGTGAACGGGAGGGTGATCAGCAGGACGCCCAGAATTCCCCCCAATCCGCCCACGAAGGTGGACCAGCCGGCCTCGAACGCGGCCCCGGCGCCGCCCGTGAAGGTCCAGGCGCTGAAGGCGGCCATCCAGTTGCTCACCCCCACCAGCCACCAGGTTCCGCGACAACCGCTCCGAAAGTAGTCGCTCGTGTCGCGGTTCATCCGGCTGACCACAAAACCGACCGCGAGCATCAATGTCAGGTAAGCTCCGATGACATATAAATCAACCATGGGATACCTCGTAAAAATCGTTATACGTTATGTTCCATCCTTCGTATACCGTCATGGCGTTTCGGCGAGGGGCGCGAGCCGCCGACGCCGGGCGCAAGACAAATCTTCGTCTGCGGCAGGGGGCGACAGTCCCGACGGGATCGCAGCTGGCGTCACTGTCCCGCCTCGTCAAGAACCTTCCGTAACCGCTGGCGATACTCCGCGGACGGGTAGCGGCGGATCAGGGTTTTGAGTTCCTCGGCGCCGGCGTCTTTTTCCAGGCAGGTGGAATCGCCTTTCATCCAGTCGGGCCCCACGTCCTTGGCCGTCAGGGGCAGCGTGTGGGGTTTGGGAGCGGCGATGCTGGAAACTTCCTCGCAACCGATGTCAGGTTTGGCGCCGCGGGGCCGGCCACGAATGTCTTCCTTGACCTGCTCTACGGAAATGCCTCCGCCGAGGGCGGGACTGCCCGCTTGGGGTTTTTCCCTTCCGTCGCCCTTGCCCAGCTTGGGATCGGCGACGGTGAATCCGCCAAATCCCTCCGGCATGCGGATGGGCTCAGAGGCGTCCTTGGTGAGGAAGACGATGTTGTTCCGGTAGTCATTGGCGGTTGCGTCGCGTTTGACATTCAATTCCGCAGCCAAACTCTCGGCGCGGTCGCACACGAGCTGGTTCGGATCGGCGGCCGTGAGGATGTTGTTGTAAATCCTGTTCCCGGAAGGATAGATGTTCACAAGGTTGGATGATCCCGTCTTGGTGTCCTTCATGCCGAAGAAAAGGGCGACGTCCATGCCCGTGGCGGCATTGACGATCGTGTTGTTCGCGAACACGCCGTCCTTGCAGGGGAGGTAGGCCCATCCGTTGGTTCCGCCGGCCGCCAGACGCAACCCCACCCGGACTCCTTCGATGTAGTTGTTGATGACGACATTGCCGCTGCCGCTGACCCGCACGCCGTAATCGGTTCTGAGGAAGGTGTTGGAATCGATCCGGTTATTATGCCCATGGCGCACGTTCAGGCCGCCCTTGTTGTGCGTGGGGTGGCCCAGGAACGTGTTGTAGCGGATAAGGTTTCCGCTGGACTTGACGGAGAGGATCTCTTCGTCGCCACAGGCGCCGTCGAACAGGTTGTATTCCACCGTCGCGAAGAGACTGTGCTCGGGGGCGTCGATCTCATTGAACGCCAGCAGTTGGACCGCTTCCTGCCCGTTGCTGCTTCGGGAGACAATGTCCTGGAACCAGTTGTGGTCGATCTGAATGCGCAGGGCCCCCGTTCGCGTGCCGATGCTCATGGACAGGCTCTTGGCCAGGTAACAGTGATCGATCCGATTGTCCGCGCTGCCTTCGCCCACCTCGACCATGTGGGCAAACACGCTCTTGGTGTCGCCGGACTCGTTGAACGCGGTATGGGAAAGGCGACAGTGCTGCGCCGCCTTGAACTCAACGGCGGTTCCCCCGATGTTCTTGTGAAAGACCATGCCCGTCAAATGAAGGGATTTGCCGCCCAAGACGATCCGGCTTCGCCCTGTGAACGTCACCTTGCCGGGAGTTTCGGCCGCCAGGATGATCGGCTTGTCCTTTTCTCCGCTCGTGGGGATGGCGATCCTCGCGTCGGCATACACGCCGTTTTTGATGAGGATCGTGTCGCCGGGCTTGGCGTTTTCCAAGGCCTTGTTGATGGCGGCGACGTCGGACAACGGCGCAGCGGCCTGCGCCGCCCCCGGCAGCAGCAGACAAGCGAACAGGCTCAGGATTTGGGCACGACCGATGGCCAAGGGGCAATTCATTGTCTCATCCTTTTCTGGTCCTGGGCGAATGACGGCATTCGCGGAGATTCCTGCACGGGGCGGTCACGGCGGCAACCTTGGTTCCAAACGGCGCAAATGGTGCGGATCCAGTGCGGAGGTCTCCTTGCGGAAGAAGGCGGTATCCCGCGGAAGCCTTTTCGGGCGTCTTCATCCACAAACCGGGGGTTGGAATCAGCCCCTCGCCGTGTCGGATCGGTTCATCGCCGACAGCAGGATGGGCTTGGTCTTCCACCGCGAACGATTGTACAGGGGAGACTTGGCTTGGATATACGTTTGGTGTATATTTATTATATGGAACGCGCAAAGGAGAAATGATGGCTTTCCGCGTAGGATTACTGATCCACTCGCCGGACAACTCGGGCAACCAGCTCCTGGACGGGATCGTCCAATACGTTCGTCTGAATCCGCACTGGAATGCGGAATACACGGCGTGGTGGCGTCCCAAGCGACTCGCGGACTTCCTGGGGCTAGACGGAATCATCATTCGCCCCTCCCAGAATCTTCCGATCCGTCTCGTGACGAATCTTTCCATTCCGGTCGTGGATGTCTCTTCCAGCCATCGGAAACTGTCGCACATTCCGCGCGTCGGCGTGGACAACGTCACGGTGGGTCGGGTCGGGGCCAGGCATTTTCTGGATCGCGGGCATAAGAACCTGGCATTCGTCGGGCGGACCAAGCTGGTCTTTGCCCGCCATCGTTCTCAAGGATTCGAGCAGGTTGCCCAGGACGCCGGCGCGAATGTCTTCTTTTTTAAAAGTTCGGGTCGTCTTTGGGGCTGGTCGCGCGAGTCGGTCCTGGGACCGATCGCCCAGTGGCTCAAGACGCTGCCTCGACCGCTGGGAGTCATGGCCGATTCGGACAACACGGCGCGGCTGGTCCTGGAAGCCTGTCGCGGTCATTTGCGCGTCCCGGAAGAGATTGCCGTGATCGGGGTGGACAACGACGATCACCTCTGCGAACTGAGCACGCCGGCGCTCTCGAGCATCGCGCTGGACTTGCAGCGCGTGGGCTTCCGCGCCGCGTCGTTGCTGGAGGAACTGATGAACGGGGGGAAGGCGGCAAGGGATCCCCTGTACCTGCCGCCGGGCGAGCTCCATGTTCGACGGTCGTCGGACGTTTTCGCCGTGCAGGACCAAGTGGTGGCCAATGCCATGCGGTATATCCAGGACAATGCCCACGAAGGATTGACGGTCCGCAACATTTGTCGTCATGTGATGACGGCTCCTCGCAGCCTCGAACTGCGGTTTCGTCAGGCCATCGGGCGCTCGCCGAGGGAAGAGATTCGTCTGGCTCGGATCCGGCTGGCGAAAAAGCTGCTTGCGACGCCGATCTCGATTGCCTCTGTAGCCGCCAAAGTCGGATTTTCCAGCCAATCCCGCTTTGGCTTCCTGTTCAAACAAGACACGGGCATGAGCCCCTTGACCTACCGGCGCCAATTGCACGAAGGGCGCGAGGCCGCCCGAAAATCTCGCAAGTAGACGCCGCATGCTGGGGGGCGTTTGTCGCCCCGGCCCGCGCGTTTCGCCTCTGCCGGCGCCACGCGGATTTCACTGTCCCGCACCGTCCAGGATCTCCCGCAACCGCCGACGATATTCCGGATCGGGATGCTTGCGGATCAGTTCCCGCAGGTCCTGAATCCCAGCCTCCTGTTCCAGCGCGTCGGCGTTTCCCTTCATCCAGTCCGGGCCAACGTCTTTTCCGGTCAGAGGTTGCCGAACCCCGTTTCCGGCGTTCAGCTCTTCGCACCCGATGTCCGGCGCGTTTTTCCGTGCGCGCCCGTCGATGTCCGTGGTGATTCCTTCCATGGGCACGCCCTGGTCGACCACCAGTTTTTCGATCGCCGGGCGATACCGGTCGTCCCGAAGGACCAGCAAGCCCCCGTCGGCGTGGATGAGGCCCGGAGCCTTCGGCATGGCCGATGCGTCCGCTTTTTTCGGATTGTTGCAGGCGATGAGATTGTTCTGGAAGTCGACGCCTTCGAAATTCCTGTCGGCGGAATCGGTGAGGATCTGTGGATATCCGCAGACGAAGATGTTGTTGTGGAACTTGCAGCCGGTCGGATACACGCTGGGGGCGGGCGGAGCGCTCGGGTGGGTCATCCCCCACATTGCGGCGAAGCTTACGGCAGGGGGTTTGCGACAGACGATCGTATTGTTGGCCACCAGGGTGTCCTTCGCCGCCGCGTACATATTGCCGCCGCCGGTGAAAAGGAGGCCGGTCTTGACCGGCTGGATGTAGTTGTTGACGAGCTTGTTCCCGGCGCCGCTGACGCGGATGCCGTAGACCGTGTTGAGGAAATAGTTGGAGTCGATCACGTTCCGATCCCCGCCGCGAACGCACAACCCGCCCTTGTTGGCGGTGGGGTGGCCCAGAAAGGTGTTGTAGCGGATCGTGTTGTCGTCGCTCTTGACGGAGATGATCTCCT
>DNAS01000179.1:11822-12095 GCA_003485185.1 Phycisphaerales bacterium | reverse complement strand
CCTGTCCGTTGCGGCTGCGGGCGACGATGTCGCGGAACCAGTTGTGATCGATCCTGCCGCGCACCGCCCCGATGCGCGTACCGATGCTCATCGACAGGCTCTTGCCCATGTAGCAGTGGTCGATCCGGATGTCGGAGCAATTCTCTCCAACCTCGATCATGTGCGTGAAAGTGCTCTGGGGATTCCCCGACTCGTTGAAAGCGGTGTGGGAAAGACGGCAGTGCTGCGCGTCCTTGAACTCGACGGCCGTGCCGCCGATGGCCTTCTGGAACG
>DNAS01000179.1:11466-11600 GCA_003485185.1 Phycisphaerales bacterium | reverse complement strand
GTTTCCGCCGCCAGGGTGATCGGCTTGTCCTTTTCCCCGCTGGCGGACAGGACGATCCGGGCGTCGACATACAGACCGTCCCGGATGACGATCGTATCGCCCGCCTTGGCCGATTCGAGCGCCTTGTTGATCGC
>DNAS01000179.1:10979-11274 GCA_003485185.1 Phycisphaerales bacterium | reverse complement strand
GCCGGGTCGGAAAGAGGCGCTGGCTCTGCGGCCCATGCGCCTGTCGCGCCCAACGCCAACGCCAGCACTACCAATCCCATTCGCATCGGAGTGCTGTTTACGCGGGGGATTTCACGATCATGTCGTCGGTTCACCATCCGCTCCTTATTGGCCGACAGAAGCAGCCGTCGCGAGGAAACAAAACCGTCACGGAACAGCGAGGCAAAACACCATCCAAGGATTGAAACCGGAATCCGTTGTCGTATCGAGGAAGGTTGTTGTGGATCCTGGCGGACTATTGCACGTGCCAGGCGTC
>DNAS01000179.1:10345-10925 GCA_003485185.1 Phycisphaerales bacterium | reverse complement strand
GCTATTGCACGTGCCAGGCGTCATTGGCTTGCGCGGGGGGCAAATCCACCACGTGCCCGTCGAACATCACGTAATTGGCGTTGGCTCCCTCGCCATGCCGGATCGGGTCTCCCCCCGTGTAGGGCGGAGGCCCCAGCCACTCAAACGCGTTTCCGCCCGACCAGTTCGGTTCGCACATCGCTGTCGTGGCGTCGCCGTTCATCAGGCGATTGGCGGGCATGGGAACCTCGGCGTAGTGCCACTCCCATTTGTTCGCGAAATCGTATTTCTTGTTGAGAATGTCTTTCCCACCCGGCACGTAGGTGTACCTCGGCTTGCGGTTCATGCCATAGCCGATGTTGTAGCTGATGAGCTGTTTTCCGGGCGGCCAGTTGGCTACCCACGTGGGGCATCCATTGGCGACCTTGGGAACCAGTCCGCCGATCCCGTTCATGGGCGCCTGTGTGCCCAGATACATCTGCATGGCCGTCCACCAGTAGAAGTGGTTGGGGTAGTCCCAGTAGGCCGTGGAGTGAAGGTCCGGAACGACGATGACGTCGTCCCAGTCGGACCCGTACAGCCCGTGCGCGAGGCCGATCTG
>DNAS01000179.1:5555-10121 GCA_003485185.1 Phycisphaerales bacterium | reverse complement strand
CACCAGCAGCGCCAGGATCGCGATGACGACCAGAAGCTCGATCAGCGTGAACGCGGGGCGTTTTCGCAAGTTCCCGGCGAAAACGGCGGGGCGACGGCGGGCACTGCCTGCTGTGGCCTGCGGGGTTGGACACGTTTTCATCGTAGGCCTACCTCTTTTGCAGGATTTCCGGCGAAGGCGAGGCCTGGAGGGCGCGCCCCGCCTCCACCGGAAGGTCACACACGAATCCGACTTCCGACTTCCCTGTCTATGTTATCGGCGACGGCGGACCATCACCCACGCACCGCCGAGGGCGATCAGCGTCATGCTGGCCGGCTCGGGAATGACGGTCAGGACGCCCGTCGCGTCGTTGAAACTGGCCGTGTAGCCCGTCGCCAGATTGTTGAACGTCTTGACGTCGAACGCGCCGGAGTACGAGTCGAAATCGAAGATCTTCGCCGATCCGACCGTGGCGAAGTCCGACGCGAAGTTGACCACCAGTGTCCCGGCGAACGTCACGTCTTCCCCGGCGGCGGCCGTGCCTTGGGTCAGGTCATACTGGCCGGCCGACCAGCCGTTCACCTCGTAGGTCGCCTGGCTGCCGGACTGGAACGTCAGGTCACCGCCCACCGTCAGCGTGCCGACGCTGGCGCCGGGGGCGAGGGTCCCGTTGGCCACGTCGATGCCGCCGGTGACGGTTCCGTGCCCGCCGATCGTCTGGCCGTCACCGAGAACGATCGTGCCGTTGGTCAGGCCGGTCACGTCCAGGACCGCGCCGCTGTGGGCCGCCGTGTCCCCGACGAGAATCGAGGAACTGCTGGCGATGTTGTTGGTGCTGCTGGCCAGCGCCAGCTTCAGCGTGCCGGCCTGCACCGTCGTCGCGCCGGTGTAGGAATGACTGATACTGCTGCTGGCGGTAGTGAAGGTCGCCTCGCCCGAACCGGACATGTTGATCGTGACCGCGGTGGTTCCCGCGCCGTTGTCCGTGATGCGCCCTGCACCGTAATGCCGCCCGAGCCGGAACCCGCCAAAGTCAGCGTGTGGGGCGTGGTGCTGCTGTTGTTCGTGATGGCGGCGGTGGCGCCCGCGGTGTAGGCGACGGTCAAGAGGCTGCTGGAGTCGTTTGCCCACGTCTGGTCGGCGTCGAGCTTGAAGTAGCTGTCCAGCGCTCCCGCGCCCGCCGGGTCGCCCAGCGTCACCGCGCCCGCGCCGGAATTGACGGTGACGCCGCCGCTGCCGAGGACAAAGCTTCTCGTGGTGCCGCTGACGGAGTGCAACGCCGTGGTGCCCGTGTTGTTGAAAACGAATCCCAGGACACTGCGGCTGCTGGCATTCGAGGTCACGGTCGTGGCGCCGTTGAGGCCGGCCTGGTTGAAAACGGCGGTGTCCGAAGCGGTCGGCAGGGCACCAGTGCTCCAGTTCCCGGTGGTGCCATAATCGCCGCCGCTTGTCACCCAGTACACAGTTCCCGCCTGTGCCGTGGCCGCACACAATCCCAAGACCGCTCCCAAAAGCAGTCCCGCCACCATCAGTTCTCGAGTTCTCTTCATGACGTGCAACCTCCTTCCAAAGGGATCAGAATGGAAATCCAGTTACGCTGTCTTCTCCTTGCGGCATGGTGTGAATAATACCCCTGGTCGCTTGACGCGCATATGCCTTTGGGATATATTTTTTGGACCTTTTGCGCAAGACGGTTTCAGCCGTCTTGCGGGCCGGTCCCGACCTGCGGAATCCTTTGATTTCCCGGGAAATTTCGTGCGGATCGACCTTTTAGGAAGGCACGGCATTGCTTCGCGGACGAGGCACACGAACGCAAAATCCCTGAAGTTTACCGCAAGGAGCGAATCATGAACTTTCGCGTTGGTTTGCTGATCGCCTCTCCCGACAGCTCCGGGGAACAACTCCTGAACGGCATTGTCGATTTCGTCCGCCACAATCCGCACTGGGTCGTCCAGCATAGTGATTGGTGGCAGCCCAAGCGGCAATCCGACTACGACGGCTTTGACGGCCTGATCGTTCGCCAGCCGATCATCGGATTGCCCAAGCTGGCGAGGAAACTCTCCATTCCCATTGTGGACATCTCCTCCCATCGTCGCCCGATGCGGGGCATCCCGCGAGTGACCGTGGACAATTACGCCATCGGGAAAATCGGGGCGGAGCATTTTCTCCGGCGCGGCTATCGCAATATGGCTTTCCTGGGGCGCAAGATCCCCGTGTATTCGCAGGACCGGTTGCGAGGTTTTCAGAAAACCGCCGAATCCGCCGGCGCCCAGGTGTTCGTTCACGCCCAGCCGGGGATGCATGGCTGGAGCCGGGAATCCGTCATCAAGCCGCTTCGTCGCTGGATCCGGCAATTGCCGCGTCCCCTGGCGGTCATGGGCGATTCCGACTCCGCCGCCCGCATCATCCTGGAAGCCTGCCAGCCGGACATCGGAGTGCCCGAAGAGGTCGCCGTCGTCGGCGTGGACAACAACATCTGGGTGTGCGAGCTGTGCAAACCGCCCCTGTCGAGCATTTCGCTGGAGCTCCGTCGCGTGGGGTATCGGGCCGCCGCGCTCCTGGAGGACCTGATGCGGGGAAAGAAGCCGCCCTCGCAACCCATTGTCGTTCCCCCGGGAGACCTTTGCCTGCGCCGTTCCGCCGACGTGTTCGCCGTGCAGGATCAGGCCGTCGCAAAGGCCATCCGGTTCATCGAAGATCACGCCACCGACAAGGTCTCGATGCAGGCGGTCTGCCGTCACGTGTTCCTGTCCAAGCGGAGCCTGGAACTGCGGTTCCGAAAGGCGACCGGGCGTTCCCCGCGGGAAGAGATCCGTCACGTCCGAATGCGGTTAGCGCGAACCCTGTTGGGCACGCCTATGTCCATTGCCGCCGTTGCCGCCAAGGCCGGCTTCTCGGACCAGTCGAGATTCGGGCGTATCTTCAAACAGCACACCGGATTGAGCCCGCTGGCTTATCGTCGCAGCCTGCACGAGGGGCATTGACGCTCCTCCGGGGCCATGGACCTGAGGGAATCCGCTCCCGCGTTTCGGCGGGCATAAAAAACGCGCGCCATCCCGGGGGACGACGCGCGTTTGTGCTGTTCGTTCCGGCCGTCGGTCGGAACGCGAATGCTTCTTGCATCTATATTAGCGGCGACGGCGAAGCAGCGTCATCGCCCCGCCGGCCAGCAGCACCGCCAACGTCGCCGGTTCGGGAATGACGACGCTCAGGACGCCCGTGGCTTCCGTGAACGTGTAGGTGGTGCTTCCCTGGGTCAGCGTCCAGACGTCGCTGCTCTCCGCGAACGACGTGCCGTCGGCCAGCTTCACGGCGAAGGTGGCCCCGTAGGTCGTCGTCAGGTCGGTGGGATTCACCAGCGTCCAGGAACCCGCTCCGGTCACGCCGGCGACGTTGAGCTTCAGCGTTCCGTCCATGTACAGGTTCCTGTCCCCGGCCGTGCCCGTCGCCAGGATCTGGCTGCTCGCGCCGACGGAGTTGACGACCATCTGGAGCGAGCCGGCGGCGTCCAGGTACAGCTTGGTTCCGGTGTCGATGATGTTCGTGTTGCCCGTGTAGGTGTTCTGGCCCTGGAGGTGGATGCGGACCGAACTGCCTTTGTAATTCGCGGACTGGGCGCCGAAGTCGCCGGAGCCGCTGACGTTGGCGGTGAGATAGATTCCGCCGCAATACGCGCCGTTTTCGCTGAGATAGTTCCCGGTCCCACTGACGGTGATGCTCCCCGCCAGCGTCAGGAGTCCCGAACTGCCGGAGTCGGCGGAGTTCGTGACGACGCCGGTGTTCAGCCTCAGGTCGTCGACCGTGATGGTGCTGCCCCTTCCCTTGTAGAACAACGTCCCCTTGTCCGTCCCGTCACCGAGCGTGAGGGAATTGCCGGCGAACGTGTAATTGTTGGAGGTATTGTTCGGCGTGCGCAGTACGCGATTGCCGGCCACGAAGTAATCGTTGCCGCTCGAGGGCGCCGCGCTGTTGCTCCAATGCCCCGCGGCAGTGAAGCTCGACGTGCCCGTCGCGTCGCTCGCGGTGAGGGTGATGTCGGCCGCCTGAACGAACGCCGGGGCCAGCGCCATCGCCGCAACGATTCCCAGAATCATCCAATCATTCTTCCGCATTTTCTCCGTCCTTTCTCCATGCGTGCAGGGCGCGTGGCTGATCCTCGTCGAAGTGATATTCATTCCGTTCTCCTTTCCTGTCGTCATGAGCCCATGGCGATGAAATGCCGTCATCTTTTCGCCCCAGGACCGTGGTATCGTGTTCCGCTCCGTGAGGAAATGCTGACGATCCAACAGGATAGATTATAATTCAGAAATGGAATTTGCCTAGACACGATTCTGTACCGGAATTGAGGATTTGTGGTGGGGTAAACGCATTTCGCGTGGCGGTCTCACTTCACGGACGGATCGCATTTACGTTATATAAAATCCTATCTGCAAATATATTATGCGAATCTGTCGGTGTTTGATCTTCCTGGTTCCCGTGGATTGATATATATACCGAGCCAGAAAATGAATTCTTGCAGATTGGACGCAAAAAGACGCACGCCGTTTGAGAAAACGGCGTGCGTCTGTTGCAAATCGCCTTTCGGCG
>DNAS01000179.1:0-5326 GCA_003485185.1 Phycisphaerales bacterium | reverse complement strand
CCGCCGGCCAGCAGCACCGCCAACGTCGCCGGTTCGGGAATCTGCTGCAAATAGATCTTCTTGTCCGTGGTGTCATTGAAGAGCGTCCAGCCGGCGGGCAGCCCGGTGGCCGAAGCGAATCCCATGGTTCCGGTGCCGATCAGAGTGGCGTTGGCGTAGTTCACGAGCGTGTATTTCGCACCGACCTGCAAGTTCTCTCCGGTCTCGAGGTGGCTCTCCAGGTTCGCCGTTGCCGCCGACAGGTCGATCGTCCCGGCGTTGGCGCCGCTGGTTTGCAGGTAGCTGCCGACATATGTCGTGCCATTCATGCCGTACGCGAAATCGATGGTCCCGCTGAGAACCAGCTTGCCCGCGCCGCTCTTGGTGAGGGTGTATTTCCGGATCTGCGTGAAACCGTCGACGGTCAGGATCGCATCGGCGTTGTTGACCGCCCATCCGCCGCTGTTGGTGGTGGTATCTCCCCAGACGTCGGTGTTGTCGAGCTGGTTGAAGGTCACGTCGCCCGCGCCATCCAGGGTGATCGTGTGGTTGGCGACCCGCATGGTGGAGGTGAACGTCTGATTGCTGTTCATGCCGCTGGCGGTCTGGATGGTGCGGGTGTTGGATTTGTTGTCGATGAAATCGCTGCCGGCGAAGTTGAAGCTGTGTGCGCCGGACAGGAAACTGAAGTTGGTGTTCTTCGGTCTGCTGGCGCTGCCGGTTCCCCAGGTGATGGTCGCGCCGGTCGTGGCCGAATCGAAGACGGCCGTGTCGGTGACGGTCTTGGAGGGAACGCCGTTGTCCCAGTTGTTCGCGTCGTTCCAGTTTCCGTTTCCTGCGCCTCCCGTCCAGGTGGTGGTGGCCATCGCATGGCCGCAAAGCAGGCTGAGCAGTGCCGCCGCAAGAAGCGTTCTCGTCACGAGGTTCATCATGAGTCTCCTTTCCTGTCGCTGTAAATCCAATACCGAAAGCGTCTATTGGTTCTCCTCAGAGCCAAGGCCGTAAGATGTTCCACTCCACGATGAAATGTCGCCTCTCAACAAGATAAATCATACCAGAAAGGGAAAAAACCGCAGTCGTGTTTTTGTACCGCACTTGAACTTTTGTGGTGTTCCCATCCGCTTCCTTCCGCCCCGCGGGTTTCCCTTCGGCGGGCAGAAATCTTTGGCCAATTCTCCCGTGGCGAATGTTGGGAGTTTGGAATCACCCCCCGGTCTCTGTTTGCGTGGTAAAAAAGATGTGGTATCCTGAAGGGCATGGAACCCCTTCGACCTTTCTGTCTGCGGCAGAGCCTCAAACCGACGATTTCCGTTCCGATCGCGTGCCGGTCGGTCGGTCATTATTCCCTGTTTCGGGGATGGAAGAACCGCCCGACGCTCAAGATGTTTGTGGAACTGTTCTGGGGGATCCGGGGGAAAGGGTGTTTCAAGGTCGGCGAAACCGAATATTTCCTCAAACCCGGGCAGGTGATCGTGCTGTTCACCGGACAGGTCCATGACGTCCGCGCCTGCACCCACTGGGAATATCGCTGGATGACCCTCGACGGAAAGATGCCCGACCAGATGGCGAAGGCGTTCGGTCTCGGCAATGCCCCGGTGACCGTCGGTCCGTGCCCGCAGGAACTCTTCACGCGTTTGTCCCACGAGATCGAGGACAACAGTCCCAAGGGGCAGTTGGCCGCCAGTGCGACGGCCTACGAGATCCTGTGCCTGGCACATCCGATGAACAAGAGCGTTCCGGAATCCTCTTACGTCCGGGAATGCGTGGACCTGATCCGGAACAACTACAACGCGCCGGAGTTGAACGTCAATTGGCTGGCGTCCAAGCTGGGCATTCACCGGACCAACCTGAGCAAGCTCTTCCGGAAAAAGATGGGGGTTTCGCCGATCGAGTATCTGATCCTGTTCCGCGTCGGCAAGGCGTTGAAGCTCTTGCTGGGGACGAACCTTTCGGTCCGGCAGATTGCCAGCGAAACCGGCTTCGGCTGTCCGAGCTATTTCACGAATGTCGTGCGAAAGCGAACCGGACTAACGCCGCTGGAGTTCCGCAGCCACGGAGCGAACCCCCCAAAGACCCTAAGGAAGCTCCGCCCCAGGGGAGGATGCCCGCGCACAGGCCCGCACCACAAAAGTACAATTGCTCCACGTCATTATGATTGACCCTTTTCGCGGCCTGCCTTACGGTGGACCTGTCAAAAAACGATAGAAAAGGGGCAACAAAAGCATGCGATACGTGTGTCTCGTCGTGGTCGTGGGTGTGTGGTGCGGCATCGGGTTCGGCGAAAGCGGAAATCCGGGCACAATTGACATTCTCCAACCCGCCACGCAGGTCGTCATTGAGCGCAAGGGGGAGCGGATTCCGTTCGCCAGCGCCAAGGAGGCCCTGGCGGCCGCCGTCAGCGGCGACGTCGTGCTCCTCGGTCCCGGCACGCACCGGGGTCCGCTGGTCGTCCAGACGTCCGGAATCACGCTCTCCGGCATTGCCGGCGCCCGCGTCAACGCCAATTCCGACACGTGGAAGCCGGAGTGGAAAAGGGAACCCCAGTACGGGCCGTACGCCTGGAGTTCGCCGATTCCGTTCCAGCCGGTGACGATGAGCATCGACCAGCGCGTCATGATCGACATGAAGGAAGACCGCGGCGGACTGGCGGCGCACGAAAAAGGCATTGGCCGCAACGGCCGGGTTCCGCTCCAGGGGCTCTTCACGTGGGTGGGCAAGACCAGGCGCGTGGTGGTGTCGTTCGCGAGGGACCTGGATCCGGCCAAGCACCTGATCGAAGCCGCCCCCCTCGGCGCCTCGGCGATCAAGGTCCGCGACGCGAACGATTGCGTCATCCAGAACCTGATCCTCACCGGCGGGGCGTCGGGCGTCCTGCTCCAGGACACCAAAAACACGACGGTGCGGAACTGCCTGATTTACGGGACCGATGCGGGCGTGCGGCTATACAAGGGCGCGTCCTTCTGCAAGATCCTGGGTTGCGACATCACGTGGAATTCGGACGCGGTGAACCTGGACTGCGACCCCCACACGATCGCCGACGACGTCTGGTACGCCCACAAGCGATACGGCTCGTACGACAAGTTCGGAATCTCCATTGACAGGACCGGCGAGAACAACGAGATCGCCGGAAACTACATTCACGAGGTCTGGAACGGAATCACCACGGACGACGGCGTCAGCAAGTCGGAGGTCGAGTCCCACTACAAGAACAAGGTGCTCAAGGGCATCGCGGAATACAATCGCGGGCTGAAGGTCCATCACAACCGCATCGACCTGGCGATGGACGAGGGGCTCGAGCCGGGCAACGAACTGGTCGACCACGAGTGGTACTCGAACGTGGTGACGCGCGCCCGGTGTGCCGCCAGGCTCAAGACCATCATGATGGGCCCGTTCTTCTTCTACGACAACCTCCTGCTGGACAGCAACGACGGGATGCGCCTCTACAAGTCCAGCCCTCCCAGCGCGAACGTCTACATCTTCCACAACGTGATCAAGTTTCCCACGGGTGTCATCTACCACAAGATGGACTCCGTCATGTGGGACAACGCCTGGCTGAAAGCCAACCTGCCGAAGGGCACGCCGAACCATCACCTCTACAACAACCTGTTCATTTGCAACAAGCCGTTCGGAAACTCCGCCGTGGAAGACGGCCAGGCCGTCCAGCCGAATTACCACGGCGACTACAACCTCTATACGTCGCGCAGCGACCCGAATCTGGTCAAGAGGGGCATCGACGTCCACAGCGTCTTCGAGGGCAAGCCGGAGTTCGTCGACGCCGCCAAGGGCGATTATCGCCTCAAGCCGGACAGCGCCGGCAAAGGCGCGGGCGTCGATCCGAAGCAGCTCAATCTCGGGGTGAAGCTGCCGGAGGCGCTGACGGCCGTCCCGCCCGGAAAACGCCCCGACGCGGGGCTGCTGGGCCTGGACTTCGGGAAGACCCCGCACGGACCGGTCAGCGGGTTGTGGGCCCTGGCCCAGAAGCAGTTGAACCTGGGCGAGCGCGACTTCTCCCAATTCACCATCGCGCCGCTGCGGTGGGTGACGACGGGCAAATGCGACTTCCTCGTCAAGGATCTCCCGGTCGGGGACGAATTGCTGCTGGCGGGGCATCGCGCGTCGGGCAAGTCGTACAAGATCACCGTCAAGGACGAGAAGGGCGCGGTTCTGGCGACGAAGGACGGGTATTCCCTGGCGGACAAGGACGGGTTCAAGCTGCCCGTTCCGCTCAAAGGCGCCAAACAGTTGACCGTTTCGGTGGACGACGAGGGCGTGACGCAGTGGCGCCTGGACGCGGGCGGCGCCACCGTGGGCATCGATGCGGGCAAGGGCCTTTCGATCCGGAAATACGACGGCGGGCGGTATATCTTTGATTACCCGATCGCCCCGGGCGTCGAATCGTTCACGGTGTCCATGCATTCGAAGTATCCGGACAGCGCGCTGGAGATCGCCCGTCCCGGCGGAAAGCCCGAGCGGGTCGACAAGACAGTGAAAGTGGAAACGCGCGGCGTCGCGGGCGTGTACCGGATTCTCGTGACGTTCACCAAGGGCGCGGAAATCCAGGTCACGGGCCCGGAAACCATGGTGTTCTTCAACAAGGACCAGGAAGCGGAACCGATTCGACAATTGCGCGGCAAACCGGGTTTTTAACCGCCAAGCCGTTGACGACGGCGATGGAAAGGAATGAACAATGAAATTTCTCGCGTTGTTGGCCATGTGTTGCGTTGCGTTGGGGACGGTGGTGCTGTACGGCGACGAACCGTCCACCATGCCGACCCAGCCGGCCGAACCGAAGAACATGGTGAAGAACGGTTCTTTCGCGGAGATCGATAAGGACGGAAAACCGCTGTCCTGGAAGCTCAACGCCGCCGGGCAGGAAGTCTCGGTGGACAAGCAAGAGCGTCCCAAGGGCGCCGCGCAGAGTTTGAAGGTCGCAATCAAGAAGGAAAAAAGCGGTCAGGGATCGGTCTACCAGAAGATCACGGACCTGCCCAAGAACGCCAAGCTGGTCCTGAAGGTCCAGGTCAAGGGCAGTTCCACCCGCCTGGGATACGTGCAGATCAAGCTGAAGCGCCAGGGCAAGGAATTGCGGCGCCTCTCGTCGGGCTGGAACACCCTGGACTGGGAAGAGCACAAGGCGGAGTTTTCCACCGAGGACGCCGATGAGTTGAACGTGGAATGCCGTTTCAGCCAGTCCGACAAGGCCGTGGACCAGACCGTGTGGTTTGCGAACGTGACGCTCGTGAAGGCCGAATGATTCCCCGAATTTCGAGGTGCGGAACATGTCGCCAGGTCCCAGGACGAACACAATCCGGCGTTCCGGCACGGCGTTCATCTCTGTAGGGGCCGA
>DNAS01000040.1:6764-6920 GCA_003485185.1 Phycisphaerales bacterium | reverse complement strand
GGGCGCGCTGGGCCTGCTGGCGGCCGTCAACGCCGCGCTGCAACTCCAAGGGCGCGAGGCGCTCGTCCTGCGGCGCGACCAGGCGTACATCGGCGTGATGATCGACGACCTGGTGACCAAGGGCGTTTCCGAACCTTACCGCATGTTCACCAGCCG
>DNAS01000040.1:0-6593 GCA_003485185.1 Phycisphaerales bacterium | reverse complement strand
CATGTTCACCAGCCGGGCCGAGTGCCGCCTGACCCTCCGCGCCGACAACGCCGACCGCCGCCTGACCGACCTCGGCCGGCAGGTCGGGTTGGCCGACGACGCCCGCTGGGCGATCCACCAGGCGCGCCAACAGACCGTCGGGCGCGCCGAGCAGCTCCTGCGCGGCACGCGCCTCGACGGCAAATCGCTCTGGGACCTGCTCCAGCGCCCCGACGCGCCGCTGGAGGCACTGCTGGCCCGCGCCGGCGACGCCGGGCGCGAGCTGGCTGCCCTGCGGCAGGCCCAGCCGGACGCTGTCGAGTCGCTCTGCATCGACGCCCGCTACGCCGGCTACGTCGCCCGGGAGGCCGGCGCGATCCGCCAGATGCAGCAGCTCGACGCGCACCTCCTGCCCGAGCGGATCGACTACGCGGCTGTGCCCCAACTGCGCCACGAGGCCCGCGAACGGCTCGCGCAGGTCCGCCCGCGAAGCCTCGGTCAAGCCCTGCGGATCAGCGGAATCACCCCGGCCGACATCACCGTGCTGACGATCTATCTGGCTGGCCGTTCTGCGGAACGTCCCCAAGGGAACGAAGGAGGGTGCTAATATGGGTAATTTGGATAAATAGGGAACATTTCCGGATCGCCTTGCCGCAAAGAATTCTTGACATTTCTTGCGGCGTCCCGGAATCGCATCCTAAGACTATGCAATAAGGACAGTTGTGAAAATCCGAATACTCAGAACGGGTCAAGCTCCCCCGAAGAACAAGACGATAGTGTGATGGCAAGGATGCTTGGGGCCGACCGCAAAGGACAGCGGGGCAGTCGGTTCCAGGGAAGGCAACAAAGGGTTTGGGCGCAAGCCGCCACCGCGCCCGGGCGACAAGGACGCCCCGGGCGGGCACAGCCCAGACCGTGGTCCGCACCGGTGGGGTCGGACCTGGATAAGGTTTCGAGACGATGAACATTCACGGCATCAACCCGGCGGAAGCAGCCAGGGGCATTGAGCCCGTCAGTGCGGCAAATGCCGCCAAACCCGCCACGCAGGCGGCCGGCGTCTCCGACACGGTGGAGATTTCCGCAGCCGCCCGGCTTGCGGCACGGATCGAGGAAATTCCCCCGGTCCGCGCCGAACTGGTCGAACGCGTCAAGGCGGAGATCGCCGCGGGCACCTACGAGACGCCCGAACGCATCGAGATCACGGTGGACAGGCTCATGGAAGAGCTCTTTCCTGAGTTGTAAACCGGTCCTCCAGTAGCCGGTAATTTCGGCGGGCACAAATGGATTTGTGCCCGCCTTTTTTGCGCGCCGACCGCGACTTTTTTGCCTTTCCCGAACCATTTTGTATGTTAAACTACACAAGACGGACAAAGTGTAACGTATAGGGAATATGAGCGGGCGTGGTCCCGGACGCAGCGTAGCCGACTCGTCGGGGCAGGCCGCTTCGGTCCCACAGAAAGCAGGAGAACTCGCTCGTGCAACACAAATCGGTCTACACCACGGGGGAGGCGGCGGACATCTGCAAGCTCTCCCAGCAGACGATCATCCGGTGTTTCGACAGCGGGCAGCTCCAGGGGTTTCGCGTTCCCGGAAGCAAGTTCCGCCGGATTCCCCGCGACTCGCTGGTCAAATTCATGAAGGCCAATGGCATCCCGATGGACGGTCTGGACAGCGGGAAGATCCGCGTGCTGATCGTCGATGACGACGCGGAGATCGTCGAGCTGTTCACCGACGTGCTGACGCACGACGGGCGGTTCGAGGTCGCCACCGCCAGCAGCGGATACGACGCGGGCGTCATGACGCAGCAGTTCCGCCCCGATATCGTGGTGCTCGACTACATGCTGCCGGACATCAACGGTAACGTGGTCTGCCGGACGATCCGTCAGAACGAGGACCTCCAGGAGACGAAGATTCTCATCATTTCCGGGATGGTCAATCCCGCCGAGGTGGAGAAGCTCATGGAGGCCGGCGCGGACGATTTCATCAAGAAGCCGTTCAACATCGAGCACGTCGTGGAGAGGATCGTGGAGCTGGTCAAGGCATAGCGGACAACGGACAAGCGGCAGAACGGACGGGAGACGGTGGGAGAGGGAACCGCACAGAACGGTTTTGCGCCCGGAGGGATGAGCGACTCGCAGCTGGAAATCCTCCTGGGACGCATTGGCGCGCTGCCGACGCTTCCGGCGACAGCGGCCAGGCTGCTGGAGCTGGCCGAAACCGCCGATCGCGATCCGCAGGCGGCGGGGCAGCTCGATGCGTTGTTGGGCGCCGATCCCGCCATAGCGGCCAGGCTGCTGGGCCTCGCGGGGGCCCGTCGCGAGGACTTCGCCCGGACGGTCCCTGCCGCGATCGAACTGCTCGGTCGGCCCGCAGCCGTCGCCGCGGCTGTCTCGTTGGAACTCCTCGACGCCACCGACGCCGATCCGACGGCGGGAACCGGCATGGACCTGCGCGACTTCTGGCGTCACTGCCTGGGCGTGGCCCAAGCCGCCCGCAAGATCGCCCGCGCCGCCCGGCTGGACATCGAAGGCGACTTGGCCTTCGCCGGCGGGCTGCTGCACGACCTGGGCAAGCTCGCGCTGGCCGTGACGATGCCCAAAAGCTACCGCCGGGCGATCGAAGCTGCCTTCCTGCACAAGGGCAACGTCGCCGCATACGAGCAGAAGATCCTGGGCGTGGGGCACTGCGTCGCCGGGCGGCGTCTGGCCGAACAGTGGCGCCTTCCGCAGGCGGTGCAGGACGTCCTCTGGCTGCACCACCAGCCCCTCGAAGCGATTCCCCCCGCCATGCCCCATCGGCGGCTCTGCGCGGTTGTCGCGCTGGCTGACGCGCTCTGCCGGCGCGGGCGGATCGGTTCGGCCGGAAACTTCGCCGCCCCGCGCGAAATCGAATCGCTCGGCGAGACGCTGGGCGTCGCCGCCGGCGAGTTGGATCGCATCGCCAACGAGCTTCCGGCGCAGACGGACCGCCTGGCGGAACTGCTGGGCCTGGACCGCCCCGCGCCGCCGGCGCTGGTCGGGCAGACCCTCGCAGCCGGGAAGGCCGTCCTGGCGCGGCTCGTCGAGTCGCTTCCTCTCTCGGCCGCCAGCGCCGCGCCCGCCCGCGCGATGAACCTGTTGGGCGAGTTCTTCGCAACGATCTCCCCGCACTCGACGGCGCCCGAGATGCTGCCTCGGATCGGGCGTGTGCTGACGGGGCTGGGAGTGGTCTCGGCGGCGTCGCCGGTGGCGGTGTATTCCTTGAGCGAATGGGATCCCGAGGTGCTGGCGGCCGTGCTCGCGCCGGACGGCTTGCAGGACTGGCTGCGCCTGGACCGCCGGACGGACGCGCCGCTTTCGTCGGTTCCCCCGCCTTCGGGCGAGGAAGCTCTCCGCCTGCTGCTACGCGACGATTCGCCGCTGCGCCGTCGCCTGGACCTGGCGCGCTGCCGGCACCTGCCTCTCGTCTGCGCGGGGCGCTGGGTCGGCGGGGTGCTCGCCGCGGGCACCGGCGAACCGTCCGAAGGCTCGCGCGCCGTCTGCGCCGCGACGGCCTCGGCGCTGGCCATCATGCAGGGGCGCTGCGCCGCCATGCGCCTGGGCGAGCAACTCGCCGGCGCGTCGGAACTGCTGCGCGACACGCACGAGGCGCTGGCGGAGAGCCGCACCCTCGCCGCGATGGGCGAAATGGCCGCCGGCGCCGCCCACGAGATCAACAACCCGCTGGCGGTCATCTCCGGACGGGCGCAGCTCATGCGGGAGCGGGGCGCTACCGACGCGGAAAAGAAAACCTGGCAGCTCATCGCCGACCAGGCCCAGCGAATCAGCGACATCATCACCGAGCTGATGTCCTACGCCAGCCCACCCAAACCGAACCCCGAAAAGCTCCAACTCCCGCAATTGCTTGAGAATGCGGCAAAATCGTTTTCTTCTTCCGAACATCCTCAAGCCGGGCGTCTGGCGGTCGATATACATATAGAGGACGTCCCGCCCGCCAGGGCGGACCGCTCCCAGATGCAGGCGGTGCTGCTCGAGCTGATCGCCAATGCCGCCAGCGCGTCGCGGGAGCCGCTGCAAGTCCGCCTGGCGGCCGAAGACGACCCGCTCAACAACGCGGTCCTGCTGACCGTCGCCGACGACGGGGTCGGCATGGACGAAAAAACGTTGGGCAACGTGTTTACGCCGTTCTTCTCCGTGCAGGAGGCGGGAAGGCGCAGAGGACTGGGATTGCCGACAGTCAAACGCCTCGTCGAGAACAATGGCGGAAGAGTCTGGATCCGGTCCAAACCGGGCGAAGGCACCAAGGTATACGTGCAACTGCCCCGATGGACCGACAGCGAGTAAGGAATGCTCCATGCCGATGAGTGTGCAAGTCGCGAGAGTGCTTGTGGTCGACGACGAGCCGCAGCTTCGGGAACTGCTGGTGGACGTGCTGGCGGCCGATGACGTGCAGGTGGAAACCGCCGCCAACGGACACCAGGCGATTGATCTCGCCCGGCGCTGCCGGCCCGACCTGCTCGTCACCGACATGCTCCTGGGCGACTGCACCGGGCTGGACGTTATCGACCAGATCCACTCCGCCGTCGGGGATATCCCCGCGGTGGTCATCACCGGGCACAGCGACCCGCGATACCTCACCGAGGCGTCGCGCCGCCGTCCGGTGGAACTGATGACCAAGCCGCTGGACGTCGAGCGCCTCCGCGCGACGATCCGCCAGGAACTGCACCGCCGTCGCGAGGCGGAAAAAACGCAGCGGAGAACCCGCCGGCTTCGCGCCCTGGCCCGCAAGACCAACATCGCCCGCAAGGACGCACACCGACAGCTCGACACCACCTGCTCGGACCTCACCGAAGCCTACCGGACCCTCAGCGGGCAACTGGCGTTCCAGCAGGTGCTGCTCGACTACCAGCGCCAACTGCTCGGCGCCAAGACCGACGATGACACGTTCGGAACGCTCTTCCGCTTCTTCGTGCAGCGGTCCGGGCCGCTGTTCGGCGTGGCGATGGTCTGCGACCAGAACGCCGAGCTGCGCATCGCCGGGCGGTTCGGCGTGCCCAACCCCGACGGCGAGGCCTTCTGCGAGGCCCTGACGAGTCCGTTGGTGGACATCGCCCTGGCCAATCCGCAGGTCAGCACCCTCGACGCCACCGACGAAGCTGACCTGTTCGACCCGACCATCCGCAAATATGTCGTCGGACTGAACGTCCTGCTGGTGCCGCTGATCCCCGCGCCCGGCGAGATGATCGGACTGGTGGTGCTCTACCGCAAGGGCGAACAGCCGTTCACCGACGGCGACGCCGCCCTGGCGGAGTTGATTTCCGGTCCGACCGCGACGGCCGTCCGACGAAATGACTGAAAAAGACAGGGAACAGGGACTGGGGACCAGGGACGAGGCAGGGAGGTTTTTCCGCTTCTTCCCTGGTCCCTGTTCCCGAGTCCCAAGTCCCTGTTTTCTGTAGCCCCCGCTCCCGGCTAGACGTATCATCTCCGCCTGTGTTTTTCCAAGGCAATCCGCTATCAGGAGACCCGCCATGCCTTTAACGTTCGACATGCCGCTGGAGAAGCTTCAAACCTACGCGGGGCGCAACCCCCGCCCCGAGGATTTCGACGCCTTCTGGGACAAGTCGCTGGCCGAGATGAACGCGATCGACCCGCGGGTGGAACTCGTGCCCGACGAGTTCCAGACGCCTTTCGCCGAGTGCCTGCACCTGTACTTCACGGGCGTCGGCGGCGCGCGGATACACGCCAAGCTGCTGCGCCCCCGCCAGTCGGGCAAGCCGCACCCGGCCGTGCTGATGTTTCACGGCTACTCCGGCAGCGGCGGCGACTGGAACGACAAGCTCGGCTACGCGGCGATGGGCTTCACGGTGGCTGCCCTCGACTGCCGCGGGCAGGGCGGGCTCAGCGAGGACGTCGGCGGCGTGCGGGGCAACACGCTCCACGGGCACATCATCCGCGGTTTGCAGGACGCCCCCGAGAAGCTGCTGTTCCGCCAGATCTACCTCGACACCGCGCAGATGGCGAAGATCGTCCTGTCGATGCCGGACGTGGACCCCGCGCGGGTGGGCGCTACCGGCGGCAGTCAGGGCGGCGGGCTGACGCTGGCGTGCGTGTCCCTGGAGCCCCGGATCAAGCTCGCGGCGCCGGTCTTCCCGTTCCTGACCGATTACCAGCGCGTCTGGGAGATGGACCAGGACAAGGACGCCTACGCCGAGTTGAAGGACTACTTCCGGCGGTACGACCCGCGCCACCGGAACGAGGGCGAGGTCTTCCGCAAGCTCGGATACATCGACGTGCAGCACCTCGCCCCGCGCATCCGGGCGGAGGTGTTCCTGGGCATGGGCCTGCGCGACACCGTCTGCCCGCCCAGCACGCAGTTCGCCGCGTACAACAAGATCCGCTCGAAGAAGTCGCTCGTCCTCTATCCCGATTACGGACACGAGGGTCTGCCCGGGCACAACGACCTGATCTTCCAGTTCCTCGCGAAACTGTAAGACAGCGCGGAAAAACCAAAGCGTCACGGAATGGAAACACAACAGCCCACGGAACGCGTTCCGAGGGCTGTTGGTTTTTCCCTTTGCGAAAATTCGCGACTCGCAATTCGCGATTCACAATTCTAGAGCATTTCACGCTTGA
>DNAS01000194.1:3482-3779 GCA_003485185.1 Phycisphaerales bacterium | reverse complement strand
CCTGCTGACGCAGGGGGCTTGTTTTTCGACGCCGATGAGTGCCTTGAGGAGTCATGTTCTTGCCAGGCCTTTGCGGGCAAGGTAGGCTCACGGCAAGGAACTTTCCATGTCTGAACCGGACAGCGAGCTTGCGGCAGCGGTGCGGGCGGCGCCGATCTTCTCGGCCGTCGGGCAGGCGTCCGTCGACGCGCTGCTGGCCCAGTGCGCCACGCGGAAGTTCCGCGCGGGGGAGATGATCTTCCCGGCCGGGGCGACCGCCGACCGGTTCTTCGTCGTGCTCGCCGGGCGCGTGAAGGT
>DNAS01000194.1:3099-3319 GCA_003485185.1 Phycisphaerales bacterium | reverse complement strand
TTCCAACTGTCGCCGCGCGGCGACGAGCAGATTCTCCACCTGTTCGCCCCGGGCGACGCCATGGGCGAGGCGGCCATGTTCGCCGGGGGAACGTTTCCCGCCCACGCGCAGGCCATAGAGGACTGCCGCCTGCTGGTCGTCTGGCGCGACTGCCTGCTGCGGGCGATCCGCGACGACGCGGAACTGGCCGTCGGAATGATGGCGGGTCTGTCAGCCAAGC
>DNAS01000194.1:0-2955 GCA_003485185.1 Phycisphaerales bacterium | reverse complement strand
GCGGCGGGTCTGTCAGCCAAGCTGCGGGAGTTTGCTTCGCTCATCGAGACGCTCTCGCTGAGGGACGTGCCCGCGCGGGTGGCTGTGGCGCTGCTGGACCAGGCCCGCCGCGCCGGCGCGAGTTCCTTCCGCCTCGGCCGGACCAAGCGCAGTCTGGCCGCCCAACTGGGCACCACGCCCGAGACGCTCAGCCGGGCGCTGGCGAAGTTTCGCGCGGCCGGGTTCATTCGCGTCCAGGGGGCACAGGTCACCATCCTCGACGCCGACGCCCTCCGCCACGCCGTCCACAGCGGGGAATAGGAAAAAAACAGCCAAAACAACGGCCGCAGCGTCGCAAAGATCGCCGAGAATGAATTGAAAGGCATTTAACTCTCTGCTAAATAGAAGGTTACAATCTTTCTGAAAAAATCAAGGAAAAGAACCGAGAATTGATATAGATCAAGGCTTTGTCTGCCGGGACCCTGCATAATAGGATAAAGATTTACTTGTTATCCTTTTTGAAAGGACCGACAATCATGTCCGTGATGACCAAAGCCGCGCGAAAGATCGTCAAGATCGACCCGGACAAATGCAACGGCTGCGGGTTGTGCGTGCCCAAGTGTGCCGAGGGGGCCATTCAGATCGTGGACGGAAAAGCCCGCCTGGCGGCGGAGAACCTTTGCGACGGCCTGGGCAACTGCCTGGGCGAGTGTCCGCGCGGCGCGATCACCATCGAGGAGCGACCGGCCGAGGCGTTCGACGAGCAGGCCGTGGCGAAGCATCTGTCCGCCGCCAAGGCGGCCGAGCCGGCGCCGAAGCTGCCTTGCGGCTGCCCGGGCACGATGGCCCGACGGTTCCACGCGCCGGCCCGCGCGACGGGTTGCACGTCTTGCGAGACATCGCCCGCGCCCGCCCGCCGCAGCGAGCTGACGCACTGGCCCGTCCAGTTGACGCTGCTGGCGGAGAAGGGCGATCTCTGGCAGGGGGCGGACGTGCTGTTCGCGGCGGACTGCGTGGCCTACGCGATGGCCGACTTTCACGAGCGCCTGCTGGCCGGGGGAAAAACCCTCGCCGTCGCCTGTCCCAAGCTCGACGACGGTTCGGCCTATGTCGAGAAATTGGCGCGCATCTTCGCGAATAATGACCTTCGGTCGATCACGATCGCGCGGATGGAGGTTCCGTGCTGCGGCGGGCTGGAGCGGATCGTCCGCGCGGCCCTGGAGCAGGCCGGGTGTGACGTGCCGGTGAAGACGATCGTCGTGAGCGTCCACGGCGAATTGATGAGCGAGACGAACTGACCGGTCCTCCGGGCCGCGAACGTCCGGGGATGTCCCCAAAACCGTTTGGAAAGGAAAATCCGATGAGCATGTTCTGCTACCAGTGTGAACAGACGGCCCAGGGCAAGGGCTGTACCGTGCGGGGCGTCTGCGGGAAAGTTCCGGAGGTCGCGGGACTCCTGGACCTGCTGCTGTATTCCGCGAAGGACATCGCCCGCTACGCGCACCGCGCCAGGCAACTCGGCGCCGCTGACCGCGCCGTGGACCTGTTCGTGTTGGAGGCGCTGTTCACGACGGTCACGAACGTCAACTTCGATCCGCCGGCCATCCAGAAGAAAATCCAGGCCGGCGCGAAGATCAAGGCGCAAGCCGTCGCACTGTACGCGCAGGCTGCCGCCAAGGCGGGCAAGACCCCCGAGAAGCTCTCTTGCCCCGTCGCATGGTGGGAGAAGACGGACGACCTGGACGGCCTGCTCGCCAAGGCCGCACAGATCGGCGTGCCGACTCGCCTGGACAAACTCGGTCCGGACGTGACGGGGCTCCAGGAGCTGATCACCTACGGGCTGAAAGGGGCGGCCGCCTACGCAGACCACGCCCAGGTGCTGGGCGTCGCCGACGACGCGGTCTACGCCGGTTTCCATGAGTTGCTGGACTACCTGACGACGGCCCCGACGGACGCAGCCGAACTGACCGCCCGCGCGTTGAAGGTCGGCGAGCTGAACCTGAAGGTCATGGAACTGCTCGACCGGGCGAACACGGCTGCATGCGGCCAGCCCGAGCCCACGAAGGTCCGCGTCACGCCGGTCAAGNNTGCGCAGGTGGCCGCCCTGCAGGATCTGCTGATCTATGCGGTCAAGGACATCGCGCGGTATGCGCACCGGGCTCACCAACTGGGGGCCAGAGATCGAGACGTGGACGTGTTTGCGGTCAAGGCACTCTTCAGCACGCTGACGAACGTCAATTTCGATTCCTTGCGCTTCAAGGCATTCATGAATGAAGCGGCTCAGATGAGGGAGCGGGCGCAGAAGCTGTACGAGAAAGCGGCGATCAAGGCCGGACAGACCCTGGATAGATTGGACTGCCCCGTGCGCTGGTGGGAGGGGCGCGAGGATCTCGACACGCTGACCCGCAAGGGCCGCGAGGTCGGGATCGAGAAGCGCACGACGCAGCTCGGGGCCACGACCGCCGGGCTGCAGGAGTTGATCGTGTACGGGCTCAAAGGCGCTGCGGCGTATGCCGATCACGCGCAGATTCTGGGCCACGAGGATGGGGCGCACTACGCGGCCTACCATGAGATGCTCGACTATCTGACCCGCAAGCCCACCGATGTCGGCGAGCTGCTGGGCCGCGCGCTCAAGACCGGCGAGATCAACCTCAAGGCCATGGAGCTGCTGGACGCTGCCAACACGCAGACCTACGGTCATCCGGAGCCGACGCAGGTCCGCGTCACGCCGGTCAAGGGCAAATGCATCGTCGTCTCCGGCCACGATCTCAAGGACCTCGAAGAGCTGCTCAAGCAGACGCAGGGCAAGGGCATCAACGTCTACACGCACGGCGAGATGCTTCCGTGCCACGGCTACCCGGCGCTGAAGAAGCACAAGCACCTGGTGGGCAACTACGGCGGGGCCTGGCAGGACCAGCAGAAGGAGTTCGACGCCTTCCCCGGCGCGATCCTGATGACCACCAACTGCATCCAGAA
>DNAS01000145.1:16667-16806 GCA_003485185.1 Phycisphaerales bacterium | reverse complement strand
GGCTCCGGCGCGCGGGGTTTGGTCTCGACGGTCGGCGGAAGCTCGATCTCTTCGATTTCGGGGGTTGCCACTGCCGCCAGCGACCGCGCCAGCGCGTCGGGAAGTTCGTCGGCCGTCAGCAGGCGCGCCCCGCTGAGTT
>DNAS01000145.1:0-16494 GCA_003485185.1 Phycisphaerales bacterium | reverse complement strand
GGCAAGAACCTCCACCTCCAGTTCGCGGGCAAGTTTCACCAGCCTGGCGTCGGCGGCGGTCAAAAGGGCCAGATCGACGATGATCGCAGCGGCCGGCGCCGCAAGGAGTTCCGCCGCGGCCTCGTATGCGCTGCCCACGGGCGACGCCTGAATGCCGACCCGATCGCGCAGGGGCGCGGGCAATTCGGCGCGGCGGGAAAGAACCACCACCCGCGGGCGCGGCGCAATGGCGTTGCGGCGATTCATGGACGGCCTTTCCTCCGGGCCCTCGCCCTCCGGCGAGTCGTCCTGTATTGTACCCCGGTTTGGCGAATCGGTCAAACGCCGACGGGTTGTAATCCCCCTTTCCGGGCGGTATATTCCGGTTCATGAGCGACCAGACCCCCGATGCCCCGCGCAACGTCAACATCTGGGCCCCCTGGCGGATGGAATACATCAACGCCCTGTCCGGGCCGGACGACGGGTGCTTTCTCTGCCGGCAGCGCGACGAGCCCGAAAAGGATGCCGAAAATCTCGTCCTGTGGCGCGGGCGACTGGCCTTCGCGGTCATGAACCGCTTTCCTTACACCGGCGGGCACTTTCTCGTGGCCCCCTACGAGCACGCCGGAGAGATGGACAAGCTGCCTCCCGAAACGCTGCTGGAAATGATGGAACTCACCCGCGACCTCCAGACGCTGCTGAGCGACTGCATCCACGCGCAGGGATACAACATCGGCATCAACATCGGGCGCTGCGCCGGCGCGGGGTTGCCCGGGCACCTGCACATCCACGTCGTTCCCCGCTGGTCGGGGGACACGAACTTCATGGCCGTCCTGGGCGACGTGCGCGTGATCCCGACGGCGCTGAGCAGCCTGTACGACGATCTGCGGCAGGCGAGCGAGCGCCTAGGCCTGCCGCGGACGGGTGAACGGACGTCATGAGCGACCGCCGGACCGTGCGCGAGCAGTACGAGGCGCGGCAGGACGCCTGGCTGGCGCCCTGGGCCGTCCGCGAGCGCGACGCGGGCGGGCGAGCCTGCCCCGAGGACGAGCACCCCTACCGCACCTGCTTCCAGCGCGACCGCGACCGAATCGTCCACTGCTCCGCTTTCCGGCGGCTGGACTTCAAGACCCAGGTCTTCGTCCCCCACGAGCACGACCATTATCGCACGCGCCTGACCCACACGCTGGAGGTGGCGCAGATCGCGCGGGACCTGGGCCGGGCGCTGCGGGCCAACGAGGACCTGCTCGAGACCGTCTCGCTGGCGCACGACCTGGGGCACCCGCCCTTCGGGCACGGAGGCGAGGCGGCGCTGGACGAGCTGATGGCCGGGCACGGCGGATTCGAACACAACCGCCAGTCGCTCCGTGTGGTGGACTACCTGGAACACCCCTACCCGCGCTTCCGCGGTTTGAACCTGACGCGCGTCGTCCGCGAATGCCTTGCCAAGCACGAGACGCGATACGACGCGCCCGTCTGCGAGGAGTTCGACCCGTCCCTGCGCGCTCCGCTGGAGGGGCAGTTGGTGGACCTGGCCGACGAGATCGCCTATACGGCGGCCGACCTCGACGACGCGCTGGCGGCGGAGTGGATTTCCGTCGAGCAGCTGGCGGAGCTGTCGCTGTGGCGCCAGGCAGCGGCGCTGGCGGAGACCGACGCCCCGGACGCCCGCGAGATTCACCAGCGCATCCGCGCGTGCAAGGCGGTGCTGGCGCTGATGGCCGACGACGCCATCGCCACCACGGCGGACAACCTTCGCGCCGCGTCGGCTGCGTCCGTCGACGACATTCGTCGCGCGCCGCGCCGACTGGCGTCCTTCTCGCCGGAGATGGGCGCCGCCGTCGAGCAGATGCAGCAGTTCCTCCTCCGAAACGTCTACCTCGCCCGCGACAACGCCGGAAAGGAACGCGACACCCACCGGATTCTTGGCGAGATGTTTCGCGCGTTTCTGACCGATCCGGACCGCCTGCCGCAACGGTACCGTCGGCGTATTGAGCAGGACGGGCTCCATCGCGTCCTGTGCGACTACCTGGCGGGCATGACCGACCGGTTCTGCCTGGCCGAATACGCGAAGCTCCGTTCTTAGGCCCTCGCCCCCGCGCAAAACAAAGGCCCCCGCCGCGAGGACGGGGGCCTGGAACTTCACGCTTGTCGGAATCCCGCCTGGCCTTACGCCTGCGGCTTGCTCTCGCCCTCGGCGGGCTTGTCCGCGGGTGCTTCGGCGGGCGCGGCCTCGGGAGTCTGTGCCGGCATCTGCTCCTCGGCTTCCTCGACATAGACGTCGTCGAGTTCCGTCGCGTCGACCTTGCGGCGGAGGAGGTAGTAGACGGTCGTGGTGCTGGAGGCGAAGAAGGACACGAGGTAGGCCGCCACGCCCGCAGCGACCAGGTACACCCAGATGCCCACCAGGACGGCCGCGATGGCCTGCGTGCCGCTCATCGCCTCCCAGTTGAACGGACCGAAGAGACAGTCAAAGCGAGGCGCCTGCCAGATCACGTCCAGCTTGTCGGCGGCGGGGTCGATGGCGCCGCCCTGCCCGAACACGCCCCACTTAACGAACAGGTGCGTCGCCGACAGCGCCACGAACGCGAAGAGGCGGACGAACAGGTAGGTGATCGCGCCGTAGACCAGCGCGATCAACCCGTACAGCGCCGACCGCCACGGTTTGGTCAGCACGTAGGAGAAGCTGCGGCTCATCGCGTCGAAGCTGTCGGATCCCTCGACGGCGATGGTCGGGTACATCAGGGGCAGACCGGTCACCAGCCCGGTCAGCAGGAACGCCACCAGCAGCCCCAGAATGATCGCCAGGAAGAACAGCGCGCCCATGAGTATCTCGCCGACGAAGGGGATGCTCCCGACGGCGCCGCCCACGAACAGCAGGAAGCCCAGGAAGAAGATGATCGCCAGGGGGATCAGCGGAGCGGTCAGGAAACTCAGGAACTTGCTCGCGGAAAACCGCAGGGCCTGGAGGATGGAAATTTTCTCCTCGCGGGCGAACTGGAGCGCCGCGATGCGATAGATGGCCCCGCCCAGCAGCGCCGTCAGCGCCAGCGTCCAGACCAGCAGCAGGACGGCGAAGATCCAGTGTTCGCACACCAGCCAGCAGAACCCCCCGACGCCCATCAGGACGTAGAAGAAGAAACCGCGCGGGTCGTTCTGGACGGCGGGCACGGGGAAGGCGTCCCACTGCACGGTCGCCGCGGGCAACGCCTTGCGGGCCTGGTTTCCGCGATACTCGCTCATCCCCGTGAACAGGTCGCCGCGGCAGACCGCCGCGATCGCCTCGCGGAGGCACAGCTTTTCATAGGCCACCAGGCTGGCGAAGACGCCCTCGCCGCGGACCATCTTGGCCTGGCGGGCGAAATCCAGCTTGTACTGCGTGAGGATCGACGGAACCCGGTCGTTGGCTTCCTTCAGGTCCTTCAGTTGCTTGTCTTTGGCTTCCTTGGCGAGGGTCTGTTCCTCGACGGCCTTGCGGGCCGCTTTGTAGGCCCCGCCGTCCAGCTCCAGGGCGGCGTCGATCTTGCGCAGGATCTCGTCGCGGACGTCCTCGGCCTTTCCGAGCGTGTCGCTCCAGCCCTCGTCCTTGGCAGCCTTGCGGATCTCGTCCAGATCGGGCGCCTTGTAGTCCTTTTCCTTCTCGTTGAGCTTCCTCACTCGCTCGCTGAAGGCCGGCAGAAGCGCCGCCGGCAGGCGATTGCTGAACTCGCCGAGCGTGCGATGCTCGGTTTTGGCCTGGACCAGCAGCGCCGCAGCCGCGTCCACCCGATTGTCCAGCAGCGTCTGCTTCCACTTGGCGAAGTCCGACACCTTCGCCGTGCGGTAATTCTCGATCTCGCCCTGGTAGGCGGCCTGGCCGCCCAGGCACCAGAACCAGTCCAGCACGTGGCCGCCCGCCCAGACCAGCGCGATCAGCGCCAGGGCGAGCAGAAGCTTGCTGGGATGGATCGCCATGCGGAAACTTTTGAAGATGTGGGTGAAACTGAAGACTTCCGTCCAGTTGACCTGCCTCAGTTCGTTTTTCTCGTCCGACATGATTCTCGCCCTTTCCGTAGGACCCGCCCAACCGTCGCGGGGAAGCGGGGCGCCTGGCCCGCGTGGCCCAACAAGATCCTCTATGGCAGAGGATTATACGTTCCGCGCGCGCGGCTGCAAAGATTTTCCCCGCGGAAGGCGGCGAGAGCGCCGCGGTCGCGCCAGAGAAAGGACGGCGGCACGGGTCAGGACTTGTCCTTGCCGGAAGAGGACGACGAGCCGCCCGAGGCGGGCTTGTCCTTGGCGGAGGGCTTGCTGTCGGTCGAGCCGCCAGACGACGGTTTGTCTTTCTCGGCGGCCTTGCGGTACGAATCGCTACGGTAGTCGGTCTGGTAGAACCCGCTGCCCCGGAAGATGACGCCCGCGCCGATCCCGATCAGGCGGCGGACCTTGAGTTTCCCGCAGGCGGGGCACTTCCGCACGGGCTTGGCCGTGATGGACTGGAACTTCTCGAACGTGTGCCCGCAGGCATCGCACTGGTAATCGTACGTCGGCATCGAACTCGCTCCGATTCGGAAACACTCACTCCTGCGGCTCGTCCTGCGGCGGTTCAGGGGCCGCCGCCACGATCACGCTGCTGGGGCGGATCGTCCGCCCCTTGAGCTGGTAGCCCTTCTGCACTTCCTGGAGCACCGTGCCCTCGGGGGCGTCGTCGCTCGGTTGGCGCATCAGGGCCGAGTGCAGCGCGGGGTCGAATTTTTTGCCCGCGGCCTCGATCACGGATACCCCGAACCGCCCGAGCGCTTCCAGCGCCTTGTCGTGGACCAGCTGCATTCCGACCAGCAGCGGGTCGTCGGGGGCGTGATTTTCGCGGGCGGCCGCCATCGCCCGCTCCATGTCGTCCAGCATGGGCAGCAGGCTCTTGATCAGCTCCTCGTTGGCGAACTCGCGCCCCTGCGCCAGCTCGCGCTGCACGCGTTTCTGGTAGTTAAGGTAATCGGCCGAGACCCGCTGGAGACGGGCGAGCAGGTCGTCGCGCTCGGTCCGCAGCGCGGCGGCATCGTCGGCGGCGCTCGCCGGCTGGGGCGCCGCCTGGTCCGCCCCGCTGCCCGCGGGCTCCTGCGGCAGGTCCTGGTCGTCGGATTTTCGTTCCTCTTTGCGCGTCATGACAATCGTTCCTCGCCGACGGTCACTGCTTGGCTCCGAAGTATTCCTTGAGTTTCTCGATGAACGTCTTGCGTTGCGGGGTGACGTCCTTTTCCTCGGTCCGCGCGAGGGTGTGGAGCAGCTCGCGCTGCTCGGGCGAAAGCTTGCGCGGCACCTCGACGAACACCTGCACGTGCTGGCTGCCCTTTCGCGAGCCGGCGGGGTTCGGCAATCCGCGCCCCTTGAGCGTGAGCACCTCGCCGTTCTGGGTTCCGGCCGGAATGTCGATTTCCTCGGGCCCGGTCAGCGTCGGCATGGACACCTTTCCGCCCAGGGCCGCCTGCGTGTAGGAGATGGGCACTTGGCAGAAGATGTCGTCGCCCCGGCGGACGAGGAACATGTGCTCCAGGACGCGGACGTAGACGTGGAGGTCTCCGCGGCTGGTGCCCGCGGCGCCGGGCTCGCCCTCTCCGCGGACGCGCACCACCTGCCCGTCGCGGATGCCCGCGGGAATATGCACCGTCAGCACGCGCTTCTTGCGCTGCCGCCCGCTGCCGTCGCACTTGGGGCAGGGAGTTTCCACCACGCTGCCCCGCCCATGGCAGGCCGGGCACGGCGCCACCCGTACGCTCAGCCCGAAGAACCCCTGCACCTGCTGCTGCACACGCCCGTAGCCGCCGCACGTGTCGCACTTCTTCGGGCGGGTGCCCGCCTTGGCGCCGCTGCCGCCGCAGGTCTCGCACAGGTCCATACGCTCGAACTCCAGCGTCCGGTCCACGCCGGTCGCCACGTTCTCGAGCGTCAGCTCCATTTCCGTCTCGAGGTCCAGCCCGCGGTCCGATTGCCTCGCGCCGCCGAAGCCCATCTCCCCGAAGATGTCCTGGAACATCGAGAAGATGTCCCCGAACCCCATCGAGGAGAAGTCGTGCATTCCCACGTCGCGCAGCCCCTCGTGCCCGTACTGGTCGTAGCGGCGGCGCTTGACGGGGTCGGAGAGCACCTCGTAGGCCTCGGCAAGTTCCTTGAACTTCTTCTCGCCCTCGGCCTTGTGCCCCTTGAAGTTGTCGGGGTGATACTTCAGCGCGAGCTTGCGGTAGGCGCGCTTGATGGCGTCGGCGCTTTCCTCTCGCCCGACGCCCAGCACCTCGTAATAGTCGCGCTTCTCACTCATTGCGGATTTCAGATTGCGGATCGCGGATTCGATCCGCGTCCGACTTCCGGACGGTTCCCGTTACGGCGCATCCGTCCGGTTTTTTTGATACGGTTCTTGTATCGGCATCGGCCCGCCCGAACCAAGGCTTTTGTTTCCGCCGTTTGCCCGGCCAGGACTCAAGAATCGGTCTTCGCTTTTGATTTTTCCTGTACGGCAGCGCGGCGTCCCGATGGGACGCCGCGCCAATCCGCATTCCGAAATCCGCAATCCGAAATTCCTGTGTTACCGGATCGCGTGGGCGACTTTCTCGGGGCCCTCGGCCTTCTCGTCGAACTCGGTGACCATCAGGTCGGCCGTCAGCATCAGCCCTGCCACCGACGCGGCGTTCTGAAGCGCCGTGCGGGAGACCTTCGCCGGGTCGATGATGCCCGCGGCGATCATGTCCACGAACTCGCCGGTGGAGGCGTTGTACCCGATGCTGTTGCCCTTCTCGAGGATTTCCGCGACGACGACGTCTCCGTCCTCGCCGCTGTTGTCGACGATCTGGCGCGTCGGGGCGGACATCGCCTTCAGCACGATTTCCACGCCGATCCGCTCGTCGCCCTTGGCCTTGGCGCGGACCTTCTCGACGGCAGGCAGCGTGTGCAGGAACACCACCCCGCCGCCCGCAATGACGCCTTCCTCGGCCGCCGCGCGGGTCGCATGCACCGCGTCGTCGATGAGATCCTTGCGCTCCTTCATCTCCGTCTCGGTCGCGGCGCCCGCCTTGATCACCGCCACGCCGCCCGTCAGCTTGGCCAGGCGCTCCTGAAGCTTCTCGCGGTCGTAGTCGCTGGTGGTCTTTTCGATCTGGGCGCGGATGGTCTCGACGCGGGCGTCGATGTCCTTCTTCTTTCCGCCGCCCTCGACGATCGTCGTGGCGTCCTTGGTGATGACGATGCGCTTGGCGGTTCCGAGCATCTCGGCCGTCACCGCCTCGAGCTTGATGCCCAGGTCCTCGCTGATGAACTGCCCGCCCGTCAGGACGGCCAGGTCCTGGAGGATCGCCTTGCGGCGGTCTCCGAAGGCCGGCGCCTTGACCGCGCAGACGTTCAGCACGCCGCGCAGACGGTTGACCACCAGCGCCGCCAGGGCCTCGCCCTCGACGTCCTCGGCCACGATCAGCAGCGGCCTGCTCGCGCCGGCCACCTTCTCCAGCACCGGCACCAGGTCGCGCAGGCTCGAGAGCTTCTTCTCGTGGATGAGGATGTACGCGTCTTCCAGCACGCACTCCATCGTGTTGGGGTTGGTCATGAAGTAGGCGGAAATGTAGCCCTTGTCGAACTGCATTCCCTCGACCAGCTCCATCTCGTTGGAGATGCTCTTTCCTTCCTCGACGGTGATGACGCCGTCGGTCCCGACCTTCTCGAACGCCTGGGCGATGAGGTCGCCGATGTCGGTGTTCCAGTTGGCCGAGACGGTGGCGACCTTGCGGAGATCGTCGGTGCCCTTGACCTTGGCCGCCTGCGCGGCGATGGACTCGACGGCCGCCTGCACCGCCAGGTCGATTCCGCGCTTGACGGCTACGGGGTTGGCGCCCGCGGCGACGTTCTTGAGCCCCTCGGACATGATCGCCTCGGCCAGCACCACGGCGGTGGTCGTGCCGTCGCCCGCGACGTCGGCGGTCTTGCTCGCCACCTGGTTGACCATCTTGGCGCCCATGTTCTCGAACGGGTTGGGCAGCTCGATTTCCTTGCTGACCGTCACGCCGTCCTTGGTCACCTTGGGCGAGCCGAAGGACTTCTGCAACAGCACGTTCCGGCCGGTCGGGCCGAGCGTCACCTTGACGGCCTCGGAAAGCTTTCGGACTCCCTCGCGCATCGCCGTGCGGGCGTCCGCGTCAAACAGCATCTGCTTCGCAGCCATGATTTGCTCCTCGTCAGCCGGTTCACACTCAACCGGCGACCGGTTCCCTATTTCTCGATGATCGCCAGCACGTCGGACTCGCGGATCAGGACGTATTCCTCGCCGTCGATCTTGATCTCGGTGCCGGTGTACTTGCCGTAAAAGACCTCATCGCCCTTCTTCAGGACCATCTTGCTGCGCTCGCCGCTGTCGAGCATTTTGCCCGGGCCGGCCGCGACGACCTTTCCGCGCTGGGGCTTTTCCTTGGCGGCGTCCGGGAGCACGATGCCCCCCGCCGTCTTCTCTTCCGCTTCGCACTGCTTCAGCAACACGCGATCATCCAACGGTTTCACTGCCATTGCCGGGGTCTCCTTCGTTCGTTCTCGTTTTCAAAAGGGGAGAGGTTAGAGGGGAGAGGGGAGAGAGCCAGAAGCTTTCGTTCTCTCTTGCAGTTCCCTTTACCTCATTTACTCATTTCCATTCATTCGCCGATTTACTGGCTATCCTCATCTTCCACGACATCTAGTGGATTGACGTCCTTTACCTCATTGCTGTCGAACAGACGCACCTTCACATAAGTCGCAGAGGTATGTTTGCTGCGATCAAAACCATATCCCGATTGAATACAAGGATCGACGCAAACTTCCAGAACTTCACATTTTCGACCCTTTGGATTGGTCCCGTCCAAGAACAGGAAATTCTTTCCTTCTTTGGCCAGCTTTTCGATCAGCCTAAGGTCCATCGCATTCGTCCAAGAGCAGCAAGAGGCTCTCTCACCTCTACCCTTTCACCTCTCACCTTTCTTTGGCATTCGGCGTCTTACATCATCCCGCCCATGCCGCCCATACCGCCCATGCCCATGCCGCCCATACCGCCCATTCCACCCATTCCGCCGCCCATTCCACCGTGGGCGTGTCCGGCGTGGTCGTCCGCGGCCTTGGGCTTCTCGGCGACGGCCGCGTCGCACGTCAGCAGTAGCGTCGCCACGCTGGCGGCGTTCTGGAGCGCCGTGCGGGTGACCTTGGCCGGGTCGATCACGCCGGCGGCCACCAGATCCTCAAAGACCATCGTGTCGGCGTTGTATCCGAAACCGCCCTGTCCCTGCTCGACCTTGCGGAGGATGACGCTGGGCTGCTCGCCGGCGTTGGCGACGATCATGCGGAGCGGTTCGGCGACGGCCCGGCGGACGATCTCCACGCCGGTCGCCTCGTCGCCGGAGGCCTTGATCTTGTCCAGCGCCTTGCGCGCCCGCAGCAACGCCACCCCGCCGCCGGGGAGGATGCCCTCTTCGATGGCCGCCCGCGTCGCGTGCAGGGCGTCCTCGATGCGGGCCTTCTTTTCCTTCATCTCGCTCTCGGTGGCGGCGCCGACGTTGATCTCGGCCACCCCGCCTGCCAGCTTCGCCAGGCGCTCCTGGAGCTTCTCGCGGTCGTAATCGCTGGTGGTCGTCTCGATTTCGTTGCGGATATGCCCGATGCGGGCCTGGATTTCCTTCGTCGAACCGGCGCCCTCGAGGACCGTCGTGTTGTCGTTGTCGATCTCGACCTTCTTGGCCTGGCCGAGGTCGGCCGGGGAAATCTTGTCCAGCTCCAGGCCGAGGTCCTTGGAGATGTACTTTCCGCCGGTCAGGACGGCCAGGTCCTGGAGCATGGCCTTGCGGCGGTCGCCGTAGCCCGGCGCCTTGACCGCGCAGATCGAAAGGATTCCGCGCAGCTTGTTGACCACGAGGGTCGCCAGGGCCTCGCCCTCGACGTCCTCGGCGATGATCAGCAGCGGGCGCTTGGACTTGGCGGCCTTCTCCAGCAGCGGTATCAGCTTGGCGACGTTGGAAATCTTGTCCTCGTGGATAAGGATCAGCGGCTTTTCCATCGCGCAGATCATCGACTCGGGGTCGGTCACGAAGTGCGGCGAGAGATACCCGCGGTCGAACTGCATGCCCTCGACGACGTCGACCGTCGTCTCGATGCTCTTGCCTTCCTCGACGGTGATGACGCCGTCCTGGCCGACCTTCTTCATCGCCTCGGCGAGCATCTTTCCGACCTCGGGGTCGTTGTTGGCGCTGATGGCCGCGACGTTGCGGATCTTCGCCTCGTCGCCGGTGACGGGGATGGCCAGCTTCTTGAGCTCCGCGACGATCGCGTCTACGGCCTTGCGGACGCCGCGCGACAGGCTCATGGCGTCGGCGCCGGCGGCGAGGTTGCGGTAGCCTTCCTTGAAGATCGCCTCGGCCAGCACGGTGGCGGTGGTGGTTCCGTCGCCGGCGGCGTCGGAGGTCTTGCTGGCGGCCTCCTTGACCAGTTGCGCGCCCATGTTCTCGTACTTGTCGGACAGCTCGATCTCCTCGGCCACGGTCACGCCGTCCTTGGTGACGGTCGGGGCGCCCCAGCTCTTGTCGAGGATGGCCGTCCGCCCGCGGGGCCCGAGGGTGCTCTTGACCGCGCGGGCGAGCTTCTCCACGCCCCGCAGCAGCGCCTCACGCGCCTCCGATTCGAATGCCAACTGCTTTGCCGCCATGGGGAAAGTCTCCTTTCGGTTTCCCAGACTCCTAAAGCTGCAAGTTATTGATTTCGTTTGACTTACGCGCTGCGACAACCTGCCGTGCGTTCCCGGCCGGGTTGCAGCGCGGGCGCAGCGACCACGGCACACGAATGGCAACTCGTATGCCTAAATCCGTAATTTCTTTTCATATAAAGCGTTATCGCCAATCCGGCACTCGACCGCTGCCGCCCTCCGCCTGCCAACTCTGCGCATCGGCCGCCTGCCGCGGACGGTTTTGACAGGGAGCGGAAGAAATTGACAATTGACAATTGGCGATTGACAATTTGGAAGACCGAAAACCGGATACCGGGCAGCAGGTTTCCGGTTCCTCGTTCCTTGTTCCGGATTCCGGGTTCCGAGTTCCTGCCGTCAGAGAAGGAGAACCATCATGAGACTGTTCCGTTGGGCTGAATCAAAGATCCGGACGTTCACCATCTGGGACATGGCGGTGTTCAAGGTCTGCATGATCGCCTTCGTGCTGATGGTCGCCAAGCTCTGGCCGGACGTGCTGGCGCTGGACTGGTACTGGTACGCCCTGGGGTTCGCGGTCACGTATGCGTGGATCCTCGCCCGGATGTTGCGGAAAGTCGAAGGACCGAGGAGTGAGAACTGAGGGAAGAAGGCAATAGGGATACAAAAGCGAGTCTGGCGCCTCTTACAGAGCCCCGACCGTGAGGGAGGGGTCACCTCGAGCTGCAAGGGGAAAGGCCGAAGTGGAAAGTGAAAAGCTGAAAACGGAATCTGCTCTCTGCTATCATCTGAAATTTGAAATCTGAGAACTGCATTTTTAGATTTGTGATTTTGGATTTGCGATTCCGCGAAGTGAAGGAGCGGCGATGATCCGGCTGGGCGGTCCGGTGAAATGGGACGGCCAGGACCCGCAACAGTGGGCCGAGGCGGTCAAGGCGTTGGGCTATTCGGCCGCATTCTGCCCAGTGGGCGCGGAGGCGAGCGACGATCTGGTCGCGGCCGTCGCCGAAGCCGCGCGACGCAATGACATCGTCATCGCCGAAGTCGGCGCATGGAGCAACCCGCTCAGCGGCGATCCGGCCACCCGCGCCGCCGCCCACGACAAGTGCGTCCGCCAGCTCGCGCTGGCCGAGCGCATCGGCGCGCGGTGCTGCGTGAACATCGCCGGCTCGCGCGGGGCCAAGTGGGACGGCCCGTGCGAGCTCGACCTCACCGACGAGACATTCGAAATGATCGTCCAGAGCGTCCGGGCCATCCTCGACGCGGTCCAGCCGACCCGCACCTTCTACACGCTCGAGACGATGCCCTGGATGTATCCCGACTCGCCGGACAGCTATCTGCGGCTGATCCGGGCCGTCGACCGCCCCGCCTTCGCCGTGCACCTGGACCCGGTGAACCTCGTCTGCTCGCCGCAGCGGTATTTCGACAATGCCGCGCTGCTGCGCGAGTGCTTCGCCAGGCTTGGCCCGCGGATCAAGTCCTGCCACGCCAAGGACACGCTGCTGCACGGCGAACTGACGGTGCGGCTGGAGGAAGTCGTCCCCGGACGCGGAAGGCTCGACTACCGCGTGTTCCTCCGCGAGCTTTCCCACCTGCCGGGCGACGTGCCGCTGCTGCTGGAACACCTCCGCACGCCGGAAGACTACGCCGCCGGCGCCGCCCACATCCGCCGGACGGCCGAGGAGATCGGCGTTTGTCTGCGGAAGAGTGGATAGTGGTGAGTGGTGAGTGAGGGAAGAAGGCAATAGGCAGCAGGCAATAGGAATACAGAAGCGAGTCCGGCGCCTCTTCCAGAGCCCCGACCGTGAGGGAGGGGTCACCACGAGGTGCCAGGGGAAAAGCCGTAGTGGAAAGCGAAAAGCTGAAAACGGAAAGCGGAAAACAAAGAGCGGCGAGTGGTGGGAATTTTCAATTTGTGATTTTAGATTTTCGATTTCGCGTATTGCGGGTGCCACCCTCAAGCGTCGTGTGCTTGAGGGTGTCGGCACGGCCAGCCAAACAGCGCCAGGCCGTGGCACCCCTGAAGCCTGACGCCTAAGGTCGAGGATTGGTGAGTAAGGTTGGCACAACGCGATTAGCGCCGTCGCCCACGGGGGCGTTGCACCTAGGCAACGCGCGGACGTTCCTGGTGAACTGGCTGCTGGCGAAGCATCGCGGCTGGCGCGTGCTGATGCGCGTGGAGGATCTGGACGGTCCGCGCGTCAAGGCCGGGGCGGCGGAGCAACTGCTGGACGAACTGGCCTGGCTGGGGCTGACGTGGGACGGGCCGATCGTGCGGCAGTCGCAGCGGGCGGACGCGTACCGCGCGGCGCTGGAGCGGCTGGTCGCGGCCGGGGCGGCGTATCCGTGCGTGTGCAGCCGGCGGGACATCGAGACGGCCGGCGGCGCGCCCCACGCCGATGACGGCGCGGCCAGCTACGCCGGCAGGTGCCGCGGGCGGTGGTCGTCGGCCGACGACGCCCGGCGCGCGTGCGGCAGGCCCGTCGCGTGGCGGGTTCGCGTGCCGGACGAGCCGGTGGAGTTTGCCGACGAGTTCGCCGGCCCGCAGTGCGTGGACCTGGCGCGGTGCGGGGGCGACTTCGTGGTGTTCAAGAACGACGGCCTGGCGGCGTATCAGTTGGCGGTGGTGGCGGACGACGCGGCGGCCGGCGTCGATGCGATCGTCCGCGGCGACGACCTGCTGGTCTCGGCGGCCCGGCAGATTCACCTGCGCCGCCTGCTGGGGCTGGAGCCTTCGCCGGCGCACTGGCACCTGCCGCTGGTGGTCGGCGCGGACGGCCGGCGCCTCGCCAAGCGCCACGGCGACACGCGCCTGGAACATTACCGCCGGCGCGGCGCCGCGCCGCAGCGCCTCCTGGGGCTGCTGGGCTTCTGGTGCGGGCTGCTCGACCGCCGGCGCGAGGCAACCCTGGGCGAACTCGTCGAACGGTTCGACCTGGCCCGTTTGCCGCGCGAAACGGTCGTCTTTTCGCCCGATGACGACGCCTTCCTTGAACTGGTTTCATAACCTACAACGAGCCGCGTTGCGGCCAAAACCGTCCGAGGCCACGACGACCCATCGAAGGGTCGCCGTCGGCCTCGCTCCTTGCCTGCAACCAGAATTCCTGGCGTCGCGGCCGTCGTAGGTTATGAAACCAGTTCTACTCCATTCCTGACCTTTTTCGCCATTTTTGCGCCCTTTTTTGCCCTTCCGGCGGGGGTTTTCGGGTATGATCTAGGGCGCTCCGGCCGCGGCTCGGCGGCCGTCACAGTTGGAGGCAACTGGCCCATGCACGCGCAGAGGAACGCTCTCGTTCTGTCCGCGGCAGTCCTGCTCTGGACGTTGACCGCGGCGCCCGCGGGGGAAATCATCGTCGCGCCGGGGATGGTGCCGGCCTTCTCGCTGGACCAGCCGCGACTCAGCGCCGTGCTGTTCGACGGCGGAAGCGTCATCACCGACGTGGACGAGGAGGGCTACACCAAGCCCGTCGTCTTCGACGCCTTCATCGACACCGGCGCCTCCGGGTCGGTCATCAGCAACCTGCACGTGACGGGTTACGAGCCGACGCTGCTGCGCGGCGAGATTCTCTCGCTGGGCCTGGACGGCGTGCCCGCGGGCGAGTTCATCGGCTACTACACGGAGACCGGCGTCGGCGGGCAGGAAGTCGGCGACGTGACGCGCAGCTTCACGGTCAAGGCGATCAACGGCTCGATCGGCGCGGTCGACGGCGACAATTACGCGACATATGCCCACCTGTTCGACGATTACGGCGGGCAGAACCTCTGGGTCCGCCGCGCGCCGGGCACGGGCGAGGTGGTCTCCGTCGACGTCGGCGGATTCGCGGTGACCATCGCCGATCCCATCAACATCCTCGGCATGCCGATCATCGGACAGAAGGTCATGTACATGGACCCCACGCCCATGATGGGCGACGACCTGCTGAGCCTGTCGGTGATGAACACGCACCTGCTGTCCGCGGGAGACCCTGAAATTCCCGCCACCAGCCTGACGCTGGCGATCCGCATGCAGAACTTCGTGTCCACCCCCCCGCCGCCGGAGGTGCTGCCCAGCCACGCGGAAAACCCCATGGTCCGGCACATCGGCGCGTCGTTCACCGACTCCCTGGGCGTCACGCGGACGCTGACGGAGCAGGAATGGCTGTTCGACACGGGCGCGGGCAATTCGTTCATCAGCCGCCAGACGGCAGAAGCCCTGGGCATCATCCCGGCCGGGATGAGCCTGGCCGATTTCATCACGCAGCACAAGCTCGCCGGGGGAAAGACGTTCGAGGTCGGCGGCATCGGCAGCCAGGTCGAGGCCCCGCTGGTGACGCTGGCGGAACTGCGCATCACCACCAAGGACGGCGCTGACGAACTGGTCTGGAAAAACGTGGACCTGCTGGTGCTGGACGCGGCGGGTCTGCCGGGCGTGTTCGGCATGAACCTGCTCGTCCCGTCGGTCAGCCTGGACGTTGATTTGGCCAACCTCACCGATCTCAGCGACCTGCTGGCGATCTTCGACACGCGTTCGGCCGGGCCGTTCAGCGCGATCGTCTTCGACGCAGCCGCCGGCGAGCTGCGCCTCGCACCGGTGCCGGAACCGTCGCTGACGCTCCTTCTGGGCGCCGCCGCACCGCTGCTTTTGAAGCGCCGCCGCAGATCGCCAACACGGCAAACGAGCCCCATTTGTTTATGGGCGCTGAACTTATAAACCAAACGCCGCAAAGGGGGAATCGCTTGCAATTCCGCGAGCCCCGGGGCGATGCCTGTTGACAAAATTACACATCGGGATTAGTATATAGGTGTGAGGGAACACGTCTCCTTGTGTGGGGCCAAGACAGCCTAGCTGCTCAATTCTTTTCTTTGCGATTTGCTCGCCGTACGCTCGGAGGACGTTGTATCGCTCTGCCGCACCGGTTCCTGAGGAACCGGGGTAGTCGCTCTTCGCGGCATGTACCATGCTTGATTGCGGTTGGCGTAAAACCGTGTTGTATCTGAGCACGCACATGAGTGCGGGGAAAGCCCGGCCTAGCCGGGCGGAAAGGTGCGAGCCATGAGCCTTCATCACAACGGGCGGAGAGTGAAGGGGTTGCACGTTGCGACGGGTCTGATTCTGGTTCTGGGGATGTTTTTCTCGTCGGCCGCCGGCGCCCTGTATGTCTGGGTGGACGGCGGCGCCAAACCCTCCGAGTGGAACGCCAAGCAGAACTGGTCCGTGGGCGGTAGCCAGCCGTCCAGCGGGCCGGTGAACGGTTCGGACGTGCAGTTGACCGGCACGGGCAGCAACGGACCGACGAACCAGAACATCGCCAACCTGTCGCTGAACACGCTGCGGTTCGACAGCACCTGTGACACGTTCACGGTGGCGGGCAACGCCTTCACGCTGACCAATAGCGGAACGGCCCTGACGGTAGACGCCGGCGCGAGCGCCCTGGGCATTTCGTGCCACATCGCCCTGGGCAACAGCCAGAGCTGGTCCATCGGCACGGGGCGGACCTTCACCGTTTCGGGCAACATCACCGGAAGCGCCAAGTCGCTGACCAAGACCGGCACCGGCACGCTCGTGCTGACGGGAACCAACTCCTACAGCGGCGGGACCACCATCAGCGACGGGACGCTCAAGGGAAACGTGACCAGCCTCCAGGGCAACATCACGGTGAATGGGGCGCTGATCTTCGACCAGGGCACGAACGCCACCTACAGCAGCGCGCTGAGCGGCAACGGGACGTTCACCAAGACCGGCGAGGGCAAGCTGAAGCTGACGGGCGACAGCGGATTCAGCGGGACGACGGTCGTCTCGCAGGGCAAGCTCCAGGTCACCGGCAGCCTCGCCCACAGCGTCATCACGATTGAATCGGGCGGCATGGTGA